>JANJTQ010000220.1 GCA_024711005.1 Opitutaceae bacterium | reverse complement strand
GGCGCCGTGGATCTCGCCCGAAGTGGGGGTGAGATTGCGCATGGCGGTCATGCCGTCGACAAACGTGTCGGCCCACGGAATGCCTTCGAGAGGCGTGCCGGTGTTGTAGGGATTGGGTTCGTCGATGCGGTCGGTGAGCGGGATGAAATAGCGCGTGGCAAGTTCCTCGTTGGCGCCGAGCATGCCGGTGATGTCGGGGGCCGTGCCGCCGACGAGTTGGGTGCGCAGCCAGGAAGGCCAGGCGCGGATCGGAACGGGTATTTGTTCGATCGATACATCGGGATGCAGTCGCATGTAGTCGGCGGCGGCCTCGTCGAAGGCTTCGCGCATGCCGGCATGCAGGAGCCAATGGCCGACTCGTATCGTCACCCGTTCGGAGGAGGTCTCTGCGCGACGATGATCGATAACATGCCAGGCGGAATAGGCGAAGGCCCCGAGCAGAACGACCAAGGCGATAACGTTGCTGCGGCGGTTCATGGCGTGACGACGGCCGGCAAAGTCGAGAGAAGATGGCGAACGGTGCTGGCCCGCACATCACGCGGTGCGGCGGCGAGGAAGGCCTCGTAATGACGGCGGGCGAGGGCGTGGTCGCCGGTCTCGCGGGCGAGACTGCCGAGCGTGAGATCGGTTTCGGCATTACGGAGCGGTTGCTCGAAGCCGACCGCGCGGGCGGCGCGAAGGTGCTTTAGCGCGGAGACGGCGTCGGGGACCTGGCGGAGATAAAAACTGGCGAGAAGCGCGTGCAGATCGCGGGCGGCGGCGGGCTCTTTGACGGAGGCGAGCAAGGTCTCGATGGCGGGAATCGCGGAGGGATCGGCTCCGGCCGGCGGGTAGGCGAGGAGGTAGGCGAGTTCGATGGCGGCGTGGTCGGCGAGCGGGTGTGCCGGGTGGTCGCGACGAAGCTGTTCAAGGCGCGGACGGGCGGAATCGGGCCGCGAAGGGGAGAGGTGGTCGAGTTCGATGCGCGCCAGCAGATAGAGGGCAAGAATGGCATCCTCGCTTTTGGCCGAGGCGGTTTCGCGGACGCGCAGGAGGAGGTCGCGGGCGGTCTCGATGTTGGACTCGGTGCGCGGTTGTTTGACGAGCAGGCTGGAGGCGTAGGCGATGGCGACGCGTGTGTTCGCGGGCTCGGCGGCGTGAAGATCGGCGAAGCGGTCGGCGGCGGCGTTGTAGTCGAAGCCGAGTGCGGTTTTCCAGGGATCGGGGGCGGGCGTGGAATCGGAGGCGGAAGCGGCTAAGCGTGGCGGGACAAGCGTGACGAGTGCACCGAAAATGAAACAGGAGAACCGGCGGAGCATAGGGGTGCCGCTTACCGTGAATACGAGCCCAGACGGGTCAAGTCGCCAGCAGGTCGAAGGCGGCGACAGCGGGCGCTCCAATACCGGCCCAGCTTTGGTATTTTAGCTCCGTCCGAATCTCTAAACTCTGGAACGTGGGAGGGGGCTTGCTCGCGATTCCGATCCTCGCGAGCAAGCTCGCTCCCACGTCGGAATCGCCTGCAAGCAGGCTCCTACATTTCAAGTCCCCGGAACTTGCTCCGGGCATCCTTACTCCGGCAGGTAGGCGCCGTGATCGCGGAGGAGCGTGCGGAGGTGCGCGGTGTCCACGGCGTGGACGTCCGGCATCGGGGCGGACGAGGCGAGGGCGGCGGCGAGCCCGGCGGCTTCGCCCATGACGAGGCAGACGGGCATGACGCGGACGCTGCCTTGCACGATGCGCTCGGTGGAGATGCAGCGGCCGGCGACGAGCACGTTGCGCAGGGTTTTCGGCGTGAGGCAGCGGTAGGGAATGCCGTGGGATTCGCCGGGTTCGTAGCGATAGGAGTTTTTCTTCTGCGACGCGATGCGCTCCTCGTAGCTTTTGGCGGACTTTTTCTGGTCCTGATGGATGTCGATGAAGTAGCTGTTGCGGCAGATCTCGTCGTCGAAGGAGCGGCGGTCCATGTAATCGTCGAAGGTGAGCACGTAGTCGCCGATGACGCGGCGGCTTTCGCGCACGCCCATCATGGAGCCGGTCATGACGAGAAAGGCGTTGCCGAAGGCGGCGGGGGCGAACTCGGCGAGTCCGTCGCGGAAGGCCTGGGCGAGTTTGCGACCGCGGGTGAGGCCGCGGGAGATGCTCCACGGATCGGTGTTGTCGAAGTCGAAGACGTGGCCGGCGTTGAAGCCGACGCAGCCGGGGCCGATGATGTTGGAACAAAGGTGGGTGTCGGGGATGAGCGGGTAACGGCCCGACGCGCGCATGGCGTAGAGGGGGCTCCTGGGGTTGCCGCCGTAGAGGCTTTCGCCGTGGCGGTAGGCGTAGTCGTCCACATTGGCCAGGACGAAGCAGTGGGTGGCGGGCATGAGCGAACCGCCCTCGCCGTCGCCCTTGATGGTCTCGGCGCCCGCCCGGTCACAGAGGTCGGCATCGCCGGTGCAATCGACATAAACCTTGGCGCGCAATGCGGAGAGACCGGACTTGTTGGCGACGATGAGTGCGTCCACCTCGCCGTCGGCGCGCATTTCCACGGCGGCGAGGGTGGTGTGGAACAGGATCGTGGCGCCGTGTTCGAGGACGAGGTTGTCGTAGATCTGTTTGAGAGCCTCGGGGTTGATCGGAACCCAGTCGAGCTGGTCCTTGGGGACGTGGGGAGTGGACTTTTTGGATTCGTTGAGAACGCGCTCGGCGAGCCCGCGATAGACGAGTTGTTTTCGATCGGAGAACGGGCACCACGCCGGGACGAGGGCACTGGTTCCCATGCCGCCGAGGGCGCCCATGCCTTCGACGAGGAGGGTGCGCGCGCCTTGGCGGGCGGCCGCGGCGGCGGCGGTGCAGCCGGACGGGCCGCCGCCGAGGACGATCACGTCCCACGAATCGTCCAAAGGCAGGGAGCGGGAGGAAAGGGAGAAGGTGTTCATGTCCCGAGTAGGGCGCGACCGGGGGCGTCCGACAACATTCGGGCCTTGTCGGATTTAAGCTAAAAACATAGAAATCAGCTCATGACTCGCTCCTTCGATTCCGGCATTCTACGTCTGCGGGACTGGTCGGGGTTAAGCTGCCGGCCGGTGTATGTGCATGATCGGGCGCATCCGGTGGGCGGGATGTCGTGGGAAGGCGTGGGCGGGGAGTACGGCGCGGCCTGGCTGGTGCGTACGGGGACGGTGAGCGTGACGACCGGACGGCACGAGGCGACGGCGCACGCGGGGGAGTGGATCGTGCCGTCGCGCGGGCGGCACCGCGACCGCTTCAGCGCGGATGCGGGCGTCCTGTCGGTGCGTTTTCAGGCGGTGTGGCCCGATGGACGCGCGTTGATCAACCCCGAGCGGGGCGTGGTGCTGCGGCGCGAGGATTCGCGGGTTTTGACCCGCTTGGCGAAACGGTTGGAGCGGTTTGTCGCGCGCAGTTTTATGCAGGCCGACATGGGCATGGAATGGAAGCGGGCGGATGCGGTGCAGTATCTGGATTTGAACCGCCATTTTTGCGCGTGGCTGGGGGAGCTTGTGCGACTGATGGCCGAGGCGGGGTGTCCGCCGACGACGCCGGCGCAGGCGGATGAACGGGTGCTACGGGCCGCGCATGTGTTGAACACCCTGCCGCTGACCGAGGCCTGGGATCTGGAATGGCTGGCGCGGCAGGCGGGGTTGAGCGTGGCGCAGTTGAATCGCCTTTTCGTGGCGGCATTCGAGACCACGCCGAAGGCGTATCATTTGGAGCGCCGCAAGCGCGCGGCGGAGCATCTGCTGGCCGAGGAGCGACGCTCGGTCAAAGAGGTGGCGGCGGCGCTGGGGTTTTCGTCGGCGTGTTATTTCACGGCGTGGTTTCGGGCACAGTTCGACGCGCCGCCGAGGCGGTGGCTCGCGCGGAGAGCGGCGGATGAGCGAGGGAACTAGTATCGGGGTGGCGGCAGCGCGCGCCAAACGGGGCCGTCGGGCGCGAATCGGGGGGGCCTTGGCGGCCGGCTGCATTTGTCGGCCGGGCCAGGCCTCTCGGCGAGGCGGCCTCCCTGGACTTGGCGGGCGCTCCGGACGTGGCTTCGCGGCGCGACCTGTATTTGCGTTTCGACCTTTCCAGACAGCCGAAAGGCCTGTTGAGCAAAGCCGGTCTCGCGCTGAAACTGGCAGGCAAACTTGAAGCGCCGTTTCGCGCGAGAGTGTACGCGCTGAGTGATCGCTTCGTGCCCGCGGCCGGGGAAATGGGGGATGATTGGACGGAGAATCTTTTGGTCGCCGCCAACGCCCCGGGACGTGGGCTGGTCGCGGACGATTACCGGGTGGGTGATGCCGCGCTCGTTTACCTTGGCGACTGGGAGACCTCCGTCGTGGCGGACGGCACGGTGCGGTGGGAGTCGGCGGCGCTTGCCGAAGCGGTAAGCCGGGTGATGGGTAAAACCGTCTCTTTGTTGATCGTGCCTGAAGAGGGCGTGAACGTCCGTTTTCACAGCAAGGAATATGGCGCCTCCGACGCGCCCCGGCTGACGATTCAATATTAGCTGTCTTCAAAATAAACCATGCGCGGCACAGCTGGAACCCCAAGACGCGGTTGGTGCGCCGGAAGAGGCCTGTTTCGTGGGAGGTGGCGAGGGTGGGGCTTGGCGATCCACCGCCGGGCCTCGACATGGCCTACGTTCAATGCGCCAGCCTCCTGACGTCGGCTGCCACCGTTCGCCTGGCGGCCTCCGGTTCATTGCGGGGTTGAATTCTGCCGTTCGGTCCACAGCATGCGGCTCACTTGAATTCAGCCGGTTCCGAGAATTTTGCCCTGACCTTGACCGCAGGCGATCCCACGTGGTGGGCGCTTGGGGCCGCGATTGGCATCGGGGTCAGCTCCGGTTTCCTGGTCGTGTGGCTGCTGACGCGGCACATCCGTCAGGATTCCGTCGAGCGCGCCGCCGAGTTTTTGGAGGTGGCCAAACGCGAGGCAGCGGTCGCGGCGCAGGAAATCAAACAGCACGCGGAGGAGGAACTTGCCGCCAAACGGGCGGATGTTCATCGGGAGCTGGACCGTCGCGAGATTGAGAGCGAAGTGAAGTTGCGGGAGATCCGCGCGCACGAGGAGTCGTTGGGACTCCTCGACCATCAGATGGAGCAGAAGGCCGAGCGTCTCGCTCGCGAGAGCGCCGCCATCAAGCAGGCGCGCGACGCCATCCGCACCCTTTCCAAGTCCTTGCGCAAACGTCTCGAAGGCGTCTCGCAAATGGATGCCGAGGAAATCAAGCGGGCTCTGCGTGAAGAGGTTCAGGTCGAGTGCCAGGACGAGTTGCGGGCGCTTCGCCATCAGATCCTCGACCGTTCCGAACAAGACTTGAGCAACGAGGCCAAGCGTATCCTGATCACCGCGATGCAGCGGCTGGCTTCGAAGCCCAACAACGACATCACCGCGACGATCGTCCAGCTTCCCAATGAGGAGATGAAGGGCCGCATCATCGGGCGCGAAGGTCGCAACATCAAATCCTTCGAGGCGACGACCGGGGTTACGCTGCTCATCGATGAGTCGCCGCAAATGGTGCTGATCTCGTCCTTCGATCCCGTGCGCCGCGAAATCGCCCGCATCACCCTCGAAGGTCTCGTGAAAGACGGACGCATTCATCCGGCGTCCATCGAGGATTTTTACAGTCGGGCCAAGGAAGACGTGGAGCTGAACGTCCAGCAGTCCGGCGAGGATGCCCTGCAAAAATTAGGCATCAATGGCCTGCACCCCGAGATCATCAAGGTGCTCGGCCGGCTCAAGTATCGGTTTTCCTACACGCAGAACGCCCTCGATCACTCGATTGAGGTGGGCTTCCTCTGCTCGATGCTGGCGAGCGAGACGGGTCTGGATCCCAATATCGCCAAACGCGCCGGCTTGTTGCACGACATCGGCAAGGCGATTGAAGGCGACTACGAGGGCAGTCACGCCTCCATCGGGGCGAGTTTCGTGAAGCGCTATGGTGAGACGCCGATCGTGGTGAACGCCATTGCCGCCCATCACGAGGAAGTGAAACCGGAGACGGTGTATGCGGGCTTGGTGATCCTCGCCGACACGGTTTCGGCGGTCAGGCCGGGTGCGCGCGCCGAGTCGATGACCGGCTACATCCAACGACTCGATCGCCTGGAGAAACTCGCGCTTTCGATTCAGGGCGTCCACCAAGCCTATGCGATTCAGGCGGGCCGCGAAGTGCGCGTGGTGGTCAATCCTCAGAGCGTGACCGATGAGCAGGCGCACGATATCGCGAAAGAGTTACGCCAGCGGATCGAGTCCGAACTGCAATATCCGAGCACGATCAAGGTCACGGTCATTCGCGAATCCCGCTTCACCGAGACGGCGACCTGAGGAAGGCAAAAGACTGAAAGGCTGAAAGGCTGAAGGGCTGAAGGCTCAGTCTCGAATTTGTCCGGAAAGCTTTGCTGGAGTTTTTATCCTTCAGTCTTTCAGTCCTTCAGTCTTTCAGCCTTTTTCCTCCCATGGCCGATCCCAAGATCCTCGAAACCTTCCCGAATCCCGCACCGCACCGCGATTTCATCATCGCACACACCCATCATGAGTTCACCTCGGTGTGCCCGATGACCGGCCATCCCGATTTCGCGACCATCACGGTGCGCTACGTGGCGGACAAAGCCTGCGTCGAACTGAAGTCGCTGAAACTCTACTTTCACGCTTACCGTAATGAAGGGATCTTTTTCGAGGCGGCGACCAACAAGATCTGTGATGACCTCGGCAAGGCGCTCAAGCCGCGTTCGCTGACCATCATCGCGGACTGGAAGGCGCGTGGCGGGTTTTCGTCGGTCATCACCGCCGAGTATAAGCCGGTCGCAAAAAAGGCCCGCCGTTAAGCGGGCCTCGGGCGGGTTGTCACCCGTTTCGGATTTTGTGGGAGCGAGCCTGTTCGCGATTCCGATCCTCGCGAGCAAGTGGCGGATTGTCGCTCACGCTCGAAACGCTCCCACTTGGAATCGTCTGCGGCAGGCTCCTGCGCTCACGGACCCTTTTCAGTCTGCATGAGACTTTCGGGGGTGCAGGTCTCTGCGATGAGCTGATCCCCGACATAGGTCTTGATCCAGATACCGTGAAGGGTGTCGCGGACCATTTCCGCGCCTCCGGTTTTGCCCCAGATCCAGCCTGGCTTGAGCTTCTGCTTGTAGATTTTGATGCTATCGGTTCGGAACACGGATCTGGAGTTGCCGGCGATTTCTTCGAGAGTGCTGGATCCCTGGGAGCGCTTAAGTTTGGAAGCGACAGAATCTCTTCCGGGCTCGGCGTCCGGCTTTACGAAGAGCACGTACTCGAATTTGAGGTTCTTGATGGGTTTGAATGTGGTATTCGAAACCGTTACGCTGTAGCCCCAATTTTCCTCGGTTGTAATCATGGCGATATCCTCCCGTTTACTGGAGGTGAACGCTCCTCGGCTCAGTTCCACTTTGATCGCGCCTTCGGGTATATGGTTGGCCATTTTAAGGGCCCATTCCTTCAGGGACCGCTGGTCTTCTTCGCTCAGCGCGGTAAGAGGCAACTCGAAGGTCTGACCATCGTCGCGTTTGATTTTTACAATCCCGTTTTCGACCGAAATCACATCGGCCTTGATGGAGCGGCCGAGTTTGTCGGTGAGCGTGCGAAGGTCCGCCTGAAGAGGCAGAACGCCCAGGCAGAGCATTGCGGTCGTGGCTGACAGGAGAAGGCGAAGTGAGGATGATTTCATGATCGGTCAATTACCACGTTTCGCTCGTGCGCAGGCTGTCGGGCATGGCGGTTTCGTACACGAGATCGTCGCCGCGATAGATGCGGATCCAGATGCCGTGCAGGGTCTCCCGGCTGCTGGTGTCGCCGGTCTTGGCGGAGTGGATATTGCCGTTGTATTTGGTTTTGATGGCCGAAACGGTCTCGGTTCGAAAGGTGATGCGGCCGAGTTCCGGAACATTTTCGATCGCACTCCGGTAACTCTTCTTTTTGAGCCCCTGTTTTTCTTTGACGTGAATGTTGTCCACCGTCGCGAACAGACGATATTCCGTGCGCAGGTTATCAACCGAGCGCGCCGTCTTGTTGATGATCGTGACCCCGTAGCCCCATTTTTCCTCGGTGATCGTTTGGCCGTTTTTGACGACGTCCCCACCGACGAGAGTGACGTCGACAACGCGTTTGTCGGTTTTGAACACACCGCGGCTGAGCTCCACTTGGAGAGCGCCGGGCGGGAGTGGTTTGACGGCCTCTTGGGCGGCCCACTCGTTGAGTTTTTTCTGATCGTCGTCTTTCAGGGTATCCAAGGGGAGTTCGAAGACCCGGCCATCGTCGCGCTTGATCTTTACTTGTCCGTTTTGGATCGAGAGAACGTCTGCCAGGATCGACCGGCCTTGTTTGTCGGTCAGCGTGAGCAATTCGGCCCGAGATGGCGCTCCGGTCAGCGCCAGCAGGATGGCCAGCAGGAGCGAGTGGCGCGAGAGGAAGGCGGGTGTGTTACGACGCATGATTCA
>JANJTQ010000190.1 GCA_024711005.1 Opitutaceae bacterium | reverse complement strand
ATGCCCGGCAAGGTGAATCCCGTAATGAGTGAGATGCTCGTGCAAGTGTGTATCTACACCCAGGGTCTCTCGCAGATGGTCGTGACTTGCGGGCGCGACGGACACTTCGAGTTGAACGTGACGATCCCGCTGATCGCGTATGCATTGCACGAGTCGGTTGAAGTGCTTGCCAATGGCGCGCGCCAGTTTGCCGACGCCTGTGTCACGGGAATCGAAGCCGACGAGGCCCGCTGCAAGGAACTCGTGGATCGCTCGCTCATGCTGGTGACCGCATTGAATCCACATATTGGATACGATATGGCCGCCGCCGTGGCCAAGGAGGCGCTTTCTTCCGGAAAAACGCTCCGGGAGGTGGTGCTTGCTCGAAAGTTGATGGACGCTCCGGCCCTGGATGCCGCGCTCGATCCCCGATCGATGACCAAGGCGGGAGAAAGTACGCTCGCCTCCGGTGGAGGATAATGGTTCGAACGGCTCGCTCCCTTTTTTTTAACGTTCTTATCGGCGCAACCGATCATGTCCGTCCATCAAACCACACTGACGATCCAGACTTCCGGCCAAGGTATGCGGGAGATTACCAATGCCGTGACGCACGAGGTGACGCGCAGTGGGATGCAGGCCGGCGTGGTCACCGTGTTTTGCCAGCACACGAGCTGTTCGCTGGTCATCATGGAGAACGCCGATCCGTCCGCGCGGCACGATTTGGAGGCGTGGCTAAGCCGGCTTGTTCCGGAGGACGATCCTCATTTCGAGCACACCTTGGAAGGCGCGGACGACATGCCCAGTCACATCAAAATGGCGCTCACCCGCACCAGCGAGAACGTGCCTTTCGCCGCCGGTCGGATGATGCTTGGAACCTGGCAGGGGATCTTTTTGTGGGAGCACCGACGAGCCTCTCACGCACGCCGCGTCGTGGTGACGGTGATGGGTGAGTGAGCGCGACGATCACAGTCGCGACCGAGTATGAAACACACGGTGGATAGGGACTGTTCCGCATCCACCCACCGACTTGAATAGCGGGCTGCGTCGGGGGCCTCAGCTCGCCGCTTTGCGCAACAAGAAAGCCGCCGCTCCATCATGGCCGTCGATCCAAGGCAGGCTTTGGCGCTTCGCCTCGAGCGTGTAACGTCCGCGGGTTTTTTCGAGGAACGTGCTGATCACGCCGTCGTTTTCTTCCGCGTCGAGGCTGCACGTCGAATATACGAGATGCCCGCCGGGCACGACCAGCCGTGCGGCGGCGCTTAACAAGTCACCTTGTTGGCGGGCGTGTTTTGCGAAGTCCGACACCTGCAACCGCCACTTTACATCGACCCGGTGGCGCATCACGCCCGTGTTGGAACATGGCACGTCCAGGAGGACTGCATCGTAGGCCTTTGGTAAATTGTGCTCTTCAAAAATTCCCAGCCGTTCCGCTTGCAGCAAGTCACCTTGCACGAGCGCCACGTCGCCTTTTGCCCGTGAGAGATTTTGTTTGAGCCGTTCGATGCGCGGGCTTGGCAGGTCGAGCGACACGACGCGCCCCGTCCCCATGGCGTCGGAGATCGCGAGGCTCTTGCCGCCCGGCGCGGCACAGGCGTCGAGCACCGTTTCGCCGGCTTTCGGCGCAAGGAGTTCCACGGCATGACGGGTTGCCGGATCCTGCAAAAACAACGTTCCATCGGCCACCAGCGCTTCGACGCGCGACCAATTTCCGGATTTCACTTCATAGAATCCCGGCCAAGCCGTCGCCGTGAACAACGCAGCGTCCTCACCTTCGGGTCCACGCTCCGTGGATCGCCAGCGCGCATATACCGGCGCAGGCTTCTGATTCCATTCCAGCAAAGCGCGCGCGCCCGTTGCGCCGAACTGCGCCAGCCATCGGCGCACCAGCCATTCGGGATGCGAATAGTAGACCGACAACTCCATCGCGCCGGCGAGTGGAGCCGGCTCGGTTTGAGTGGAGATTGCCGCGGCGATTTTGCGGACGACGGCGTTGACGAGTTTGGCCTCGGGTTGGCTGGCGAGCGACTTGGTTTGTTCCACCGCATGATGGACGACACGCGCGGTGTGGCCATCGCCGCCACCCTCGATCAATTCGTAACCGGCGATCAACAGCACGGCCTTCACGGCGGTGCGCGGCGGACGCGCCACCAAGGGGGTGAAGATCGCCTCGATCCGACCCAGGTGCCGCACTGCCCCGAAGAGCAAGTGTTGGCAGCGACCGCGTTCCGTCCGTCCGAGCGTGCGTGGCAGGCTGTCGAGCAGGACGTCGACGCGATCGTGATTTTCGAGCCAACGGACCAGCAATTCGACTGCGGTGGCCCAGGCATCGACCGGCGTGCTGGGATTAAAAGGCTTTGTCATGCGTCACTAACGTTTGCCCGCACCAAGGTCGGCAAGCCCTAACCCGATATTTTCAGAGGCGATGCGCGCCCGTCCCCCGGTTGCGTTATTCCAGCGATGTTGTACGCTTCACACGGATTTGCCGCTCCCATTTGGAACTCCGGAAAAGTTCCGACGTCTCCTTCATCCCGTCTTTTATATGAAATGGCCCGCCCTCCTGCTTTGTGTCCCGCTCGCCGCGGCGTCCTACCTTTTTTCCCAAGCACCCATGAAATCCACTCAATCGACCGGCGCGACGAGCGATGCAGACTGTGTCTCCGCCTGCGGACTTCCCTCCAAGGTCATCATCGACATGTCGAAGACCACCATCCGTCGCACGGATGAAGAATGGAAAAAACTCCTCACGCCCACTCAGTTCAAGGTCGCTCGTCAGCAGGGGACCGAACCACCTTTTCAGAACGAATACTGGGACCATCACGCCGACGGCGTCTATTTTTCCGTCTGCAGCGACACACCGCTATTCGACAGCCGCGACAAATTCGACAGCGGAACCGGTTGGCCCAGCTTCACGCAGGCGATCGAGCCGCGCTTCATCGTCGAGCAAACCGACGAAAGTTACGGCATGATTCGCACCGAGGTGCACGTTGCCAACGACGGAGCCCACCTTGGCCACGTCTTCAACGACGGCCCGCCACCCACTCATAAACGTTATTGTATAAACTCGGCTTCGTTGCGGTTTATGCCGCGCAAGGACTACGAGGCTTGGGTTGCGCAAAGGAAAACCTCCACGCCCGCCGCCTCGTCCGCGCCTACGCCTTGAATCCATGTCTTCTCAACTCCTTTGGTTGTCTCTTCTCGGACTTATGACCATCCCGACCGGCACTCGCGCTGATTCGCTCGTCCTCGGTGGAGGTTGTTTTTGGTGCCTCGATGCCGCCTATAGACTCAAACAAGGTGTAACCGAGGTCACTTGCGGTTATGCCGGTGGCACGACCAAGAATCCGACGTATGAAGAGGTCTGTCAGAAGCAGACCGGGCACGCCGAGGTGGTGAAGATCGATTACGATCCGGGCAAGGTCACCTTGGATGCACTTCTCGCCTTTTTCTGGCAGATCCACGATCCCACCCAAGTCGGTGGCCAAGGCAATGATCACGGCCCTCAATACCGGTCGATCATTCTCTATTCCGACGAAGCGCAGCGAGCGGCCGCAGAGAAAGCCCGCGACGAGGCCGGGGCCAGGTTTTCCAAGCCGCTTACGACAGAAATCGTTCCATTGACCGAGTTTTGGCCCGCCGAGGACCACCATCAGGATTACTTCGCGAAGAATCCCAACTCGGGGTACTGCGTTTACGTGATTAAACCGAAGATCGACAAGCTCAAGAAAGAGCTCGCGCCCAAGCCTTGAAGTCGCCGCCGAGACGTCTCATCCGGTTCTTTTCCCTTAAAAAGACCACGAAGGCCCGCTCCTGACCGAGCGGGCCTTCTGCGTTTCACGGAGGTCGCTCGAAAACCCGTTGGTTGACATACCGGGCCCCGATGCGTTCAACTCACCAATTCACGACTCGAATAACCCATTTATGAACTCGGAAGCCGTCTCTGCGCTCATCGCCAAAAATCCCTCCCTCAAGGCGTCCAAAGCCCAACTCGAAGCCATGGAACCCGGTTCCTACGGTATTCATCGCAGTTGGGGTTTCGGCCAGATCAAGTCCTACGACGAGGCTACCCAAAAGCTCATCATCGACTTCCAGAACAAGAAGGGCCACCCGATGGACCCGGCGTTCTGTGTCGGCACGCTCCAGATTCTGCCCGACAACCATCTCTTGGTTCGCAAGCAAACCGAGCCCGCCGTCATCAATAAGTTGATCGCCGAAGATCCCGCCCAGCTCGTGGTTGAAGGCCTCCAAGCCTATCCCAACAACGCCACCACAGCCATCGACCTCGAGATCACGCTCGCCGAGGTGCTGGGTGAGGAAAAATTCAAAAAGTGGTGGTCCTCCGCAAAGAAGGCCATCGCCAAGGACCCCCGCATCGCCGTTCCCGCCAAGAAGACCGAGTGCTACATTCTCCGCGAGACCCCTGTTTCCGCCGAGGACGAGATCATTGAGCAATTCAATGGCACCCGCTCCGCCCGTCGTCGCATCGCGCTCGCCGAAAACCTCATCGCCGCCTCCGGCTCCAAGGAGGTCAAGGGTGACCTCAAGGCCATCCTCGCCGGCGTCGCCGAGTCCGTGAAGGATAGCAACCAGCTCGACGCCGCCGAGCGTCTTTACGGCGCTTTCGTTCGCGACAACCTGGCCAAGCTCGTGGGCGTCGATCCCGCCACCCTGGTGCCGTCTCAAGCCGAGCTCATCGCCAACGTGCGCGATCTCGTTGCCATCGCCGAAAAGATCCCCGTCCAGTTCCAAGGTCGATTCCTCGATCTCATCAAGGACACCCATCCCACCGAGTATCGCGACGCCGCGTTCACGCTGCTCAAGACCTCGCAGGGCAAGTTCACCACCGAATGCATCAACTTCCTCGTTGAAAACGGCCACGCCGACGAACTCGCCACCGCCCTCAAACGTTGGCAGATCGAGCAGAACCTCCGCGCTCCCGTCCTTCTGTGGATCGTCAAGAACCGCCATTCGAAGAAATTCGCCAAGCTGCTCAACGACCTCATCACCCCCCGTCTTCTGAGCGCGATTTTCTTCGCGATCGACTACGAGGCCCTCCAGGCCGCCAGCGCCCGCCGCATTCCTCTCGCCGATATTCTCAGCGAAGACACCGAACTCATCTCGGACCTTCTCTCGATCGCCGATCCCGAGACTGCTCGCGACCTCGCGAACGCCCTCATGCTCAATCAAGGCTTCGAGGAACTCACCAAGAAGTCGCTGCTCGCCCGCTTCATCAAAATATTCCCCGGCATCCAGTCGATCGTCGCCAAGGACGCCGAGTCCAACGAGGAGCAGCTCCTGGTTTCCCGCGAGAGCTACGAGAGCAAGCGCGTGGAATACGAGACCATCGTCTCCAAAAAGATCCCGGAAAATTCCAAGGCTATCGCCACCGCCCGCGAGCATGGCGACTTGAAGGAAAACTCCGAATACAAGATGGCCAAGCAGGACCAGACCGTGCTGATGGCGCAAAAGGCCCAGCTCGAGAAGGAACTCAGCCGCGCCCGTATCACCGACTTCAAGGAAGCCACCACGGATCAGGTCAGCGTTGGCAGCATCGTCGAGGTGTCCGCCGGCTCCAACGGCAAGTCCGCCAAGTACACGCTCCTCGGTGCGTGGGACAGCGATCCCGCCCAGAACATCCTCGCGTACAAGACCCCGCTCGGCCTCGCCCTTCTCGGCAAAAAGGTCGGCGACAGCGTGACCGTGAAGATCGGTACTTCCGAGGAAACCTACAAGATCAAGTCCATCGGTCGTTACATCGACAGCCGTTGAGGCCGTCCGAAGTCCCGTCCGCAGAAAAGGCCGCCCGTTTTTGGGCGGCCTTTTTTACAGCGCTCACAGCGTCAAGCCCGGTGCGATTCCCAGTTCCGCCAACGGCTCCACAGGCTGTACCGAGGGATCAATCCATGCGGCGAAGGCGATCATTCCGGCGTTGTCTCCGGTGTGCTTCGGTTGCGCCGCCAGCAGCGGAATACCGTCCGTCGCGGCTACGCGTCCGAGCGCGCCTCGTAGCGTCTGATTGTTGGCCACGCCGCCTGACAGCCCCAGGCTGGAAAAACGTTCCCGCTCCAACGCAAGCGTGGTCTTCCGTACGAGCGCATCCACCACTGCCTGCTGATAACTCGCACACAGGTCGTTCAGCCGCGCTTCGACTTCCGGCGGACTCATCTTTTCAAGCTGATAGCGAAGGCTCGTCTTCAATCCCGAGAAACTGAAATCCAGATCTGCGCGCGGACCAATCCCGCGCGGAAACGCATACGCCTCCCGGTTGCCGAGAGCCGCTCGTTTTTCGATCAGCGGTCCGCCGGGATAGCCAAGTCCCAACAGCTTTGCGCCCTTGTCGAGCGCTTCGCCCGCGGCGTCATCTTTTGTCGAGGACACCACGGTGATGCGACGGTCCCGGTCGAGCGTGAACAGGAGCGTGTTGCCTCCAGAAACCACCAGTCCGAGATGCGGCAGCAGGGCATCGAGTCGTGCCTCAAATTCGGTCGGCGCCTCCGCATGCACCCCGATGAACGGTGAGAACACGTGGCCGCGGAGATGATTAACCCCGACGAGCGGCACGCGCCACGCCAGGGCGAGGGACTTCGCAGCCGCGACTCCGATCGCGAGGCAGCCGGCCAGTCCGGGACCATGCGTGACCGCCACGCGGCTGATGCCGTCGAAGCCGCCGGTCTCTCGTACGCGTTCAAGCAGGGGTCCGAGATTGCGCAGGTGTTCGCGCGTCGCGAGGTCAGGCACTACGCCGCCGTAGCGGCCATGCAGTGCAATCTGGCTATGGATCCATTCGCCGGTGATTCCGCGCGCGGGATCAAACAAGGCGACGGCGGTCTCGTCGCAGGAACTCTCGATTGCGAGGATCATGGACGCTTCGCCGTCACGGGCACCTTCGTCGCACGGCCTCCGTGCGTCTCCAGATCCAGAATCAGCGCGGCATGGAGCACCGCGACCGCGGCCTCAAGCTGCCGGTCCGGAGTCCGTTCGATATTGAAGCGCGCCTTGAATTCGTCGGGGTCGAGCACGTCTTCGCGCGACCGCTGAATGCGTGCGTTCTGGTCTTCCGCGGGTGACATCACCAGCTCCACGTCGGGCGTGACGCCTTTCTCGTGGATGGTCACTCCACCCGGCGTGTAGTAACGAGCGGTGGTCAGGCGAAGTCCCTCGCCCTTGCGAAGCGGCAGGATGGATTGCACGGAGCCTTTGCCGAAGGAACGTTCGCCGACGATCACGGCACGGCCGGTGTCCTTGAGTGCGCCTGCGACGATTTCCGCCGCACTTGCGCTGCCGGCATTGATGAGTACGACAACCGGCAAGGTGATCGCCGGCTCGGGGGCCGCGGCGAGATAGTCCTCCCGATCTTCTTTTCGTCTGCCTTGGGTATAAACGATCAGTTCACCCTTGTTGAAAAAGGGTTCGGCCACCTCGACGGCCGCGTTGAGCAGGCCGCCCGGGTTGTCGCGCAGGTCGATGATGAGCGCGCGCATGCTCTGCGCGTTGAGCGTGTTGAGTGCATCGATGAACTCACTGCCCGTGCGCTCGGAAAACTGCGTGATTTGCACGTAGCCGATGCCATCGGGCCGCAGACGTACATCGCGCACACTCTCCACCTTGATCCGTTCGCGGGTGATGGTGACTTCGAACTCCTTGTTCGTCGACGGACGCGTGAAACCCAACGTGACCTTGCTGCCGGGCTTGCCGCGTAACCGGCCCACCACGTCGTCGAGCGAGGGCTTCTCGAGTTTTCGTCCCTCGATGCTGGCGATAATGTCGCCGCGTAATATCCCCGCCCGATCGCCAGGGGTTCCCAGAATGGGGGCAACCACCACGACCACGTCGTCGCGCAACTCAACCTGCACGCCGATGCCTCCGAACTCGCTGCTGATCTCCTCCGTGAGCATCTTGTAGTCGCGGGCGGTCATGTATTGGGAATGGGGATCGAGCGATCCCACAATACCCTGCAATGCGGATTCGGTGAGCTTGGGGAGCCCGGCCTGCCCGGCGTCCACGTAGTTTTCGTTTACAATTTTGAGCACCTCGCGCACATAGCGCGACGACTGCTCCAGCTCGCGATTCGGCCACAGTCCCCATGCGGTCACGATCCTCGCCGTGCTCAACGAGAGCATGGTGCCGAGGAACACGCCGGAGGCGATGACGAGAATGCGTTTGAGCATCCCGGGCACTGTGGCCAACTCATCGCTTTTGTAAATGGGATCATCGTCCTTACCTTCACCTGATTTCGTCTCCGCCTTTCGTTCCCGGTCCGGCGCGGCCGGAGTACTGACGTTTGCCGACTTCATGGATCTGGCTCTTTATCACGCGGAATTGGGTTACTACCGCCAGGCACGAAAGCGCGTCGGATACGGTCGGGACACGGATTTCTACACGGCGAGCACCTCGGGGGCGGTCTTCGGAGAAATGGTTGCGGCGTCTTGTGTTACCCTTCTGGGCGGAGAGGAGCATGCGCGTGAACATGCGTTTGTGGAAGTCGGTGCCGAGCCCGACGGGGGCATCCTGGCGGGTGTCGCCCATCCGTTTGCATCGGTGCGCACGGTGAGGGTGGGGGAAGCGCTTCAGCTCTCCGGCCGTTGTGTGGTGTTTTCTAACGAGTTGTTCGATGCGCAGCCCTTTCGTCGGTTTGTGAAACGAGGGGCGGTGTGGAAGGAACTGGGCGTCGCCTTGGGAGCGGATGGTTTGCGCGAAGTGGAACTGGACGAAGTCTCCGCCCCGTGGCTGCCGGAGATCGCGAATGAGGGCTATCACTTCGACGCCCCGCGCGCGGCCGTGGATCTCGCGGCCGGAATCGTCACTCAACCTTGGCGGGGACTCTTCGTGGCGTTTGATTACGGCAAGTCACTGGCTGAAATCTCGTCCGCTACGCCGGCCGGCACGGTGCGCGCCTATTTTCAACATACGCAATCCAATGAACTCCTCGCCCGCCCGGGAGAACAGGACCTGACCGGACACGTGTGCTGGGACTGGTTATCCGAGGCGCTTGGTGGCGCGGGTTTTACCCGAATGGCTGTCGAGTCCCAAGAGGCCTTCTTCATTCACCACGCCGGCCCATTCCTTGCCCAAGCCATGGCTGCCGAAGCCACTCGGATGAGCCAACGGAAGCTGGCGTTGCTGCAATTACTCCATCCCTCGCACATGGGACAGAAGTTCCAAGTGCTGCACGGACTAAGGACGTAGAGTGACTCGTCTTCCGGCATCCGAGTGCGTCTGCTTTCTGCTGAACTTTGCCCTTGCTTCAAAATGTAGCCGACTTTTATCTCTGACCCTTTAACCACCTTCCATATGGCCAGAATCTGCGCAATCACCGGCAAACGTCCTACCAAGGGCTCCATCATTCACCGTAAGGGTCAGTCGAAGAAGAGCGGCGGCATCGGCACGCACATCACGACGATCACCAAGCGCAAGTTCCGTCCGAACCTGCAGAAGATCCGCATCAAGACCGCCAACGGCGGCACCAAGCGCGTTCTCGTTTCGGTCAAGGCCATCAAGGCCGGTCTCGTCGAGAAGGTCTAAGCCTTTTCGCACAGCCTGCGTTTTCGTTCTTTTTCACAAGCCCGCGACCTCTATGGTCGCGGGTTTTTTTGTGCGCGCTCGATTTTCCACGACCCCGCCGCGCGCGGGGCAAACCGAGTTGAGCGAACCGCTACGCTCGCGCCGCGTGAGCCTTGGCCACCTCGATGTATTTGGCCGCAAGTCGGCGACCGGCTCCGCGTTCTTCGGCGGAGAGCGCTCGGGCGACTCGCGCCGGGGTACCAAGCACCAGTGAGCCGGGCGGGCAGGTGAACCCCTGTGGCACGAGGGAATTGGCCCCGACCAGACTATCGGCGCCGATATGGGCATGATCGAGAATCGTCGCGCCCATCCCGATCAGGCAGCCGTCATCAATTGTGCAGGCGTGGATGATCGCGGCGTGCCCCACGGTGACATGGTCGCCGATGTGAACCCCTGCGTCGTCGGAGAGGTGCACGACGGCGTTGTCCTGCACGTTGCTTCCTTCGCCGACGACAATGCGGTTAATATCACCGCGCAGCACGGCACCGTAAAACACGCTGCTGTTTTTCCCGAGCTTCACATCGCCAACCACGGTCGCATTGGCGGCCACGAAAACCGCGCCGCTAACGTCGGGCGTTTTTCCGAGGAACTGGGCAAGGCGTTCTTGAATGATCATTTTTTTGTCCATTGGCCGTTTTCCAACTGCACCCACACGCCCTTGGCGCTGGCTGCGGCGATTTGTTTTGCCCGGGCTTTGCCGACGGCCTCGGCCGAGGCGCCGGTCTTTTTCGCGAGCGCTGCGTAAACGGAGGAGCGATCGGCATTCTCGGCGGCGGCGACGCCTTGGTCGTCTCCGGAGCGCACCTCAAGAAAGCCACGGTTGTTTTCGCCGAGCACCCCCTGGGTTTTGAGCGTATCGATCTGGCCAATACGCTGTTCCATACGGGCGCGGATCGCACCCAGATCCTGGGCGTGGGTTGGCGGGGTTGCTCCAAGCAGCAGGGCGGAGATGAAAAGCAGACGGGGGAAAATCGTTTTCATGCGGATCAAGATTGGGTGTCCGGGGTGTTGATGGTCGTGGATTTGCGGTCGATATCACCAAAGAAATCGTCGAGTGCGCGGTCCACTTTCACATTCACGTCGACCGTGGCATGAACTTGGATCGGGTCGAGTTTCACATGGACGCAGCCCGTGAAAAGGCTGATGCAACCGATCAGGAGAAAGGAGCGAAGCATGGGCGGGAGAGTTCGGAATGAGACGGGCGGTGGCAACGAAAGTTTCGTCACTGTACTTGGAGTGAAAAGCTCTCTTTTATTCCGATACGCAACACCGAGGAAAGCGGGCCGGACACGTTGATCTGGAAGGTGACTTCCCCGACCGCACCTCCCGTTTGCTCCGGACGGGCTCGCAGGAACGCCGATGCACTGCGGCCCCGTTCGTCGCCCTCCGGGGTGAGACGCACGTTGAGTGACTCCACGCGCAGATCGAGCTTCCCTTGTTCAATCTCGCTCAAGGTGGCGTAGCTGGGATTGACCGGCGAAAACCAGCGAGCCAGCGGCCCCAGCCAGGCTGGCAGCAATGTGAAGCGCGCCGGTACTTGGGCGGTTAGAAAGCCTGGACTTGAAACCAGTCGCACCGTGGCGGGTTCGCTCTTCTCCAGCGCAAGTCTGCCCCCTCCGACTTGGACCCCGTTCGCCTGATTCCAATCCAGCCGTAGCGTGCCGTTGATGCGTCCGCTCGCGTTGGAAAAAGTTGTCGGTGCGAACACCACCAAATCCTGCAAACCGACGCGCTTCATCACGAGCGTCACGCTCAGCGCTGGCTTGGCCAGTGACATCGAAAAGGGTTCCGCCGTCACCTCGCCACCGGCGATTTCGATCTGCGCCGACGTCAGCTCGATTCGCTCGAAATCCTCCATGACGACGGTCGCCCTCAGGTTACGCGCACCAAAACGCGATGTGCTGATCGCGCGTACCGCCAGTTCGATCGGCATGTGTCCTTTGAGCAACTCCGAGGCATCTCCGCCGGCGTGAAGAGTGATGCCTTCGACGGACCAGCCTTCCGTTTCGTTGCGCACGATTGCATCGTTCACATTCATCCGCAGTCCGCCCGTCGTAACGTCGTCATGCCATGTTCCTTCGCCGGCGATCATCAACTCGCCCGTTGCGTCGACGCCGGCCAGCACGGAGGCCAGATCCGCACGGGTGGCCAGCGCGGACAACCAAGCGCCGAGGTCTACGCGTCCCTCGTCCACCCGCCAGCTTAGATGGCCTGTGGTGATGTCCCACTCCAAGGCGATGCGCAGTACGAAATCAGCGCCGGTCACGGCCAGCCGCCCTGTGCGTACCGTGTTGACGGCCGAAGGAAACGTCACGCTCCACGCCAGCGGACGTCCCTCGACCGGCGTGTAAATGCCCTGCAAATTCCCCGCCAGCAGTCCGAGTAAGGATCGCTGCGTGTCGAGTGGAGCGGCCGACGGGCCGACATCGGCCTCGGCTGCGGAGGCGGATGAGGCGGGAAATAACGCGGAGCAAGCGACCGCGATCAAGAATCCGGTGACGGGGAACCGCCTCCCGGCGCCCCGTCCGATCACAGGGCGGCGTGTGTTCATTGTTCAAAGCGGAAGATGAACTCCTCCGGCCGCGCGTAGCCGAGGCGCTGACGGATTTTCATCTCCACGTAAGCGGGATCGGTCCGCAGACGCTGAAGCACGTGTTCCTGTTCACGCAACCGCTCTTCGATCTCCGCCAGCCTCCGCTGGGTCGAGAGTTCGACTTGACGCAGCTTGTTGTATTCCTGTCGCGTTTGCCAAAAAAACGCCGCCGATCCTGCTCCTACGCTGAGGAAAAGCAGCAGGTAAAACGCGACGATGATCTGGCGGATGGGCATGGTGAAACGCTTCCCCTACACAGAGCACACCGCCGCGTGAGCGAAAGCTTTTTCCAGCGTGGGTGTAAGCCTACGTAGAGATGCAATCGAACGTAGCGGCCGAGCACAGGGACTGAGGCGCTGCGCGGCACAGTTGGAACCCCAAGAAACCGGGTTGGCCTGCGTCGCGGACGGGCCTGTTTCTTGGGAGGTAACGAGGCTGGTGGTATCGGACGTGCAATCATCGCCGGGTGGACACTCCTCGGGAAAAACGGTGTCTTCCACGATATGCCAAACGCCCTGATTCCGTCCGACAAGGATCCAAGCATGGTCTCCAAGGTTTTGCTCGAACTGGTTTCGCGAATTCCCACATCGGGGGAGGTGACGACTTCCGATCCGAAAAAACGGGCTCAGCTTATCGCGCGTTCGACAGCCGTGAAAGCAGCCGGCATTTCAGGCGCCCTTTCGTTACCGCCGGGACCCTTCGGATTGGCCACGCTTCTTCCCGACCTGCTTGCGATCTGGCGTCTTCAGCAGGGGATGGTTGCGGACATCGCCGCCGCTTTCGGCAAGTCCGCGTATCTCAAGAAGGAGACGATGATCTACTGTCTCTTCAAGCACGGGGGCGCCGCACTCATGCGCGACTTGGTTGTGCGGGCGGGGGAGCGTTATCTCATCCATCAGACGGCGCTCAAGACGATCCAGCACATCCTTCAGAAGATCGGCATTCGAGTGACGCAAAAGGTCATCGGGAAAAGCATTTCACGGTGGGTCCCCGTGCTCGGTGCGGTGGGAGTCGGCGCCTACGCTTACTATGATACGGCCCAGGTTGCGGCCACGGCGATCGAGCTGTTTTCGAAAGACCTGAAGCTCGCCGACAGCAAGGAGAACACCGGCTAACCACTGGTGATCTCGACGCGGCTCAGGAATCCTTCGATCGCCTTCCGTGAGACGAAGTCCTTGTCGGTTCGGGTGAGCGTTGAAAGAGAGAGGGCCGTGGCCAGGCGGGCACAGTCGGCGAGTGGAAGATTAGCAAGCCGGGCGGCGACCATACCCGCGACCATCGCGTCCCCCGCGCCCACTGTGCTGTGAACGGTCACCGATGGCGGACGAGCGACGATCGCTTCACGGTCCGTCACGAAGCACGCCCCGGCGGCCCCGCGTGAGACGACAACCAACTCCACACCCTCCGCCACCAAGGCGCGTGCGGCGGCGACCACGTCGACCTCGTCGGCCAGCGCGCGTCCCAGATGCGCTTCCAGTTCGTGAATGTTGGGTTTGATGACGTCCGGTGCGGCACGCAGGGCCTCGCGCAGAGCGGCCCCGCTCGTGTCGAGAACGGTGCGGACTCCGCGTGCCTTGAGCAGCGTGACGAATTCGCGGTAGATGCCCGGTTCCACTCCAGGCGGCAGGCTTCCCGCAAGAACACACCAACCGCCGGTTAACCGGGCGAGTTGCGCGCGGAGCGCATCGAGATCGGAGGCGGAGGGAGCGAGTCCCGGGAAATTGATGTCGGTGGTTTCGTTGCGAACCGGGTCGACGATCTTGATGCCGACACGCGTCCGTCCGGGCAGGCGCAGACACCGATCTTCGATGCCGCGCGCGGCGAAGAACGAGACGAAGTCGGTCTCGTTCTCGCATCCGATAAACCCCAGCGCGGCGACAGGGTGGCCGTATCCGGCGAGCGCGGCGGCGACGTTGATTCCCTTGCCGCCCGCGCGATCATTCGTTCGCTCGACCCGATTGACCGCGCCGGCCGTGAAAGACGGAATAATCGCCGTGCGATCGATGGCGGGATTGAGCGTGAGTGTCCTGATGGCGGAAGAGGGCATGGTTGAAGCACGAAGCGCGTCCGATCCCGGAACAAACACGGGCGGAGGCCGCTATGTGTCTCCGGAGAGTGCGCGGACTTCGGCGGCCGTCGAGCAGGCAAGCGCGCGACGCGCCAACAATTGAAGGGCCTTGAAGGAGGTGGCGCGCAAGCGGGCTTTGACCGCGGCGAGCGAGGGAATGCCCATGCTGAGTTCGGTGACGCCCAAGCCGGTGAGGATCATCGCGCCGAGCGGTTCGCCCGCGGCGCCACCGCATACGCCGACCCATTTCCCAGCCGCGGCGGCCGCGCACACCGTTTGAGCCACCAAACGCAGCACGGCGGGATGCAGGGCATCGGCCTCCTTGCCCAACTCGGGGTGTTCGCGATCGATGGCGAGCGCATATTGCGTGAGATCGTTCGTCCCGATCGAGAAAAAGTCCGCTTCGCGGGCGAACTCGCCGGCCATGATCACCGCCGACGGGACTTCGATCATGATGCCGATTTCACAAGCCGGAGCGTCGAGATCGGCGCGCACCGCTTCGGCCATTTCCTTGGCGGTCCGCAACTCCTCCAGAGTGGCGACCATGGGGAGCATGATTTTCACCGATCCGGCCCTGGCGACGGCGGCGGTCCGGTAGATGGCGCGTAACTGAGTTTTGAATACGTCCGGCCGGCGCAGGCACAGACGAATGCCGCGCAGGCCGAGGAAGGGGTTGTACTCCCGGGTGAGTCCCAGGTAGGGCACGATTTTGTCGCCGCCGATGTCGAAGACCCGAATGATCAGCGGGAGGCCGTCGAGAGCCCGAGCCACCGCCGAGTAGGCCTGAAACTGCTCCTCTTCGGTGGGCGCGGTCTCCCGGCAGAGGAATAGAAACTCCGTGCGAAGCAGCCCCACGCCTTCGGCGCCCGCCTCGACGGCGGCGGAGGCATCCTCGCTTCCGCAGATGTTGGCGGCGATTTCTACGCGATGGCCGTCCGTGAGAATAGCGGGACGGAAACGGTCCGCGTCGGCGAGCGCCTGTCGCCGGGCGAGGCTGGCCTGAAATTCCTTTGCCGACGCGAAGGCGGCCTCGTCCGGATGCGGATAGAGCCGGCCGCCGCCGCCGTCGAG
The DNA here is from genome assembly GCA_024711005.1 of Opitutaceae bacterium. Taxonomy (GTDB): domain Bacteria; phylum Verrucomicrobiota; class Verrucomicrobiia; order Opitutales; family Opitutaceae; genus Rariglobus. The sequence continues at coordinate 6,630 of JANJTQ010000190.1, read as the reverse complement.
GATGACGATCGCACCGGGCGGCAACGAGAGCACCTCGTCTCCCGCCGCCACCAAGGCGGGCAGGCCGCGGGCGCGGGCGATGATCGCGGTGTGCGAGGTGGGGCCGCCGGAGGCGGTGCACAGACCGATGATTTTTTTCGGATCCAGATGGGCGGTGTCGGAGGGAGTGAGGTCGTCGGCAACGAGAATGCATTCTTCCGAGGGCATCACCGTTTCGCGTTTCACCACGCCGGAGAACAGGCGCAAGACGCGTTGTCCGATGTCGAGCAGATCGGTTGCCCGTCCGGCGAGACGCTCGTTTTTCGAGCGCCGCACTTCATCCACCCGGCGCTTGATCACCTGCTGCCAGGACCACGGGGCGCCATGACCCTGGTCGATGAGCGTGACCACTTCGGCGAGCAGTTCGGGGTCGGAGAGCAAGGCCTGGTGGACATTGAAGATTTCGGCCTGCACCGACAACGGACATGCCTCGGCGTCATCGCTCAGGTGCTGCAGTTCGGCGTCGGCATCGGCGAGCACGTCATGGAGCCGGCGGCGTTCGACTTCTGGTTTTCCATGCGTGTCTTCGACGGAGAAGACTTCCGCTCGGTAATGAAAGAGTGGTCCGATCGCGATGCCCGGGGAGGCGGGCGTGCCCACGACGATGGACGTGGCCGTCGCGGGGGGCACCCATGCTTCGGTGGCGTCCGCGAAGGTCGAGGCGGGTTGAGCCCCGTTCTCCACATTGTTTTCGATCGCATCGCGGAGGATGGCCAACGCGGCGCCGGCGTCGGCTCCGCGCGCTTCGATGCGCACGGTGATCCCGCTCTCGGCGTCGAGGCGAAGCAGTGACGCGACGGCCTTGCCATCCGCGACGCGGTCGCCGTGCCGGACCCGGACATCCGAGCAAAAATCGGTGGCGATCTCGGCGAACCTCGTCGCGGCGCGATTGCGCAGACCGGCCTGGCCGCGCAGGACCAGTTCGATATGCACGGCGTCGGGCCAGGGTTCGTCGATGGGGGCGGATGGGTTTGCCTTGGACGGCGGGCCAAGGAGAGAGGCAAGAATCTCGTCGGGATCGGTCGTCGTCATCAACCGACGCGCGGTGGCCTTGTCATCGAGCACCCCGGTCAGAGCGGCGATGATTTTCAGGTGTTCGTCGCCGCGGGCGGCGATGCCGACGACGAGGTGGACGGTCTGTTCCTCGCTCCACGGCACGCCTGCGGGGATTTGCACCACGGCGAGGCCGCTTTTTTTGATCGACGCACCGTCTTTCCGACGACCGCGAGGGAGGGCGATTCCCCCGCCGAGGCACGTGCTGGCCTGCTGTTCGCGGGCGATCATGCTTTCGATATACTCGGGCGCAATGCAGCCGCCTTCGACAAGTAACTGGCCAACCGTGCGGATGGCGTCGGTTTTATCCGCGACGGTCGCCCCGAGCTTGATCGAGTGCAGGCGTAGCGGAGGATCTGGCCGGTCGTGGACGGGGGGCATGGCAGACAAAGTTAGTCGACCCTGCGAGAGTGGCTACCAAGGCGGTCACTTTTTTAAAGGCCGGTGGAGACGCCCCGGCTGCTTCCCGGAGGCGCCGAACCCGGCGGCTTCCTCTTGTTGCGGAACGGTGGTGGTCAACCACGTTTCAGTTTGAGCAGGCGTTCCCCGGCGGCGTGCAGCGTGGCGGATTTCTTCGCAAAGTTCAGGCGCACAAAGCGGTTCTCTCCCGAGGCGAAAAAGCTCGATCCGGGCACCGGAGCCACGCCGATCTCCTTCGCCATCCAGTGCGAAAACTCCACATCGCTTGCGAATCCGAAGGGAGAGATGTCCAGCATGACAAAATACGCGCCTTCAGGCCGCGTGTAGGCGAGACCCGTTTGGTCGAGATAGCCCAGCAAAACATCGCGTTGCGCCTGATACTCCGCGCACAACGTCGCATAATAACTCGCGGGAAATTGCAGCGCGGTGACGACCGCATGTTGCAATGGAGCGGCCGCGCCGACGGTGAGGAAATCGTGGACCTTGCGCGCCTGCGCGATGATCTCCGGCGCCGCGTGGAGATAGCCCAGCCGCCAGCCGGTGATGGAGAACGTCTTCGATAGCGACGACACCGAGAGCGTGCGCGCCGCCATGCCCGGCAAGGTGGAGAAGTAGACGTGTCGCCGCCCGTCGAACACCAGGTGTTCATAGACCTCGTCGGTGATCACGAACGTGTCGAACTCCTCGGCGAGCGCGGCGATCTGCAACAACTCTTCACGTGTGAAGACGCGTCCGCACGGGTTTGACGGGTTGCAGAGGATGAACGCCTTCAGTCCGCCGTCGGTCGCGAAGGCCGCACGCAATTCCGCCGGATCGAAGCCGTAGCCGGGCGGGTGCAGCGGCACGTGGACGGCGGTCGCGCCGCTGAGAATGGCATCGGCGTTGTAGTTCTCGTAGAACGGCGAAAACATGCCGATGCGATCGCCCGGATCGCAGACCGTCATGACGGCCGCCAACATGGCCTCGGTCGCGCCGCAGGTGACGACCAATTCGCGGAGCGGATCAACCGGCAACCCGGTGAAGCGGGTCAACTTGGCGGCGAGCGCATCACGCAGTTCCGATGAACCCCAGGTGATGGCGTATTGATGGCGGCCGGCGTCCATGGCGTCCTTCGCGGCCTGCATGAGTGCGGCAGGTGGATCGCCATCGGGGAAACCTTGGGAGAGGTTGATCGCACCATGTTGTTGAGCGACGCGGGTCATCTCGCGAATGAGCGACTCGCTGAAGACGGACGTGCGGCGAGACGTGCGGGGCATGGCGGGCGGGGGATCAGGGAATCACCAGCGTCATGCCCGGCTGCAAGGCCGCCGCATTGGGGAGCACGTTGCGGTTGGCATGAAGGATGGCCTGCACGCGCGCGTTGCTTGCCGTGCCGTAGTGGCGCTTGGCGATGGCGAAAAGCGTATCGCCTTTGACGACCACGTAGCGTCGTCCCGTGACGGCCGGCGCCGGCGGGGTGGGCGTGGACGCGGGCGGACGTTGGGTCTGCGTGACCGTGGCCGGCGGAGGCGCGGGGACATCGGCCGGAGCGGTGGACTCGACGATGGCCATGACGGGCGACTCGTCGGGATTGATGGCCAATGGCGGGAGCGGATCGGCGTGCGCGGCGGGCGGACGAGGTGTGTTGATGGCCTGGGTGCGCGCGCCGATCAGCTGTTCTTTGAGCTGAAAATTCTCGCGTTGGAGCTGATCCAGCTTTTCCAGCAGATCGAGTTTGTCGGACTGGTTTTCGAGCGGCTGGCCGGGCAGGGTGCGGGCAAATTCACGTGTGGCCGCGTCGATACGCTGGCGCACGAGATCCGACTGCGGGGAGTTGCGCTTTAGCTCGCGGAATTTGCGGTAGTGGTAAATCGCGGCGATCGGATCCTTGATGTGTTGCTGGTAGAGAATCCCGATTTCGAGGTGCGATTCCGGCGCGTCGTCGCCGCGCTTTTCGACTACTTTTAAAAACGATGCGAGCGCTTCCTGATTGCGACCTTGTCGAAGCAAGTCCTTGCCGCGGCGATAGCCGGGTTCGTCGATTTCCGCGGTGAACGACGACGATTCGTGACGGCCGCAACCCGCGGCAAAAAACACCGACGCGAGCGCGCACAGACAAAGCAAAATAAAACGGAACCTCATCGGTGGCGGGGGAAATGGTTTGAACGGAAAAAAGTTGCTTCTAAGTCTCGCAGACCGTCCGACGACTCAAACCCTAAATGGCCCTCGACTCCAAAACCGTCCTCAGTCGCGCCCGCGCCTGCATCAAAATCGAACAGGCTGCACTAACAGCCACTTCACGCGAGCTGGATGGGAGGTTCGTCGAGGTGGTTCGCGCGGTGCAAACCACCAGCACCGCCGGTCGCAAACTCATCTTCACCGGCATCGGGAAGTCCGCCCACATCGCCAACAAGCTCGTGGGCACGTTCAATAGCACTGGTCTCTCCACCTGCTTTCTCGACGCCACCCAAGCCCTGCACGGCGACTTGGGCCTGTGCAGCGAAGGCGATCTCGTTTTCCTGCTGAGCAACAGCGGACAATCGGATGAAATCCTCCGGCTCATTCCCGGTTTCCGCCGCCTTGGTCTGCGCACCGTCGCCTTCACCAGCAATCCGGATTCGGACCTCGCGAAAAACACCGAGCTGCAACTGATCTATCGCGTGCCCAAGGAGGCCTGTCCGCTCCGGCTCGCCCCGACGGCCAGCACGACTGCGGCGCTCGCGCTGGGCGATGCGCTCGGCATGGTTCTCCTGGAAGAGCGCGGTCTCACCCGTGATGACTTCGCCAAGTTCCACCCGGCCGGCAACCTCGGGCGTGTTCTTCTTCTCCGCGTGAAGGATATCATGCGCACCGGCGCCCGCCTGCCCGTCGTCACCGAAAAGGCCACGACGCAGGAAGCCATTCTCGCGATGACCAAGGCGAAGAGCGGCAGCATTGCCATCGTCCACGCCAAATCGGGCAAACTCACTGGCATCTTCACCGACGGCGACTTTCGTCGGAGCGCGCTTACCGGGTCCGGTTTTCTGGAGAAGCCGGTCGCGACGTTTATGACACGCTCGCCCAAAACCATCGCCGAGGATGCGTTGGGCGTCGACGCATTGCGCCTGTTCGAGGCGCACAAGATCGACGACCTCATTGTCATCGATGCGAAGGGCAAGCCCACCGGTCTCATCGACGGGCAGGATCTTCCGAAGCTGAAGATCGTCTAAACGCTCGTCGGACAGGCCCGCTAACGGCTTGCGCAAATCTTGCTAATTTTTACGCAGGCCGGCGTTTTTCGTCGTCCCTGACGCGGCCGGTATGACTAATTGGTCGCCATGGCCACGCCTGCTTTTTCCTACCAAGATCCGTTCCCGCTCGGCCCCGACGACACCGAGTATCGTTTGCTTTCCAAGGAAGGTGTCAGCACCACGACCTTCGAGGGCCGCGACATCCTCAAGATCGATCCCGAGGCGCTCGCGTTCCTCGCGCAGCAAGCCATGCGCGACACGTCGTTTTTGCTTCGGCCGAAGCACCTCGCGCAAGTCGCCGCCATCCTCGACGATCCCGAGGCCTCGGCCAACGACCGTTACGTCGCCACCACGCTTCTGAAGAACGCCGAGATCTCCGCGGAAGGCATCCTGCCTTTTTGCCAGGACACCGGCACCGCCACCGTCGTCGCGAAGAAAGGCCAGCAGGTCTGGACCGGCGCCAATGATGCCGAGTTTATTTCCAAGGGCATCTACGAAACCTACACCAAGGAAAACCTTCGGTATTCGCAGACCGCCCCGCTCGACATGTTCAACGAGGTCAACACCGGCACCAACCTGCCGGCGCAGATCGATCTCTACGCCACCGAGGGCTCCGAATATAAATTTCTCTTCGTCGCCAAGGGCGGCGGCTCCGCCAACAAGACGTTCCTCTTCCAAGAGACCAAGGCATTGCTCAACCCCAAGGGCCTCGAAAAGTTCGTCACCGAAAAGCTTTCCTACCTCGGTACCGCCGCGTGTCCGCCGTACCACCTCGCGCTCGTGATCGGCGGCACCAGCGCCGAAGCCTGCTTGAAGACCGTCAAGCTCGCCTCCGCCAAATACCTCGACCAGCTCCCGACCACCGGCAACAACGAGGGCCGCGCCTTCCGTTGCCTTGAGACCGAGAAACTCGTCCTCAAGATCGCGCAGAGCAGCGGCATCGGCGCCCAGTTTGGCGGCAAGTATTTCGCCCTCGATGTCCGCGTGATCCGTCTGCCCCGCCACGGTGCAAGCTGCCCGGTCGGACTGGGTGTCTCCTGCTCCGCCGACCGCAATATCAAGGCGAAGATCAACAAGGACGGCATCTGGCTTGAGAAGCTCGAAACCAACCCCGGCCGCTTCATCCCGGCGAGCGAGCGCGTCATCAAAGACGACAAGGTCGTCCGCATCGACCTCAACCAGCCGATGTCCGCCATCCTCGCCGAGTTGTCACGGCATCCCGTCACCACGCGCGTGTTGCTCAACGGCCCGCTGGTCGTCGCCCGCGACATCGCCCATGCCAAGCTCAAGGAGCGCGTCGACGCCGGCCAGGGGCTGCCCGATTACATCAAAAACCATCCGGTCTACTACGCCGGGCCTGCGAAGACTCCGAAGGGTTACGCGAGCGGTAGTTTCGGCCCCACTACAGCCGGCCGCATGGACAGCTACGTGGATCTCTTCCAGTCGCTCGGCGGCTCGATGGTGATGCTCGCGAAGGGCAATCGCAGCCCGCAGGTCACCAAAGCCTGCAAAGACCACGGCGGTTTTTATCTCGGGAGCATCGGCGGTCCCGCGGCGATTCTTGCGAAGGAAAACATCAAGCACGTCGAGGTGCTGGAGTATCCCGAGCTTGGTATGGAGGCCGTGTGGAAGATCGATGTCGTGGACTTCCCCGCATTCATCCTGGTCGACAACAAGGGCAACGATTTCTTTGTGAACGGCTGCGGCGCCTGCCTTCCCGGTGGCGTGACCGCCGCCGCCGAAAAGGCGAAGGCCTGAGCGGCGAGCCATGCTCCCCGGGCCACGGCCCGGGGGCTGGTTCACTTCCCTCGGCCTGCAGTTTCTTGTCGTAGTCCGCCTTCATTCGATCCGTGCGCTTCGAGAGCACTTGATCGATTTCGCCCTTGGCGATCAGCGCAGCTTCTTCATC
>JANJTQ010000174.1 GCA_024711005.1 Opitutaceae bacterium | reverse complement strand
GTGACGACACCGTAGTGGGCATCGATCGCGTAGAACCCTTTGAGGGCGTTCTGAATCGTGAAGTCGTCGAAGCGCCAGTAGTTGTTCTGTACATGGACGCCGTTGCCCGTGGTGAGGTAGGGCGTTTGGACGGTGGCATTGATGCCCCGCACGATGATCGGAGAGGATGCGGTGCCGTTGGCGTAGGTTTTGACCGGGCCGGTGTGAGTGCCGGTGAAGTAGAGGATGTCGCCGGCGGCGGCGGATTGCATCGCGGTCTTGAGGTTGCTCACGAAGGCGACGTCGTGCAGCTGGAGGTCGTCGATTTTGTAGGAACAATTGAGGGGCGCGAAGGTGGAGTTGGCGCCGGCGCGAATGCCCGCGTTGCCGGCAGCCTGAAGGTTGGACGTGGAGTCGGTGATCTCGACCTGCCAGAGGGCGGGTTCATCGGTGCCGTCGGGCCAGGCTTTGGCGCGGAGGTGAGTGGGGTTGGTGCCCGCGGCGCTGAAACGCACGCGATAATAGGCGGAGGACGTATAGCCCGTGCCGACAGTGAACTCGGGGCTGAGGGTGGTCTGGGATCCGCCGATGATCTTCTGAATGGTGAGGGTGACGGAGGTGTTGGAGGAGTGCTTGAGACGGAAGTAATAGTAATCTGTACCGGAAGACTGGATACGCGTGGCGGCGCCCGCATAGGCATAGGCCGAAGACGGGACCGCGGTGAGCGCGATACGCGCGGTGCCCTCGACCTGGGTCAGGCCAAGGGGGAGCGAGACCAGTCGATTGGCGGAGGAGGTAAGTTTGATGCGGCCGTAGGTCGTGGAGACCGAGAAGTCGGAGGCCGTGCCGCCGACGGCCGTATAGGCCTGACCTTGCGGGGTGGAGCCCCAGCCGGGGGAGACACTGCGGCTGAAGTTGTCGTTTGTGATCGGCGCGGCGATGGCGACGAAGGGAGCAAGCAGGAGGAGGAACGCGACCAAGGCGCGGCAAGGGGTGGGGGCAGGGGCAGTGGGGTGCATAAGAAAGAAAGAGGCACGGGCCGGTGGCTGCCGGGGACAATGCCGGGGACGAAACACCGCAAAATGTGATTAATAAATATGAATCATCGGTCGATTCGGTCCTCCTGAGCAATACTCCCGATGGTTGTATTTTGGGGTGATTGGTAGACTTATAATTATTAAGTTGGTGGCAAGTAAAAAACCGAGCGGACCTTGGAGCGGTGGTCTTGCGGCGGCTTGCTCGGGGCCGCAATCCTTGGGCGCGAGTACCAGTACGTGGACCTCGCTCCTCCGTTTTTGGTTACGCTTGGGCAACTGCGGATGCGCGTGCGTGGCACGCGCCGATTCCAGCTTCCCTATCGTCCGGTTGAGGCTGACGCGGCCCGTGCAACATCTCTTGGATGGCGAGACTCGCCGGTTGATCACCGGCCTCGCTGGTTGCGGAGTGGCCGAATATCAGATGAGGACGCACCGGCGAGGGCACGCTTTATCGCGATTCGCCGCCGGCTGCCGTCCATCCATCCGATCACCTCAAAAACCGACTACCGCATGGGGGCACGTTCAGACCGCCAAGGAAACGTCGCCGTGAATGTAGCTGCGGAGTTGGTGGGCTTCCTGAAGCTTTTCCTCGAGCAGGCGCCGGTTGATGTCACCGATGGAGATGATGCCGGAGACGGTACCTTGATCGAGGACCGGCAAGTGCCGGATGCGTTGATCCATGAACAGCGACATGGCCTCTTCGACGGTGGTGTTGTGAGTGGTGGTGATCAGCTCGGTCGTCATCACGGACTGTACCTCGGTGGTGGCGGGATCGGCGCCCTTGGCGACAATGCGGCTAAGCACGTCGCGCTCGGTGAAGATGCCCAGCAGGTTGTTGCCGGTATCCATCACCAGCACGGCGCCGATGTGGAACTGGTTCATGACTTGCACGGCATCGCTGACGGAGGTCGAGGCGGTGACGGTGGTCACCGCGGTGCCTTTCTGGGACAGGATATGGGATAACGGGGTATTCATGAGGCGGGAAGGGATTGGGTGGGTGGACGGAATTCGATACACAAGAGGAGCTCGGGCGGAAAGGGTCTCAGGCGCCGATGCCGATCACGTTTTTTCTACACACCCAGTATCCAAAAAACGCGATGGGTTCCTCGCAAAAACTGTCGGGGTGCGGTTGCCGCCAACACTATACAGGAACTCTCTGCGGGAAAGGTTCAAATGCCCGAGGTTCGACTGCTCGATGATGTATGAATTTAAGAAATGTCCCGCTCGTGGTTCATGTCATTAAATTAATCCCCCCTGCCGGGGTTATCTTCGCCACGTCGGTGTTAGGTGTGTTTGGGAAAGAATTCAGCCCATCGCCGAGGCTCTACGAGTGAAGGGCGAAAGGGCACTGGGCCGGCGTTGCCCTCGGCGGCACGGGCCGCTGGCCCGCCTCCGCCTCGGTCGCCTTGGCCGAGCACCCTTTCTCCCTCACGCTGGCCCGACTTCTTGCCCAGACACACCCTAATCCGACGACACGTCGAGAACGCAAAGGCAACTCGCGGCGATGTCGGTATCGGCGTGAGCCCACGCCTTGTCGAAACGGGCTTGGATTTCCCCGGTTTCGGGGGACTTTTGTGCGGCGAGGCTTCGCGCCAGACCGTAGAGTGACCAGCCGTTCTCCGGCCAGCGTTTCAAATCGGCCCGATAAACGGCCTCCGCTTCCGTGAACCGGTTCGCCGAAAGTAGAATGGCTCCTAATGAGTGGCGGGCGGGCTGCAGCCAGTCCGGCGGCTCCATGTAGCGAAGGGCGTCCTCTTGCTCGACGGCGGCGGTAAGCGCCTCGACGGCGTCATCGATCCGGCCCTGGCGAAAGGCGATTTCGCCTTCCAGGCTCCAATCGGCAATCGCGAGGCCTTTGAGCGCCGGGTTCTGTTGCAGCATGGCGTTGTCCGGCAGGGCAAACATCGCTTTTCGAAACTCCGACTGTTCGGTCAACGCTTCGTCCAACTTACCTTGGGCGGCGAGGGCGCTTCCTCTGGCAAAATGCCACATGGCCGCGGTGATGGGCAGATAGTCGGCCGGACGCGGGACCTCCATGATTTCATCCCAGCGACCGAAGCGCATGAGCACCGAGAGTTCGATCGAGGTCAGCGGATCGACGAACGGCGCCGCCGCTTTCATGAAATCCTCCGGAATGTTCCGGATCATGGCGCGTGCGGCGGATTGGGCTTCTTCACGTCGGCCAAGCATCATGCAGGTCCAGGCGAGGAAATGGTCGTCGTGCGCCATGTAGATTCGATAGATGCCTTGGTCGGGGGAGATCTTTCGGTAGGCGGCGTCGATCTTGGAAGCCCGTCTGTTTTGTTCGGCAGCCAAAGCCCAGCGTCCCGTTCGCACATCGATGTGCGATGTCATATGAACCAGATGGCCCGAGGCGGGCACGAGTGTGCGGAGGACTTCGGCTGCGGCATTGCCCCGTTCGGGCGTATTGGAGGCTTCCACCGCGTGGATGTAGTAATGATTGGCGCCGGGGTGCCGGGCGTTGAGTTGAATCGCACGTTCGAGCGTGGTGACAATCTCGGCGGTCCATGGATGTGGCTCACGGGTTGCCGGGTCGTAGAGATCCCACGGATGCAAGTCCATCAAGGCTTCCGCATACAGGCTGGCGACGTCCGCATCGTTTGAATGTTGGAAAAACACGTCCTTCATCGCGTTCGCGTAAGCTTCGTCCCATGGCTTCCGTTCCGACGCGGTGAGGGGGATTTTACCGTTGGTGGGATCTGCATAACGCGAGGCCAACGCCTTGACGAGGGAGCGCTCGGCGGGGGTGACGTTGTCGATCAAGGCCAGGGCCGTCTGGAGCGAGGTCCAAGCCGCGTGGGCGCCCGCTTCGTTCATCACCGGATTGTTGATGTGGGGTCCGTGGCAGAGCGCGATTCCCCAATGGGCCATGGCGCACTCCGGATCGAATTTCGCGGCCTGCTCGAATGATCGAATCGCCTCGTCGTGATTAAAGGCGAACGCCCAGGTGAGCCCTTGATCGAAGTAGCGTTGGGCATCGGGCGAGGTGGTGGTGACTTTCCGCGTATGTCCGCCCATACCGTCGAAGAGGGGCGTCATCTGGATTTTCTGCTGTGCCACGACGACCGTTTCGGTCGTCGGGGTCTCCGAGGTGACGAGGGCTTCGGCCGCCGTGCGGGGGGCCGCCAAGATGACAGCGGCGGCGAGCAAGTTCAGTGTGCGCTGAGAAGGTGACGAGTAGGATTTCATAACGGGATGCTCCCGGGGATTGGATGTGGCGGGTTGCGGGATGAGGATCGTTCCCATCGAGCAGGCGAGCCGCAGGGTGCGGCGGGGATCCTGTGCAACCCGTCGGAGTGCGGGTTCGCGTTGGGTGAGTGGCGTTGAGGATCGTCGCGAACTCGTGACAATTTTGGGCAGCTTGTCGGACGGTCAAGACGCGCCGCCCGGAAGGTTTACCTGAAACCACACCGGGACCAGCCCCGCAAAAAACGACTTCAATCCCCGATGCGTTTCGTGCCAATGATCCGATCCGCTGGTGCCAAGTGTCCAACGTTACCTCGGCTGCTACGTTCGACTGCATGGAAGCCGCTAAGCGGCCGTGGCTGGCTGTACCAGGGAGCTGAGGCGGTTGAGCTCCGAGCGTGTTTCCAACACGCACCGGTGCGGTGCGTCTTCGCTGATACCGGCTTGGTCAAGGATGCCATCGTCCACGTGCCACTGTTCTTTTTCGCCTGGCAGGCCTTTGCCCAGCATGTCGGCCGTCCAGCAGGCCACGTGTAACAAGGCTGCGAGCCGGCCACCCGTGGATGCAGTCGGTCGGAGATGGGCGTTTACGGCCGAGCACAGTGCAGTGTCGAAACCCCACTCGGCGAGAAGCAGCGCCGACATCTCCACGTTGGTCACTCCAAAATGGGCGTGCTCCCACTTGGGAAGGCTGGCGGATGTCAGGTTGATGTCCGGACAGACCGAGGGAATGTTCGCGAGGTCGGTCTGCGCGATACGCTGCAATCCCAACCGCCCCGAGGTGCGTAGAAGTCCCAGTGTGTAGCCCATCCGCGCATCCTCGGACGCGGTCTTGGTCAGGAACTCCATGGCGAGGGCGGTCGCCAGCGAGTTTTGCCGGAGGGTTTCACCGTCGAGTCGGTAGAGCGGAATCTTGTCCGCGAACAATTGACCGCTGACGGTCATGCCGACGATGCGGTTCACTTCCCGGAGGCCGATGCGGTTGATTGCCTCATGGACCGACTCGACGGGTTCGCCGCGACGAAAATAAGCGCTGTTTCCGAGTCGGAGCACCCCTGCCGCGAGACCCGCATCCACGCGAACCAAGTCAACGATGTCCGTGAGGTCGGTGGTGGGTTGCTTTGCCAAGGTCTGAAGACGGGCATAAACCCGTGCCGAAGAAGGCATGGATTGGGCGATTTTCTTGAGTGTTTCCGGTGAAATGGGGCGAAGGGCCATGGTCGATTCGAACTCGAGCTATCGGCACAGCAGCCATGGCCTGAAGGTCATGCAAAGAGATTGATGAAACCGCGGCTCGGTCACAGCGCGGACATCCGCACACCCTTGTTTTGAGCGGTCGGTCGTACTTCGATCCCACGCCCCGCCCGCAGGCCGACATCAGCTCCGTGCGAAGAGATCGGCGACCGGGTACGCCGCGCCTGTCAATCCGGCGTCGGCCAAGGATTCCTGCGTCGTCAGGATGGACTCCAGTCGGAAACCAACCGGGGTTGTTCCATAGATTTCGACGTTTTGGTAACGCGAATCGACGATCCACAAACGGGGCGCGCGGCAGTCGGAGTAGATCTGTTTTTTCAACACCGTGTCAGGGTGGTGGTCGCCGGGCTGGAGCACCTCGACGGCAAGATAGAGTTGCGAGTTGTCGCGGCGCACCAACGCGAGGTCGGGACAAACGCAGGTGCCGGCGCGCAGTGTCACCGTGGCGCGGCGGGGCAGGAGCTTGAACGCCGAGTTGGCGGGTAATTGGCGGGCAACCCACCGGTCGAGACGGTCGCAAAGGGTCTCATGCGGGCCGTTGAGCGGACCGCGGATGAAGGTCTCTCCATCGATCAACTCTTCATAGGGCTCGGACATGGGGTCGGTTTTATTTTTTGATGAGGCGGATCAACCACAGCAGCAGCAGGCTTCCACCGATGGCAAAGAGAACCTCGATGGCGGTGCGGCTGATTTGATGATACACGAACCAGCCGAGAAACGAGCCGGCGGCACCGATCACGAGATTCACCGGCAGGCCGGCCTTTTTGTTTTGTCCGGTCAGCGTGACCGTCAGTCCCACGAGGATACCGATGACCAACAGCGTGACGAATGTCTGGAGACTCATGCGGTGGAAGCGGTGATGGACGGACGAGAGGATACCTGAAGCTTTTGCCAGAGGGACACGGGGATCTCCTCGGCGCGGTTTTTCGGACCATGACCGGTGGCGGCGAGGGCCGCGAACCACGCGGCGCCTTGATCGGGGAGTTTGTCGCGAAGAAGCGCGCCGAGTTGCTTGCGACGTTGCTGGAAGCAGGCGCGGACAAGGTGCTTCGTTTCAGGGGCGAACACGAACGGCGCGGCCTTGCGCACGAGGTTGAGCAGGTACGATTCGATGTCGGGACGCGGATGAAAGCAGGCGGCGGAAACCTTGTGGCCCGGCGCGATGTCGAAGGCGGATTGAAGGAAAATGGAGATTGCGCCGAACTGTTTGGTGCCGGGTTTGGCGGCGTAGCGTTGGGCGGCTTCCTGTTGAAGCATCAGAACGAGATTCGTCGGTAGTGGTCCGGAGAATACAGCGTCCATCCACGGCGTGGAAATCGAGTAGGGGAGATTGGCGACCACTTTAAATCCTGCCGCCGCGCGATCGGCGGGCAGGCCGGCCAGCGGGTGCTCGACCGCGTCGCCTTCCATAAGGTGAAAGGTTTGGGGGAAGCGGGGCAGGAGCGAGGCTTCGAGGTGCGCGTGAAGATGGCGGTCGAACTCCACGGCCCAGACATCGGCGCCGGCTTCGAGCAAGGCGGTCGTCAAGGTGCCCAGTCCGGGGCCTATCTCGACGACGGTGTCGCCGGGGCGCACGCCGGCGAGTTCGAGGGATTTGTTCACGATGTTGCCGTCGACGAGGAAATTCTGGCCAAGCGCGCGCTTGGGGAAGTGACCGAGCTGGTCGAGAAGATCGCGGGTGGCGGAAGGAGAGAGAGGCATGGCGCTTCGCTAAATGTCCAATGACAAATGACCAATGAGCAATGTCGGAGAAGCGGCGCGACGGCTCACGTGCGTTGAAATTCCTCGATCAGAGCGGCGGGGTCGGGGGCTTTCATGAGGGCTTCGCCGCAGAGGATGGCGTGGGCGCCGGCCCGGCGAACGCGGGCGGCGTCCTCACCGGTGAAGATGCCGCTTTCGCTCACGGCGATGACGTGTTTTGGAAACAGCGGGATGAGACGTTCGCTCAGGCCGAGATCGCACTTGAAGATAGCGAGGTCGCGGTTGTTCACGCCGATGATCTTGGCGCCGTGTTTCACCGCACGGTCGAGTTCGGACTCGTTGTGAATCTCGAAGAGCGCGTCGAGTCCGGCCATCTTGGCGGCGGCGAACAACGAGGCGATTTCATCGTCGTTGAGCGCGCGCACGATGATGAGGATGGCGCTGGCTCCGGCTTCGCGCGCTTGAAGGACTTGAATCGGATGAACCATGAAGTCCTTGCGAATGCATGGCACCGCGGGGCGGTTCTGGCGGAAAAGCGAGGTGACCCCGGTGAGGTCATCGAGGGTGCCACCGAAGAATTTTTCGTCGGTGAGGACGGAGAGCGCGCTGGCACCGGCGGCACGGTATTTGATCGCTTGATCGGGGGCGGCGATGCCGGAGGCGATGGCGCCGGCGGAAGGAGAGCGACGTTTGATCTCGGCGATCACGGCAAGTTTCCCGTCATCGCGGCGCAGGGCCGCGGCGAACGATGGAGGCTTGGGCGCCATGGCGTTGTAGGCGGCCAGCTCGGGCAGGGATACTTCGCGGATGAGCGGGGCGATTTCCTGCCGCTTCCACGCCATGATCTCGGTGAGTTTGTCGGACATACGGAACGGCAATAGCCGCAAAGAGGCGCAAAAGGCGCAAGAAACAATCCCCGCGATGATTCAGGGTTTACCTTTTTGCGTCTTTTGCGCCTCTTTGCGGCGAAGATATGAGCGCACTTGAAGACCTTCGCAAAACCGTCGCCGCCTTGCGCGGGCCCGGGGGCTGTCCGTGGGATCAGGAACAGACGCATGCCACGCTTACGCGCTGCCTCATCGACGAGGTGAGCGAGCTGCTCGACACCATCGACCGGGCGGACAAACCACACATGCGCGAGGAATTGGGCGATGTGTTGATGCAGGTCGTTTTCCATGCGCAGCTCGCCGAGGAAGACGGGCATTTCGACCTCGAGTCGGTCGCCCGCGAGGCGAATGACAAGCTGGTGCGCCGTCATCCGCATGTGTTTGGCACGGGGGACAAACTCGGCACCGCCGAGGACGTGATTGTGAAATGGGAGCAGATCAAGGCTC
The DNA here is from genome assembly GCA_024711005.1 of Opitutaceae bacterium. Taxonomy (GTDB): domain Bacteria; phylum Verrucomicrobiota; class Verrucomicrobiia; order Opitutales; family Opitutaceae; genus Rariglobus. Next base: position 12,661 of record JANJTQ010000174.1, on the reverse strand, counting down.
AGGAAAAGAAGAACGGTCCGGAGCAAACCGGTGTGTTCAAAGACATGCCGCCGCGTCTGCCCGCGTTGATGTTCGCCGAGGCGGTCTGGAAACAGATCGAAAAGAAAAACCTTCCGGCCGAGGGCGTGGTCGATATCGCCCAAGTCAAGGCGCTTGGTGCGCAGCTTGACGATGCGTTGCTGGGAAAGATGCTGTTTGAACTCACCGCCGCCGCGCGGGCCAAGGGACTGGATCCCGAGGGTGCATTGCGGTTGCACGCCACCCAAGTCATGCGCGATGTCGAAACCCGCGTCACAGCCGCCACCCCCTGAGCCGGTGCTGGCGCGCTGGTGGGCGCCCTTCGCGGAGTTCCTGGAGAAAGAACGCCGCTATTCCGTCTACACGCTGCGCAACTACCGTCAGGCCTTTGACGATTTTTATCGATGGCTGGGCGCCGCCGGACTGTGGGAGCGAGGCTTCGACAAGCTGGGGACGCGCGATCTGCGCGACTTTGTGATCGAGGCGCAGTCGCGGTTCGATCGGCGCACGCTGCACAACCACGTCTCGGGGCTGCGCGCGTTTTTTAAGTTTTGGCTGCGGCGCGGAGGTGTGAAACGAAACCCGTTTATCGGTGTACCGCTGCCCAAGCTGGAGAAACGCCTGCCGAAATTTCTCACCGAATCGCAGATGAAGCTGTTGCTCACCGGACCGCAGCGGCTGTTGGAGAACCAAGCGATCGATCCCTTCACGGCCTGGCGCGACCGGCTGACCATGGAGCTGCTTTATGGCGGGGGTTTGCGCGTAAGCGAACTGGTTGCTCTGGATTACGGACAGATCGATTTCACGAGCGGGGTCGCCCGCGTGCTCGGCAAAGGCAAAAAGGAACGGCTCTGTCCGCTCGGACGCGTGGCGATGGCGGTCTTGGGAAAATGGAAGAGCGAATTCGCCCGCGACACGGCGCACAATGCTCCCGTGCTTGTGAACGCGAAGCACGAACGGCTGCCGGTGCGCCAGGTGCAATTGTTATTGAAGCGTTACCTCGCGCTCGCCGAGTTGCCGCAGGATCTGACGCCGCACAAATTGCGGCACAGTTATGCGACTCACCTGCTCAACGCCGGAGCAGACCTGCGATTGGTGCAGGAGCTGCTCGGTCATGTTAATCTGAATACGACGCAGGTTTATACCCACGTAAGCGTGGCCCGGCTGCGCGACGTCTATGCCAAGGCGCATCCACGCGCCTGAGACGAACCCGTCGAAGGAGATCTCAGCTCAGGGGGACGGGAACAGGTCCAAGTCCACCGGTTTACTGGCGGCAATCGACACCTTGAATTCGCCCAGGCAGTAGATGGTGTCCACTTCATCGGAGAGGGTGGCCATGCCGGTGCAGCTCAACTTCACCGCGCCGGGGACGTAGGTGATCAGCCTTTCGCCGCCGAAAAGATTGGACGCGACCCTGTAGGAACCGGTGGCCAGACCGTAAAGGGCCGGGGAGGTTTCCAGGATAAAGTCGGGATATGCAGGGTCACTAAGCGCGAACATGATGCCGGCCATGCCCTTGAATTTTCCGCCACCGGAGACCGGAGCGTGAGGGGCCATGCCTTGCCAACGTTCAGTGTAAGAGTCGGCCGTCACATATAGGCTGAGGGAGAAGACCGATGCGGGGACCACCAACGGGGGCACCGTTTTATTTACGTTCACCAAATAGAACCGGTGATCTAGATTTGCCGAATATTCGTCGACGGATCTGACGCCAACCAACTTCCATTTATTGACTTCCGTAATATTGTCAGTGCCGATGACCGTTTGAATGATGTCCCGGTTGGTAACACGTCCGGCATACTGAGTCGCCTTGTATTCAATCGTGTTGTTTGCGACCGAGACCGTCTTGGGTGCCGTCGGGTAAGTCGTGTAGGTGACGACCCCTTGGACCGTGACGGCCGATTGCAGTCCGGGCGTGACAGCATGGAGCCGGCCGGAGGCAACGAGCAGGATGAGTGGTGTAAGGAGTGCGATCCGAGGGATTAGCATTCTGCAAACGCATTTAAGAAGCCGGACGCGGTCAAGAAGTCCTTCGGACATCCTAGATATGGAAGAAGGTATAACCGGCGCTACTTGAGCGTAGGATTTGACGGGCGAATGTAGCGGGCAAGGTCACGAGGCTGGTTGGAGGAGGCCAAGAGGAAATCCAGCCTCGTGACCTCGCCAGCCACTCAACTCGGACGGTTCGCCTGCCTGCATTCGTATCAGGAGGGATGGCTCTTCGACGGGTAGTAGTCAGCTCGACGGGGAGATGATGGTGATGTCGAGATCATCGCGTTCCATCGCCGGGACCTTTCCTCCGTAGTCCAAGTTGCTCAGGATTGGCACGACCTTGGGCTTGCCGATCGACAGGGTCATTTCGACGACGCCCTGTAAATCGGATGTCGTTACACCACCGAGCAGGGTGAGTCTTAACGCGTTGAGGACGAGAACGGGGGCGCCTCCCTTGATCACGGGTTTGATGGCATACGCGCCGGTGCCGATGCCGCCCATGCGAAACGAGCCGTCATCGGTTTCCATGTCGAAAGCCGTGGCAAACTTGATCGTGCCATTGCCGGAAGCCTGAGTCCCATTGTTCCAGCGTTCGTTGTAAGCGCTGGCGTAGACGCCAAAGTCGAGATCGAAGCCGGTGTCGTCGTCGAGGGCGATGGGTTCCGACCCTGCTTTCACCAAATAGAAGCCATAGCTCTCGATCGGTTCTCCGGCGGTCCAGCGGGCCACCAGTTTCCAGCCATCGATCGAAGGGATGACGTTCTCATCGACGAGAATCTGGAGGTAGTCACGATTGGTGAATCTCACCGTGAGCATCTTGGCCCTATAGTTCGTGCCCGTGCTCGTGTGGCGGAGCGTTTCCGGTCCGGTGACGTTGATCGTCATGTTTAAGGAAACAGGCGCCTCCAGGGTCGAGGCACTGGCGGTTCCGGCGAAGCCGCAGAGCACGATCAGGACGGTGGTGACACGAATGATGTGGGTAACCATGGCTTTGATCGTCGGAGCCTGAAAGCGAGAGGCTCTTATGCAAGCTTGCTGAACTTGTGACCGCGCAAACGCCTCCGATTAGTCGAACGCTCAGAGGTCCTGAATCGCCGAAGAGAGCACTTCACAGGCGCGGTCGATGGCGGCACCGTCGTGGGCCGTGCTCAGGAAACCGGCCTCGTAGGCGCTGGGGGCGAGGTAGACCCCGCCGTCCAGCGCCGCACGGAAGAAGCGGGCGAACAGCTTCGCGTCGCTTTTCAGCGCGGTGTCGTAGTCGCGCACGGGTGTATCCGTGAAAAAGATACTGAACATCGAGCCGCACTGCGGCACCTGGACGGGGATGCCTTTCGCTTTGCACGCCGCGAGCACGGCGTCACGCAATTGGCGGCCGAGTTCGTCGAGGCGGGGGTAGGGGTTGAGTTCTTCGAGCAGACGCAGTCCGGCGATGCCGGCGGCCATCGCCAGCGGGTTGCCGCTGAGCGTGCCGGCCTGGTAAACCGGACCGAGTGGCGCGAGCATGTCCATGATGTCGGCGCGTCCGCCGAAGGCGCCCACGGGCAGGCCTCCGCCGATGATCTTACCCAGACAAGTGAGGTCGGGGACGATGTTTTCCCGTTCCTGCACACCGCCCTTGGCGATGCGGAAACCGGTCATGACCTCGTCGAAGATGAGCACCGTGTCGTGCTTCCGGGTGACCTCGCGGACGTAGGCGAGGTAGCCCGGATCGGGCATGATGAAACCCACGTTGCCGCAGTAGGGCTCAAGGATGACGCAGGCGATTTTGCCCGGGTTGGCCGCGAAGGCGGCGTCGAGGGCGGCGCGGTCGTTGTAAGGAAGAACGATGGTTTCCTGGGCGAAGGATGCGGGCACGCCCGCGCTGTCGGGATGGCCGTGGGTGAGCGCGCCGGAGCCGGCCTTGATGAGGAGCGAGTCGGAATGTCCGTGGTAACAACCGGAGAACTTGATGATCTTGTCGCGGCGGGTGAAACCGCGGGCGAGGCGGATGGCCGACATGGTGGCCTCGGTGCCGCTGTTGCACATACGGACCTTCTGAATCGACGGCACGAAGCGCACGATGAGCTCGGCCATTTCCACTTCGTACGGATTGGGTGTGCCGAAAGAGGTGCCGTTCTCGAGGGCAGCGGCGATCGCCGCTTTGATGACGGGGTGGTTGTGCCCGTGGATGGCCGGGCCCCAGGTGCAAACGAAGTCGATCAACTCGCGGTCGTCGGCGGTGACGAGGGTCGCGCCGCGGGCGGCTTTGACGAAGAACGGCGCGCCGCCGACGGAGCGGAATGCGCGCACGGGCGAGTTGACGCCGCCGGGAATGAGTTCCTTGGCACGGGCGAAGAGAGAGTCTGAAACAGGGAAGGGCATGGCGAAGTTATTAACCGCGGATCTACACGGATGGACACTGATAAATCCGAATTAACGCACGCGGCGACGCCAGTCCAGTTTTGGGAGGAAAACAACGAACGGGCGGCGTGCGACGCGGCTTCAACCGCCGGATTGCACACGGTGGGGCGGGGCGTTCATCGTGTGCGGTTCATGGATGCCCGTAAAAAACGACTGTGGTGGACCCTTGGCTTGCTGGCGGCGCTCGGCTGTGCGCTCGGGCTGCTGGCCTTGCGGATGGACCTGGGCGAGCAGATGAAACGCTGCCTCGAGTTTGTCCGGGCGGAAGGGGCGGGGGTGTTTTTTCTGGCGATGGCGGTGCTGCCGTTTTTCGGGTTTCCGATCTCGGCGTTCATATTTTCAGCCGGACCGCTGTTTGCACCGGCGCTCGGGGCGGGCGTGGTGATCGCCTGCGGCATGGCGGCGTTGGCGGTCAACGTGGCATTCTCCTACTGGTTTGCGGCGTACGCGCTTCGCCCGTGGATGGAACGGTTTATCGTTTGGCTCGGTTACAAGGTTCCGAAGATGCCCGAGGGCAAGAGTCTGGAGTTCACGCTGATCCTGCGTTTGTTGCCGGGCGTTCCCTTCTTTTTGCAAAGCTACCTGCTCGGACTGGCACGCGTGCGTTTCGGGATTTATTGCATCATTTCCACGCTGGTGCCGTCCGGGTACCTCATCGCCGCGGTGGTGGCGGGCGATGCGCTGGCCCAAGGCGACAAGAGCAAGCTGGCGATCGCGGGTCTGCTCTTTGCCGTCGTGGGCGTCGGGCTGCATTTGCTGCGCAAGCGACTCGCCGCGAAACGTACGCTTACGCAACCGACCCGGAGCGAAGGTAGCCCCACTTGAACAGGGGCGTGGCCATGAGGGTCGTCACGATGGCCATGAGCACCATGAGGGTGAAGAGCGTCGGGGTGATCAGGCCGCGTTCGAGTCCGATGTTAAGGATGATCAATTCCATCAGGCCGCGTGCGTTCATGAGCGCGCCTACGCCGAAGCTGTCGCGGTGGCTCTCGCCGCACGTGCGAGCGGCCAGGTAGCAGGCCCCGGTCTTGCCGATGACGGCAATCGCCAGGACGACACCGGCGACAAGCCAGAGACCTGCATCGTTCACCAGATCGAAGCGGGTGTTGAGACCGGAGTAGATGAAGAACAGGGGAAGGAGAAGTTGAGTTGCGAGCGGTTCGATCCTCGCCGTGATCTGGTCGGCGAATTTCCCGCGTGGCACGGCGGCACCGAGAACGAATGCGCCGAACACCGCGTAGATGCCGATGCTGTCGGTGTACCAGGCAAAGAGCATGAGCAGGACGAGCATCCAGCCGAACATGGACCGACTGTCGACTTCGCTGCGTTCCGCACGCGTGGCGATCGCACCGAGGAGCCGTTTGCCGACGGTGAACGTGACCGCGACGAGCAGCACGCTCCCGGCGATCGCGTAGAGCGCGATCATTGCATCGCTGGCGAAACTGGCCAGCACCAGAGCGAGGACGCACCACGCGGCGGCGTCATCGATCGCGCCGGCGGCGAGGGCGAGCGCGCCAACGGGGGTGCCGGTGAGCCGGCATTCGACAATGATGCGTGCCAGCATCGGGAAGGCGGTGATGGCCATGGCCGCCCCGAGAAAGGGCATGGCTTGCCACACGTTGACCTCGGCGGTGAAAAATCCGCCTCGCGCGAGCAACCAGGTCGCGAGGGCGCAACCGAGCAGAAAGGGGGCAAGAATGCCCGAGACCGAAATCGCCAGCGCGCTTTTGAGGCGACTCCTTACGAGATCCACGCGGAATTCCAGTCCGACGATGAACATGTAGAGCACGAGGCCGATTTGCGCGACGCTGAAGAGAATCGGCTTCGACTCCGGCGGGAATAGCTGCGCCTGCAAGTGCGGGGCGATCAGCCCGAGGAGCGAGGGGCCAAGGAGGACGCCGGCGATCATCTCACCGACGACCGGCGACTGGCCGAGACGTGCCGCCACCCAGCCGACGAATCGGCACACGCTGATGATGACGGCAAGTTGAAGGAAGAATCGGACGGAGAGCTCGAAGGGCGTCATGAAGGCAAGGGTGCGCGAAGTCCGCCCGGCCGACGGTGTAGGCGCAACGCTAATACAGGAGAGTACGCTTTCTTTTGGCCCGGACGGTTGATCGGCCGTGGTAAAGGTCGCGTTAGTGTCTTGCGACAATCCGCTCCGCGACTTCGCGGCTGGGAACGGACGCGGGGATTTTTAAACTTGAAGCGCCGGAAGGGCCTTCGTGTTGTCGCACCCCATGTCGCTCGCAGCTGTCTTGAACAACCGGTCTTCATCCGCCGATTTTGTCGTGCGATTTGGCCAGGCGGCGGGTGCCCGTTCGGATGTATTCAACCTGCCGCTTCCCCTGCTTGGCGGAGTTGCCGACGAGACGATTTTTTGCGGACTGCGTGCCGTGACGCCGGCACCGGATGGCTGGCGGTTGTTCGAGCGCGACGGGCTCTTGGTTGGAGCGGTTGACGAGGCAGCGGAGGCCGACGTTTCCGGGCAGGCGCATCGTCTTTACCGGCGTCTTCTGACCCTCACCGAAGGGCGTCACCTGGCGCGCGTATGGCATTACGTGCCGCGCATCAATGCGTCGGATGCAGGCGGATTGGAAAACTACCGTGCGTTTTGCCTCGGCCGATCCCTCGCGTTCGAGGAATGCCTGGGGCAGACATACCGGGAGCATCTGCCGGCGGCGTCCGCGGTCGGCGGAGTGGATGGTCGACTGACGATGATTTTCGCGGCGACACGGACCGAGCCGGAGCATTTCGAAAATCCCGAGCAGGTGCCGGCGTATGCGTATCCGCCGGAGCACGGACCGCGCGCTCCGAGTTTCGCCCGGGCCACGCGGGTCGAGGAGGCGGGGATGCGTTGGGTGTTTGTCTCGGGCACGGCCGCGATCAAGGGACATGCGACGATCGCCGACGGCGATCTTGACGGGCAGATCGCCTGCACGCTGGACAACCTGCGGATCATCTCGCGTGCGTGTGGATTGAGCGAGCGACTGGGGTGGAACGACAATGCCGCGAATCCCGAGTGGAGTCGGCACTTCAAGGTCTACCTGCGTCATGCGTCGGATTACCCGGCGGCTGCGAGGCTGCTTGAGGGCACTCTATTTGCTCCGACGGATCGGGTGACGTGGTTGCACTCCGATATTTGCCGTTCCGCTTTGCTGATCGAAATCGAAGCGAGCCTTGTCGCCACCATCGGGGTGATTTGAAGTGGGTCGATTTTTCCGTCCGTGGAATGACGGAGCACTCGGGCCACAGCGTTCTATTTCAGTTGTGCGTCGGTCGGAATCACACAGCGCAGCCCGCGGGCGCTCAGTCCATCGAGCACGCGGGCGATCGCGGTGACTCGCACCCGGTTGTGCAGTGAGGCTCCTTCGTGCATCAGCAAGATGGACCCCGGGCGGGCTTGGCGCAGGACCCGGGCGGCCACGTTGTCCGGATTCCGGGAAAACGTGTCTCGACTGCGCACGCTCCACGCCACACAGGCAAGGCCACGCTTGGCGAGGGCGTCGCGCAGGAAAATATTCTTGATGCCGACCGGAGGACGAAAACGACGCGGTCGGACGCCCTCGGCGGATGTCAGAGGGGGGAACGCGTTGTCGAGTTCGCGATGGACCCGGGCGGGTGTTTTCAACCAGAAGGTGGCGCAGCTGTGCTTGTGAGTATGATGGCCGATTTCGTGGCCGCGTCGCAGGATTTCCGCGACGAGCGCGGGGTGACGTGCGGCACGTTCGCCGACGAGGAAAAACGTGGCGCGGGCTTCGTGACGATCAAGCAGGTCAAGAATCCGTGGAGTGTCCTGTTCGTCGGGGCCATCGTCGATGGTGAGCCAGACTTCGGGCCGCCTGGTTTCAAAACGCGTGAAGGTGCGCACGAGACCCGACGCGCCGGGGACGAAGACGTGATAAAGAACCCACAGGTCGGGTCCGAAGAAGAGCACGCACACCCAAGGCAACGGCAATCCGAAGGGCCACAGCACGAGCCCGGTGATTTTGATGAGCGCGACGTACGTTAACGGGAATCCACTGGAAAGAACGATGCGCCGCGGGCCGCTGGTGGGTTCGGGCGCTTCGGGGCAAAGGCGCAGATTTGCGTAGGCGATTAGCCCGCCAAGCAGTGCACCGGCGAGTACGTCGAGAGCGACGTGTTGCCGGGTCGCCACGGTGGAATAGCCGATGACCACGGCCCAAATAATGTTGATGGTTTGGCTGGCGGGGCCCGCGCCGACGCGGCGCAACATGCGGGCGAGCCAGCACGCGGAGAAGACTGCAAAGGCGACATGCAGCGAGGGGCAGGCGTTGCCCGAGGCATCGATCGTCTTGAGGAACTGGATCTGCGGATGGGCGTCCCAGTCGATGGCCACCGGTGGCATGGTCGTGGGCCAGATGAAAAAAATCGCGAGTCCGCTTACGCTTAAAACCGCCGCGCCGAACGTGTGCCCGAGGAGTTCGCGGAACCGTATCATCAGCGAAGAAGGCAACATCACATAGAGCCACAAAGAGGCATAGGGAATCAGCGCGGCGGGTTGAAATCCGATCCAGCGATCGGGCGCGGTGAGGGGAATCTCCACCGGTGGCGAACCCGGGTTGTGAAGAATCGCGAAGTATGCCGCGAAGAACGCGGCCATGAAGAGCGGCGTGCCGAGTACCTTTACCCAAAAATGATGAAGCCAACGCTTCGGCACGCGGGGCAACCAGGCGCCGATCGACGGCGGCGATGGAGTCGATGGTGCCGAAGCTGAAGGCGACTCAGGCATGGATCAGCGAACCAGCAGATTTTTGAGCACCGTCGTGTCGGGTTTTCCGCGGGCGGTGAGGGGGAACTCGGGGACAACGACCAGGCGACGGGGGATTTTCCATGTGGCGATTTCGCGACGCATCAGGGTGCGCAGCGATGCGTTGTCTAACGAGGTCGCCAGGACCGCGGCTAGTTCATCGGGGTTCTCGGGATGCGCGCAGACGAAGGCGTCGTTTACGTCTGGCAAGGCGCGCAACGTGCGTTCCAGATCGCCGAGATCGAGGCGGCGGCCGGCGATCTTCACGAGGCGTCCGGCGCGGCCGTAAAGGACGAGTTCGCCGTGCTCGTTGAAACTGGCGCGATCAGCCGGAGAAAACGCCCCGCGGCCATGCACCGCCGCGCTGGTGACGAGAACGCGTCCTCCGCGGGCGGGCGTGAGCGTGACTCCGTCGAGTGGCGTGCCGACGCTGCGGCCGGCGAGGGTGGCGTCGCCGGTGCGGTCGTAGGTGATGCCGCCGGTTTCGCTGGAACCGTAAAAGCTGTGGGGGCGCAGGTTGAACTTTTGGAAGAACGCCTGCGCGATTTCGGGCGGAAGCGGGGTGCCGGCCGAGATGACGGTTCGCAAGCTGGCGAGTGCGTCGGCGGGCAAGTCGGCCTGGGCGAGGGCTCGTAGCAAGGCCGGCACGGCGGGAAACACGGTGGGGCGCCAGCGGGCGATGTCGGCGGCGAGTGCATGAGGAAGCGGCACGCTTGCGCAAACCAGCGGGGTGCCCTTTGCGAGCAGCGGCATCACGAGATTGCCGAGACCGTAGGAATGTCCGAGCGGGATGACCGCGAAGTTCACGTCTTCCGCGGTGATGCCCATGCTCGAACAAACCTGGCGTCCATCGGCGAGCATCTGTGCATGGGTGAACGCCAGCGGACGAGGCCGTCCGGTGCTGCCTGATGTAAGTTTGACGAGGCACGGACCGGACGGTTTGTCACTTATTAAGTTACAAACCGTCCGGTGGAAGCAGCCGTCGATATACGCCCACGGGGAGCGGGCGGAGGCGGCGAGTTGGAGTTGCGATGCGACGGGTTCGGAGGGGTCGAGCGGAACGGGGGTGGCGCCGGAGCGTAACAGGCCGATGAATACAGCGAACCATTGGGCGCCGTTGGGCAGGGCGAAGGTGACGCGTTGGCAGACGATGGGTTCGTCGATTTGGGTGCGCCACGCGTCGGCTTCGGCGTCGAGGGCGGCGCGCGTCCAGGTGCGGGCACTGGCGGCTTCGACGAGCGCGGGCGCGTCGGGTTGTTCGTGGACGAGGCGGGTCCAGTGGGCGAGAACGGTGTCGGTCGGAACGTCACGCATGACGAAGAGAGAAGAGATTCGTTTCCACAAAAACGAGGGCGATGACAACGATGAGAGCCACGGTGCAGCCCAAGGCCGAGACGGCGGGAATGGCGCTCGTCATGAGCACGGCGAAGGACGAGCCGGTGGTGAGGGCGGAGAGCCGGATCGCGGTGCGGGCCTGCGGATGAGCAGGATCATCGACGTGGGAGAAATGCGCGTAGTCGTCGGCGAGGCAGACCCCGAGAAGCGCGCCGAGCAGATGGAACAAACTGAAGGTTTCGCCGCGCAACGCGAGGATCGCAAAGGCGAGTCCGGTTGCGAGCAGCGGAAGCGCGGCGGTGCGCAACCCGACCCGCGGGCCGTGCAGGGCGCACGAGATGACAACCAGAGCGAGAATACCGACCAGACTCAGGCGGGCGGTGGCGGCGCGGTAGCGGGAAAAGAGATGGTTGAGCCCTTCGATGCCGGAGAGCGAAAAAGTCCCCTCGGCGACGGCGGGCAGGTCGAAGGCGCGTGGCGCTTTGGAGAGAAACCAGACACCTTCGTCGTCGGCATGGGCGAGCAGCGCGAGCGGGCCGGGGAGATCGGCGAGGGTTTTATGCAGGAGCGTTTCGTAGTCGGGAACCGGCGCGTTCAGGTAGGCGGAGAAATCGCGATGAAAGGCATCGAAGGCATCGGGCTCGAAACCGGCGGCTTCGGCGGCGGTGCGGAAGGCGGTGTGGAAGGCGGAGAGTTGCGCGCGGGTTTCGGCCGAGGTCGCGGCGGCGTAGGCGTCGGGCGAGGGCAGCAGCGAGGCGATGCTGGTGATGGGAACGTCGGCGGGGGCGGAGTCGGCGAGCTGTTGCCAGCGAACACGAGCTTGGGCGTAGGTGGTGCCACGGGTGAGCAAGGTGGCTCCGCTGTCGGACTGTCCGAACGCGGTGCGCAGGGTGGCGTCTTCGGCGCGGAGGTGAGGTGAAGGATATTCGAGCGTGCGGAGATCGTCGTGCCAGCGGAGACGGGTGAGTCCGAAGCCGACGAGGAGGGTCAGTGCGAGCAGCAGCGGCAGTCTCAGGCGGGCGGGGAGCGAGGATTGGAGCGTGAGCTGACGCGGAGCGGGATCGAGACGCGGAAAAAGTGAGAAGTAGAGCAGCGTCGTGGCCAGACCGACGATGATACCGGCGGCGACATAAACACCGAGTTGGCGGACGAGCGGAAGTTCGGAGGCGGTGAGGGCGAGGAAGCCCGCGAAGGTGGTGCCGGCGCCACCGAGCAGAGGAACGGCGAGCCGGCGCAGCCGTGCGACGTAGGATTCGTTGTCGCGGCGGGCGAGCACGAGTTGAAAGGCGTAGTCCACGGCCACGCCGGACAGGAGCGCACCGAGCACGAAGACCAGCACGTGAACGCGATCGAAGACGAGCGTGGTGACGGTGACTGCACCGAGGGTCGCGATGAGGACGACGGGCAACAGGTGGAGGAGCGTGTGAAGACGGCGCATGAAGAGCGCGGTCAGGAAAAGAACGCAGCCGATGGCGATCGTATTAAGGCGAGTGATCTCGGCGCGGGTGGATGCTTTGGCGGCGGCGGCGAAACGGGCGACGCCGGTGAAGTGCGCGGCGAGTTCGGGAACAAGGGCCCGGGCGGCGTTGGCCGCGTCGGCGAGGGCGTCGAAGACCGGTTGTTGGCCGGCCTCGGTGAGCGGGCCGTCGCGCGTCTCGGCCCAGACGAGGGCGCGGTTCGGCGACGCGGTGGGCTCGGGCGCAAGTGACCCGGCTTGATCGGCCAAGGACACGAGCAACAACAAGGGATCGGACGGGACGAGGCCGGCGGTCGCGGCGGCGGAAGGCGAGGCGAGGTGCTCGTCGAGTTCGGCGGTGACCCGGGTGGCGAGCCAATCCGGGAAGGGCTTATCCGAGGCTTCCGTGGCGTGAGCCTTGCGTTGGTCCGCGAGCCAGCCGGGGAGGAGGAGATCGAAGCGCCGGGCGTGAAGCAGGCGGCCGAGGGCCTGCTGCCAGGATTGGCCGGCCAGCGGATAGGCGGAGACGAAGGCGGACGAACTTTGAAGGCTTTGAGCATGGGCCTGGGCGGCCTCGGCGAGTGCGACGGGAGACGTGCCGGCGGGTGCGTCGAGGGCGATCAGGACAACGCGGCCCTGGCGTTCGCGGACCAAGGAAAGCGCGAGCCGGGCCTCGGGATCGCGTTCGC
>JANJTQ010000153.1 GCA_024711005.1 Opitutaceae bacterium | reverse complement strand
GTTGAGATGGTATTAAGCAGCTTGCGGGTGTGTTCGCTCGGGGTGTCCAGTTGGAGTAAGTCTGAGGCCATGACTATCGGCCCGAGAACATTATTGAGGTCATGCGCAATGCCGCCTGCGAGGGTGCCAATGCTTTCCATGCGCTGTGCGCGGAGGAATTGCTGTTCGATACGCTGTCGTTCGGTGATGTCGGTATTGATGACCAAAATGGACGTGGGCCGGCCGTGGTCATCGCACACAAGCGTCCAGCGGCTTTCCGTCGTTATAAGGACTCCGTCGCGGGTGGTCTGTTGGAGTTCACCAAGCCATTCGCCCCCGGTCAGGGTTGCTTTGATTGCAGCCGAAAATTCATTCGGTTTCCGGTGAAGCAACTCCGCAGCGGGTCGCTCCCTCGCCTCCGTTTCCGTCCAGCCATACAGCCGCTCGGCGCTGCGATTCCAGTAGAGGATGGTTTGTTTGAGATCGAAGACGAGAATAGCATCCTGAGCTTTGTCGAGGAGCGCGGCCTGTTCGCGGAGACGAGTTTCGGCATCCAGTCGCTCCATTTCCGCCGCGGCGCGAGCGGCGAATATCTTCAAGGTGCAGGTGACGAACTCGAACTGCGCGGGAGGATTTTGGTAAAGGACGCACATGAGGCCGATGGGGCGTCCGGCCGAATCGAGCATGCGGATGCCGACGTAGGCCTCGATTCCGTGGGCGACCAACGCGGCCGCTGCCGGGTATCGTTCCTGCACATCCTTCGGCACGAGCCATACCTCGGCCTGGTCCAGGTCTTCACAAGGAGTTCCTTTGACTGGGGAGGCGAAGTTGGCGGCCAGCCGACCGTCGATGACGGCACCAAGCGTGGAAGCGATCGTGGCATCCGTATTAAGACGGGCGATGAAGCTGGAATGAGCTCCAAGGGCCTCGGTAAGGCTCAGGGCGAGCTGCTCGAAGAAGCTTCGGCCGACACTGGTGGACACGCCTTTCGCAATCGCAAGCACGGCGGCCGAGGTTTTCTGGCGCTCTTCCTCCCCGCGTAGCATGACGATGCCGTAGGCGACATTATCGACCAGTTCCTGCAGAAGACGCATCTCTTGCGCGGCAATGAAGCGGGCTGCCGACAGGTGAAAAACCATTACGCCAAATGTGCGTGCGTGGTCCTTGAGCGGCAGGCAGATGACGGCGCCGATACCATCGTCATCCCCAGCCAAACCGGAAGAGGAAAAAAGATTATTGCCAATGGCCGCCCGACCGTCGCGGACTACGTCGTCAACCAGTTTTTGGCACCGCGGATTTTCGGGCTCCCACGTAAAGCTGGCGGTGGATACGGAAGTTCCGGCGTAGGTTTGAATGGATACGGCCGTGCTTCCGTCGTTTTGGACGAAACCTATCCAAGCGAGAGGAAACTTTCCCTGTTCAACCGCGACACGGCACACGGCGGTGAGCAACTCAACCTCGGTTGTCGAGCGGATCAGGGCTTCATTACAACGGCTGAGCATCTGGAGGGCCCGGTTGGTTTTGCCGAGGGCAATCTCGGCGCTCTTACGTTCGGTCTGGTCTGTCATGCCGCCCAGCATGCGCACGGCTCGGCCCTCGGCATCCCGCATCACACGACCACGGTCGAGAATGTGAATGCAGGCTCCGTTTTTTTGGACCAGCCGATATTCGCAGGTCCAATCGTTTTGGGGGCCGGCGAGTGCCTGTTCCACACTGGCGAGCACGCGTTCACGGTCCTCTGGATGCAGCAGTTCGGTCCATGAATGGCTCGTGGCCCCGAGTTCCTGAATGGAAAACCCGAAGAGGTCTTCGCAGCCTCCATTCCACCAGATTCTATCCGTAGCGGGGTCCCAATCCCACACGACGTCGTTGGTGACGAAGGCCAGAAGATTGAATCGTTCTTCGCTTTCCCGTATGCGTTGCTCGGTTTCTATCCGTGCGGTGACATCAAGCGCCATAACCCACTTGGCGCGGTGACCGGCAAACTCCGTGGTATGCGAGGAAATTTCGACAAAGATGAGCCGGCCGGCCTTGGTGCGGTGACGCCATACTCCGGCGAGATCCACGCCAGTCGTTATCCGTGAAACATTCGCCTGTAGCGCCGGCACGTCCTCATGCGGACGGATGTCAGCGATGGTCATGCCCAAAAACTCCGACTTTGAATAGCCGTAATTGCGGATGGCGGCGTCGTTGACGGCGAGGAATCTCAGCGTCTCGAGCTCGTAGATCCACATCGACTGCGGATTCTCCTGAAAGAGTAATAATGACGCGTCGGTATCGGACTGTACGTCGGCTTCGGATGCAGCAGGAAGTTCCGCGAGAACTACGGACCGAAGTACGTCCGTGAAGTTGTCGCCGGCCACACTTCGCAGTTCCTCCATCGCCCCTCGCAAAGTATCGAGCGGTTTCGTCAATCGGTTATCTTGCGCGGGGATATTGGACGGACTGGAAATTGGCATTGCTGACGATGAAGAATAGGATGGAGCTTGGTAATTGTAAAAAAAGCAGTCAGGTGACGGGAGTTTAGCTGAATATTAGCGCTTATTTTACAAAAATATCGGGGGAGAATTACCTAGGTGATAATAGGGGAGTCTCCTAAATTTAATAGAGATTAGCCCTATCAGGATAGGCCTATAAAGATATCTAATCAGAAATTCCTGATTAGCATCCGATTTGACTACCGAGAGTTACGTTGCTGGTTGTCGATTGTGGTGCCTTTGATTAGAGCTGCGCGGGCCAATACCCACGGCGAACGTGCTCGGGTGGATCAGCGGGAGGCACTTGTAGGGTGTGCGTAAAACCGTACATTCAGCCAAGCAGAAAAATATGGTCTTATTACCGCACGAAATTTGTTGAAAAATGTGCTTAAATAAGCACATGCCTCGTCGCAAAGAATCTAGGATGAATCTTATTGGTGCCGAACTGCGTCGTCAGAGGAATCTGAAAAATCTAAACCAGACCTTCCTTGCGGCTAGTTGCCAGCGCATGGGCTGGGATGTATCACGGGAGACTATTACCCGAATAGAAACCTACCGGCGGCTAGTTTCAGATTTCGAAATCTGTATTCTTGCGACCGCGTTGGGTATTAGTCCCAAGGTATTGCTTCCTGACGCTCCGGATTTGAGTGAATACCTGAAACAGGGACTACCAACAAAGTATCGGGAATCTGAAAAGCCCGTGAAAAAGGAGTCTTTGGCTAAGAAAACGAGCGATGCCTAGCCTGTCGGACTTAGTCGTAGACTTGGCCTACTTTCAGTATCGGGAATTTATCCCTCGTGGGTGAATGACGCGAAGTAAGGCACCGTCAAAAATTCCAGAAAAAGCCCCTTGGATGTCTCCATTTGGAGAAACCCAAGGGGCGACGCATTCACCGATTACCCTTTGATTTCGTCGACCAGCTCCCGCAGCTGCTTCAGCTTCCGCTCAATCGACTTCGAGCCGGTCGGCCCGAGCGCCAGACGAATGTCCGCGATGATTTCGAGGATCTGTTTGCGGATAGACGGGGTAGGAGCCTCCTCCTTTGCAGTCGTAGCGGTTTCGCTCGGAGCCGCGAGAGGAGCTGCCGGCGCGGTGGTCTTATTGATGACCGTTGCCACGGCGCTCTCCACGACCTCCGCCGTCACTTTCACCCCCGTTACACAAGCCAAGCTCCAGGCCTCTCGGCGAAGTGAGGCATTTTTGAGCTTCATCAGGGGGCGGGTCTGGGAGGCCGTCGTGGGCGCGGGCTCGCCTTCCTTGATTTCAAGGTCGTCCACAACGGATGCGGCTCCGATCTGACGATACGCCTCGGGACGGCTCATGTTCCACTTTTCGAGACAGTAGCTCTCGAAGCTGGAATGGGTCTCGCGATAAAGCCCCTTGTCGCGGATCTGACGCAAGGCCTGGCCCGCCTTCCAGAAATGTTCCATCGCCACTTCGACGATGGCCTCGAGTTTGACCAACTCCTTGCCTTCGGCGGCGGTCAGCTTGCCCGACATCGGGGCAACTGCGCCCGGTTGCTGCATGTAGGGGTGGGCGGAGTGGATAGCGCCATCCAATTCCTTGCCCGTCGATTTCTTGCTCTTGGCCAGATAGACAACCTGGGCATTCGGCTGCGCGGCGAAGGCCTGCCGCTCGTCGGCGGGGAGCTTTTCAAGGAAGGTGGCTTCCTCGCCATCGCCGATGAAGACAGCCGCGTTTCCAAGGTCTTTTTCGGCAAGGGCCACGTCGGGACCCCAGTTGCCCCACTGCTTGAAGAAGAAGTCCACGCCTTCCCGTGCGCAGGCGTCGCGAATGTCACGCACCCATTGCGGATTCATCGGGCGGGAGCCGTCCCCGGATTCGCCGCCGACGATCACCAAGTCGATGCCCTTCAGTCCGCCTTTGGAAATCACGATGGGTCCAAGCAGGGGCTCGACGGACAGGGCACGGCGCTTGCACTTGACGCCCTGCAAAACAGGGACGCGCTTATCGAAGCACTTCTGATCCTCGGCCGAAACCATGAGGCTGACGTGAGCATACCCCGCACCCCAGTCTTTGGGCAGCATCGCCGCGATGTTCTGGGGGCGCTTCGTGAGGATCATCCAATCCAAAAACGGCGTCTGTTTGACCAAGCGCCAGAGATCCTTCCGAGCCTCAACGAGCTGCAGGTTCTGCTCGAACACGTCGCCCAAGCTCGCGCAGAATACCGTGTAGCGGGTCTTGTTGGTGATGGCCTCCTGGTTCCATTCGATTACCTCGGAGGCCGTCTTGGTGAAGTGGCGCACACCAGCAATACCCCATTCGCTGACGAAGCCCTTCTGAAGGGCGAGGGTTTCGGCGTAGCAGTGATCGCAGCCCGTGCTGACCTTGGTGCAGCCGATCCAGGGGTTATAAGAGCGATTGGTCCATTCGATAGCGGTAGTAGATGACATATGTGTATTTAGGTTATTTTTTAGACGGTTGTGGGTTGGGTAAAACAGGGGATGTGATTAGCGGCCTTCGGCGGGGTTGAAGGTGCGGAGGGTGCGGTTGCTGCCGTTCGGGAGGGGGAGTTCCCAAACATCGCTTGCGGCTGTGGGGGTTCGAAAAACCAGGCCCTGCCCGTGGGTGTAGGTGACGGTGCCGGTCGGGGACACAGGGCCCGGTTTCACCATGAGCTTGTCGTGGTAAATCATCGCCTTCTTCGCGATGCAGCCTGCGGCGAACCGCAGGTAGGGGCTTACCGAGAGGCTTTCGTTTACCCAATACGCCTGGGTGAGGGGATTGAACTCGTCCCTATCCATCGAATACCAGAGTTCACGGGTGACAGGGCACTCGCTGATGAAAACAGCCTCCCGCTTACCGGTGTTCGGGTTGATGATGCGGGAGCCGTAACCGAGTATCCGGTGA
>JANJTQ010000345.1 GCA_024711005.1 Opitutaceae bacterium | reverse complement strand
GGCAGGATGCCCGTGCCACTCCCAACTCGATCCGGCGACACTCTAGTCGCCGACAGGTGAGCCGAGAGACGCCTACTTCTTCGTCACCTTTTCCAGTGAGGCGATCCAGTTGCTGGCACCGCCTTTTTGGTAGCCGAGCCGGCCGATCTGCTTGGCATTGGAATCGAGCACGATGATCGTCGGGTATCCTTGGATCCGATACTGCGCGGCGAGTTTGTTGTTCTGCTCTTTTTCGGCCGCCGGAAGCTTTTTCTTGCGAGGGAAATCCAGCTTCAGGAGCACCAGGTTTTCCTTCGCATACTTGACGAACTCGGGCTGGGAAAAAACCTCCTTGTCCAATTTGATGCACCAGCCGCACCAATCGGAACCGGTGAAATCCATCACGATCGGCTTGTTTTCAGAGGCGGCTTGTTTCACGGCCTCATCGTAGTTGGTCAGCCAGTTTGCCTCGGCTGCTCGCAGCGAACCGAGGGAAAGCAGGGCGAGGGTAATCAGGGCAAAGAAACGTTTCATGGCGGGCGTTGTGCGTGGGAGGGTTATTCAATGGCGTCGACCAACGTGGCCAACGCCTTCTAAGCGACGGACGAAACGCGTTTTGTTGGTTTTTGCAACACGGCAACATCGCAATGATGGATGCCTCGCGAGCCAACGGATTGGGAGGTGGCATGGGTATCCTGCCCGCGGGATTGCGCAGCCGAATCACAGGCAAGATGCCGATGCCACCTCCCGAAGCGCCTGCACGCAGGCTCCTACATTTCAATGCCGCAGGGTTTCCTCCGGGGATCTTTCCCTCGGCGCTCCATCCGCAGCAGGCGAATTGAGGCTCCGCCACGCGGCCTCGGTCGTGCGAAAAAGGGCGGAGGAGGCCATGGGACCTTGGGACGCGAGCCAGGGTTGATCATCGCTGGTACCAATCTTCCCGAGAGCAATGATCGCCATCTGAAGTACTGCGTCGGAACGAGAATTTTTCATGATCACACGAACGGCGTCGGCGAGATCTGCCTCCCGCAGCGAGGCCGACACCTCCAGCGCAGCGACGAGCGTGGCCTCTTGCGCCGTGACATGATTGTTCAGAACCGTTCGAACGCGCTCGGCCAAGACCCCGTTATCAATGCTGGCGACACCTTGGTGTTGAACAAACACCGCCGCTTGCAACGCAAGCCCCGCAATACTGGTTTCGTTTCCGAATTCCGTCTTCACCAGAAAATCGGCCAGCTGCACGCGCCAGGCAGCATCAGCCTCGCCAGCCTCCTTTACGGCGTGTTTTCGCATCGCGGTATCGATCACCGCTCTCAACGCGAGGTCTCGAACGATCACGCAGGAACGGCGGTCTTTGGCGATGTCTTGCAAAAGCAGTAAGTGCGGAGAATTCCACTGACCGTGCGCACCCAAAAATCGCATGCAGGCACTGACGCGAGCTACGGTGGCAAAGTCCACGGCCTCCGATTTAGTCGGGTTATTTGCGCGGACATAATCAGCCACCTTGTCGATGCCTGCTGTCTCTGACGGAAACTTGGCCAGCGCGCTGACGGCTATTTGCATATCCACCGCCTGCTCAAATCGACTCCAGATTTCCTCCGGAGCGGGCGTGGCTTCGGCAGGTGCCGCGGCAGCGATGTTCTGCGCAGGCGCCTGAACCGTGGGTTTCGCCGGGGAGCGAAAAATCAAGAAGAGCGCGACCGCACTGGCGACCATGTTGATCGCACAGATGATGAAGGTGGATTTGCTCATGGTCCGGGAAGAGAGGTCAGTCGATTGAAGTGAAACGGCCCGCCTTACAAGGCCGCGTTCATGCAGGCAATGTGAACTTGAGAAAGTGGGTTACTCGGCACCAGTAGGGAAGGTTAGTGAAATGCGATTATTTAGCTGCTTGGGGAAAAACCACTTGACCGTCACTTGAAACAACTTTTCACCTCTCCTTTTAACTCCCGTCGTTTGCAAGTTTCTCTTCGCTTCATAACTCCATGCGTTCTCTTCTCTCATTTGCATTCTTTTCGCTATGTCTGTTGCCGTCCGTCTTATCGGCAGCAGAACCGTCCAAGGGCACCGTCATCATGGTTTCTTCGATCGGAGGATGGGTCCTCTTCAGCTCTGGGAGCGTTCTTCTTCGAGAGCAGCGCAAAGCGCGTGAAAAAGCAGCGGCCGAGGCCGCCAAACAAAAAGAGCCCAACGCCTGAAGCACCCCCATGGCCTCCCTGAGCCTTCGTCGGTGGGTTGCAATGGCGGCCGCATTCCCGCTGGGAGCGGCCGCATGTGCAGCGGTGGTCTTGCCGGTCAACAACGACTTCGAGATCGCCGACGGCTACACCTTGGGACCGGCGACTGCGGGCAACGGCTGGACCTTCTCCGCTTCGCTATCGACGACCATCGTCAATCACGCCTTTTCGGGCGACCAAGGCCTGTCGCTCACTGGGCCGGGTTGGCTTACATTTTCGGCCGAGGGCTGGGCTCCTGGGTTTGAGTCCTCCGTCACGTGGATCGATTTCTACCTAAAGCCGGTGTTTGCCGACCTCGCCGAACTTCCTTCGGAGGTCAACGAAGCCGTCGCCGCAGTCACCGGTTTCGTGAAAATCGGTTCGACCGGTGAAGTGTATGCAGTCGACGGTGACGGTCTGGGCGGCGGCGATTGGGTGCCAGCCGGCTATACCACCTCGCTCCTGGATGAGCAGATCGTCAACTGGCTGCGGATTTCCTACCGCGTGGATTATGGCAGCAAACGCTGGGATCTCTTCTTGGACGGAAATCTGGTCAAGGCCGACTTGGGCTTTGCGGATAACGCCGCGTCTCCCTTCGCCCAGTTTCGTCTCAAGGGCGATTCCGAGAAACCGGCGTTCCTGGACTATTTTTATGTCGGCTCGGAGAACCCGCTTTTTACGGATACCTCCGGCACTGGCCTGCCCGACAGCTGGCTTTTGGCGCACGGATTAAATCCGTTGACCGCTCAGCGCTACGGTGATCCCGACCGCGATGGCGTGGACAATCTGACCGAGTTCCTGCTCGGGCTCCTGCCCAACGCGCCCGACTCGGACAACGACGGTGTGTTCGACCGTCACGAACTCCTCCGGGGCACCAACGCTGGCGCCGCCGAAGCCCATGTACTGGGCAACGTCCCGTTCTCGGACGGCTTCGAAGCCGACGCTGTTGGCGCCTTCGCCAGCGGCACGCGCCTTTGGCAGGTCAACTCCGGTGACAATGCCGTGGTCGAGGTATCGAATGCCGGCGGAAATCCCGAAGGCGCGCTGTCGTTGAGCCTCACGGGATCGAACATCTCCCTTGCGAGAGACTTCGCCGGCTCGGTTCCCGCGCCCGTGGTGTGGCTCGACTTTCACTTCAAGGCGGCTCCCCGCGCAACCCCGCCCCAAGACATCCCGGCGGATGTCGCTGCCGTGTTCTATTTTGACACGGACGGAAAAACCGTGGCGTTGAATGGTGGTGGCAACGGCGGCGGCGAATGGCTTGCCGTCGGCCCCTCCTTACCGGCGTGGAATCGGGTGTCCCTGCGGATGGACTACCCCGGCCAGCGCTGGGCCCTTTGGCTCAACGGCGTTCGTTTTGCCGACAACCTGGGCTTCGCGCATCCTGTTCCTTTCTTCTCCGGCTTCGCTCTGCATCACAGCGATCTGTCCCCGGCCAGCTTCGACGGTTTTCAAGTACGCCACGATGAACCGGCCGATCTCGACAACGACGGCGACGGCCTGACCAACGCCGAAGAACTTGCCATCGGCGCCAATCCCAACCTCGCCGACTCCGATGGCGACGGTATTCGCGACGCCACCGAAATCGCCATTGGACTCAATCCGACCCAAGCCGAATCGATCATCACCCGTCTCGTTGCCGACGACCACGGCAACAGCCAGTGGCAAACCCACTTTTCCAGCGGCGAAGGCTACGCGCCGGGTCCCCTCGATTCCCAACAAGGCTGGCTCGCCTCGGGTGCTACCGTGTCCGCCGACGAGCAAGCCCGGCTCCCCGCTGGCTCCGATGACGCGCTTCTCGAACGCTTTTTCAGCGCTTCGCAGGTCGATCGCGTGTGGATTAGTTTCCGCGCCCGTCTGCTTCCCGGACAACTCCCCGAGCCCGACACCCTCGTTGGTCCGATTTCCGGCCTCTTTGGTTATCGCTCGTCCTCTCAGCTCTCGATTTTCGATCCGGCTCAATCGCAGTGGAAACAGTTCCCGGTGTCCGCCCAAGCCGAGGAGTGGAACAATTACGCACTCCACTTCGACTACCGCGAGAAACGCTGGTTGATCGCGGTCAACGGCCGCTTGGTCGCCCGCGACCTCGCCTTTCTTGAAAACGCACCGCTCCAGTTGACCCGCTTCCGCATGCTGCAAGCCGGCGACACCGGTGAACCGGGCCGTATCGCCGCGCTCGACGACCTCATCGTCTCCACCGCCGAGCCGACCGGCCTGGATTTTGATTCTGACGGACTCGACAATGCCCAAGAACGCGCCCTCGGCACCAACCCGGAAAGCGCCGACACCGACGGAGACGGCCTGCCCGACGGTTGGGAAGTCGCCCATGGCACCGATCCACTCTCCTCCGCCGACGCGCTGCTCGATCTCGATGACGATGGCCTCAACGCCCTGGCCGAGTACCTTCTCGGCACCGATCCGCTGACCGCCGACGGCGAAGTCGTGGGCGGCGTTCTAACCGAGACATGGACCGGCATCTCGGGCGGCACCATCGCCCACCTCACCAACCACGCCAAATTCGCCACCACGCCCGATCGAAGCGATTTGCTCGTCCAGCTCGAGTCCGCTCCAACAACCCTCAACGCCTTTGGCACTCGGGTGCGTGGTTATCTGATCCCAGACCAAACCGGAGATCACACCTTCTGGGTCGCCGGTGACGATTCCGTCGAGTTCTGGTTGAGCTCCACCGACCGTCCGTTCGAACGGGTTCGCATCGCCTACAGCACCAGCGCGACATCCGTCCGCCAGTTTAACACCGGCACACGCCAATCCGCGGCGGTTTCCCTGATCGCCGGTCAGCGTTACTACTTTGAAGTTCTCCACAAGGAGAACAGCGGTGCCGACCACTTTGCGGTCGCCTGGCAACCGCCGATCGGCTCCCGCGTTGTTATCCCCGGTGCGAATCTCGCCCGCTTCCTCCCGCGTCCCGACGACATTGACGGCGATGGCCTGCCCGATGCTTGGGAAAGCGCCGTGGGTCTCGACCCCGCCGTCGCCCATGGTCCTCAAGGCGCCTTTGCCGACGACGACCTCGACGGCCTCACCCACCTTGCCGAATATCAGGCCGGCACCAACCCCCACCTCGCCGACTCCGATGGAGACGGCCTGCCCGACGGCTGGGAAATTTTGCACGGCTTCGATCCTCTTGATCTTGGTGTATCCGACGCCTCCCGCGACGACGATGGCGACAACCTTACGAACCTCCAGGAGTTCGAGATTGGCACGCACCCCGCGAAGGCCGATACCGACGACGATGGTTTGCCTGACGGCTGGGAGATTACGCATGCGCTCAACCCGCTCCATGTCTCCGACGCCCAGTCCGATGCTGATGGCGATGGGTTTTCCAACCTCGCCGAATACCTCTTCGGTACCAGCCCCATCACTGCTGATGCCTCCATGCCCGGTGTTGTGCTGGCCGAAGAATGGCGCGCCATCAACGGCGTGAACATCACCGACCTTACCAACAGCGCCAAATTCAACGGCGTGCCTTCCGCGCTTACGCGACTCACCGCCTTGGAGATGTCCTCCGACGGACTCGAACGCTACGGTCGCCGCGTGCGTGGTTACCTCACCGCCCCGGTTTCCGGCGACTACACCTTCTGGGTTGCGGGCGACGACCGGATCGAATGGTGGCTCTCCGTCGACGACACTCCGTTTCGTACTCGCCGTCTCGGCTTCATGGGAGCCGCAATCGGATTCCGGCAATTTGCCCCGGAGGGCGTGCGTGTATCGTCCCCGGTCACCTTGCAAGCCGGCCAGCGTTACTATTTCGAGGTTCTCCACAAGAACGACACCGGTGCGGGCCATTTTTCCATTGCCTGGCAAATCCCCGGTTCGCCTCGAGCGGTCATTTCCGGCGCCTACTTGTCCGCATTCGACTCCCGCGTCGACGACGTTGATGGCGATGGCCTGCCCGATGCATGGGAAATCACTCAAGGTCTTAATCCCGCCGCCCGTCATGGTGCCCAAGGTGGCTACGGAGATCCCGACGGCGACGGCCTGCGTAATCTTGACGAATACCAAGCCGGCACGGCCCCAAAGCTCGCCGATACCGATGGCGATAGTCACCCTGACTTCTTGGAAATCGCCTCCGGTCACGCCGCCGACGATGGAGCGGACATCCCTGCCGTCCCCTCCGCTCCTTGGGAGATTGAGACTATCGGCACGGTTGCCGGAACACCTCAAGTCGTCGAGGCCGCTTCAGGTGGTTACGTGGTCTACGCTCGCGGAACCGGTGTTCGCAACCGCGTCCTCAATGACGGGCTTCTCTTCACGAGCCAGCCGGTTACGGCCGACTTCGAGTTCACCACACGGGTGCGCCTGTTCGATGGTCTGCGCGCCGGCTCGGCCGCGTTGGTGCTAAGGGCGGGCGCCGGTTCCGATTCCCCGATTGTCTCCATCGAGATATCCGGGTCCAATCGTTACGTGCTTCAACACCGTGCCGCCGTCGGCCAGGTGGCCGCGATCATGTCAGAGCACTCGCTCCCCGATAACCACGACACTCATTATCTCCGCCTGAGCCGACGTGGCTCCTCCGTCCGCGCCGAGCACTCGTTGGACGGCACCCAGTGGAGTTCTCTGGGCGAACTCACGCTCGCCACCGCCTCCGAAGCACGGCTTGGCTTCACCGCTTGGAACAACGCCACCCCGCCCGCCGCCCGCCTTTTCGACGCGATATCACTTCGCCTCGATACGGATGGCGATGGACTCTACGACGACGAGGAGGCGGTCCTTGGCTCCGATCCTCTCCTTGAGGATACCGACGGTGATGGCGTTTCCGATTACGATGAACGCCAGCTCGGAACCGATCCCTTGGTCTTCGACGCCGATGTCGCCTTGGTGGGCTCTTACGCCGGTTCTTCCGGGACTCCCGCTTTCGGCGCATGGCGAGCCGAAGGCGACGCCCTCGTTTCCACCACCGTTCGCGCCGCCTTGGATTTCGATATCACCGTTCCCGCTCAGGGCGTTTACCGCCTTGAGTTCGAAGCCGGCGCCCCTCGCAACCGCACCCCCAATGAGGTGTTTTTGGTCGAAGTGTGGATCGATGGTCAGTTCGTCGACCGTGTGAACCTCCTGCTGCCCTTGGGCGAGGCGGGGCTTGCCCGCATCCTCACTCCGTGGCTGATCGAAGGTGCTCATCGGGTCCGCTTCGTTTACGATAACACGCTCAGCTATCGTCCCATTCAGATCAATGCCTTGCGTGTCCAAACCATCGGCGGCATGGACAGCGATCACAACGGACGTGCCGATTGGATCGATGCCCGTCTCGCCGCCGATAATAACCTGGCAGCTGGTTCCGAAGACAGCTTTGTCTCTCCCGCTTTCGTGGAAGGAGTGAGTCGCTTCTTCGATTTCCTTGCGGTGGAGACCGATGACCAACCCGCCACAGCGACGTGTTCACCGGGTCACGGTTGGTTTGCGGACATCTCTCTCATTCCCGGTAAGTCGGTGAAAGTGCGTGCTTCTTTTGAGAACGGTGCCGTCAAGGAAACCCGTCACCTCCGTTGGAAGCCTTTGAATCTGCTCATCGATCCGGTGGCACTGCCGTCCGGGCGCATACGTATTCGTCTGGACGATACACTCCTGTTGACCGCCACTCCCAAGGAAGCACGCGTCAACGCCGCCGCCGAACCCCACGCCAATGCGACGTTGGTAATCAGCCGCGCAGGCTATACCGATGAAACCGTCGTGCTGGACCGGCCTTCCTTCGCTCCACACGCCTACACCTTTGCCGCCCCGGGCCTCTACTCGATTACGGGTACCTATGTTTCAACTCAGGGTGCCGGGACCACGCTCACCGGTACGGTCGAGGTGGAGGTGGTCGCCGCCGCCTTCTCGAACGATCCGGTCGCCGGTCTCGGTGTTCCTGTTACCTGGAATAACCCGCTTCTGCCGGAGGACGTAATCATTCAGCACGACCAAGGCGTCGAGCTTTTCGAACTCGCGGCTTCCCCCGGCGATACCGGTGCCAGTTTCCGGCTGCTCACCTATAACCTCGGGGTAAGCCGCGTCGTCGCCCGCCTTCACCCCGGCGGTCCGATTCTCGACCAGGCCCTCGTTAGCGGGCTGCGTGTCCGCAGCAACGCTCAGACCGCGCACGACATTCTGGCCTCTTATCCTGATGGCAGCCGGTTGATCGGCACCCCGATCATGATCAGCGAGATTACTCCCGACACCCGCGTCGAGGTGGAGATTTTCGTCAATGGCGTAACCTTCGAAGACGGTACGACCCTCCAGGTATTCACCGCCGAGGATTTCGACGAGTTTGGCCGCGTGTACGTGAAGTTCCTGTATCCGCTCGGCCTGAGTTCGTCCTTTTGCCACCGTATTCACGTGTATCGAGGTGACAACTACCTCGGCACTTTTTAAGGCGCCATGTCCCACGCCGTCCGCTACAGGGCACTGCTGATTGGAGCGCTCGCCATCACCATGGGGGGCGTCGTCGCGTTGATATGTTTCCGCTCCGAACCCGCGATCACGGCTGCGCCGGAGGTCTCCTCCCCGAAGGGCGGGCGGATCGTGTCTCCCGTGGCCATTCCCGCCCACCGCGCCTTGGTCGGCCAGTCGTTGGACGGCCGCGACCGTCCCGCCCCCGCATCGCCTTCCCTGGCTGTCGTGCTCGCGGGCGACTCGTCTCTGTCATATGCGCAGCGTCTCGCCGTGATTCACGCTCTGCCGGCCGAATTCACTGCGGAGGATCATGCGACCTTGCTGCTCGTTGTCTCCGAACCCCGGTCTGTCCCGGGGCTGTCCCCAACCCAATCCCGGGCCTTCAAGAACGACATCCTCAACGCCCTTGGGCGTCAGACTTCCGCTGCCCGGCTCGAAGAGATCGCGGACATATTGCGTTCCATGGCCGTCGATCCCGCGCAAGAACCCGCCATGCGTGACTACGCTCTCCAGCATCTGGCGTCCCTCGGGCCAACCGTCGATGACGGGGCGATCCATCTGGCTGCGATCACCGGTTCCGAGCCTGCGTTGGCGGCGACCGCATTGCTGCACTTGCTTGCCCGTGAGCGCACCGGTGACCTTACCGCCGATGTGCGCTCACACGTAGCCGCCGCCGCCCTGCGTCTGGCCGCCGATCCGCAGGTTCCGGAGACCAGCCGGGCGACTGCCTTGCAGGCCTGCGCCCGGCTCAAACTCGCCGAATCTCGCCCGTTGGCTTTTGAGCTCGCCCGTTCCGGGGACGCGAGTCTTCCGCTGCGTATCGCCGCCGTCGCCGCATTGGGAGACCTGGGCGGCGATGTTGCGACCCGCGACTATTTGGCTGCCCTCGTAACCGGCTCGGAGAAACGCCTCCGGGTCCCGGCCCAGTCCGCCCTGAAGCGATTTTCCATCAACTAGCCGCCGCGAAGCCCGCCCTTTTTTCAGCCCATGAATCTCCGTTCCTCCCGCCTCTGGCATTCGGTTTTGACTGTTTTCTGCATGGTGCTGTGCGCGCCGACCTTGCCCGCGACCAATCACAATCCGGCCCCATCGGACCCGCCGACCCTTAGTATTCCTTTCTCGGAATCCTCCGGTGCCAAATACCGCAAGATTGCGCTCAACGGCGCGCCCTTGTCCGACGAAAAACCCCAGCAAGAAGCGGAATCCGACCAAGTCAGGGAAGAGACCTTCATCGACGCCCTGAGCCTCGGCTTGCGGCATGAGACTACCGACGCCTACGTCGAGGTGCCTGCGTCCGACCTGCCGCTGAGCGTGCGCCGCAACGTTACGTCTGAAATCTGGAACCTGCGTCGTGGTCTGCGCATGAGTGAACGTCTGGACCGCCCGTTCGGCGCGGGGTGGACCTCCAATCTTTGCGCGACCATCCAGTTTGTTTACAGGGCCGAATCGAGCGAACCCAACACGGCCACGGTGACCGACGAAAACGGAGCCCAATACACCTTCGCCATCCGCTACCGCACCTCCGTTACCTATAACACCGACATTGGCTTTTGGGGCATTGGCATGGATTTCCTGCCGGTTCCTTCTTCGCGTAACGACAAGGACGCCTATGTTTGTTCGCTCACGCAGATCAGCGGGGGACAGTTTGTTTTCACTCGCAAGTTTGGCTCCACGCTGACCTACGACATCCCGACCGAAATGGTGCCTCGGTCCAGCCTGCAGAATACGACTGATCGGTTCTATGTATCGGATAACATTTCCTTGACCGCTTATTCCCGCCTCCTGTCTGTCAAGGACAGGTTTGGTAATTTCCTGGACTACTCCTACCCGGCCACCACCACCCTGATTCCGTCGCAAATCAAGGTCCGCCGTCCCGACGGCTTGGGGGCTGCGATCACTATCGAAACCAATGCCCAAGGTTTGGTTTCAACGATCACCGATCCTCGCGGGAAGGTGACCACCTACAGTTACGATAGCGCCACCTATACGGATCCTTACTGGCCGGCGGCGGAGGACACCTACCGTTTATTATCGTCGGTGGAGGCGCCGGATGGCGGTGTCACGCATTACGAATATGCGTTCAGCACCGAAGCCGACCAAACGCCCAATCCGGATGGCAAGTATGTGCCTCCACACCTGCATGTGGAGCTGGAGGCAATCACCGATCCTCTCGGGCATAAATACGAATTTTCGTATGTAAACGATACGACGAAGTTCAACTATCACTCCGATGCGGCGGGCAACTATTACCAGAAAACCGGGTTGCCTCGGATGGTGTCGGAAGTCGGTCTTCCCAGCGGGGACAGGGCCTATTTCTTCTCTGATTCCCGTGTTGCCTTGTTGTATACGGGGGAGACTCCCTATCCCGGCTTCGACGGACATCGTCAGACGAGAGTCACCGACGCACGGGGGAATCGCAGGACCTATGATTTTACCGAGGCCGAGGTCTTCGTCATGGAAGACTTTGCAGGCATCTATTATGGGGCAAATGAGTTCGATTCGCCCCGAATGATCTTCTTCAAGAAGATGACGGTGACTCACCACAACGGCTTGACCGAAGTGCTCGGCACCGAGGTATTCGACTTCAACCGCGAAGCGGGCATGGCGCTGGACAGTGCGACCGATTTTAGCGGCAATGTCACCCTCTACGAATACAACGACGAGTTCACCGCCACTGTCGATCAGCGCAATATCGCGTGGGGAAAATTCAGCGATCCGACGAAGGAGATCAAGGTGCTGTCCTCGTCGATCAGTTACGAGAAGTCTTTTGGTTATAAGACGAACCGCATCATGTCGTCCATTACCGACCCCTTGGGCACGGTCACTCGCTATCGTATCGATAGTGAATCGCTGCCGACCGGTATTCCTGCCGGCCCTCACTCCACAAGCCCCTTGGCTAATCAATACGGTCGCCGCTTGAGCGAAACCGTCATCAACGCGCAGGGAGTCATCCTCAGCCATCTTACCTATGACTTTCCCGATACGTATACGGCATCGGGCGTCACTTATCCTCCAGGCCTTTCGAAGAATTTCGTGACCCGAAAAATCGTGCACAAGCTGGCTTCTGCCGCTGCCGATCCCACGTGGGTGGCAAGCCTCGTCACGCACTACGTGCCGGACGCCACCGGTCGCGTTTTTAAGGAGATCGTAGATCCTGCCGGCCTCGCCCTCACGACCGAGTATACCTACGACGCCAACGGCAACAAGCTCACCACCAAAGATCCTCGCGGCAACACCACGACTTTTGGGTTCTTCACGTTTTGTTGTGGGTGAGGAGGCGGATCTGAGCTAGTGGAGGGCAATGAGTAAGGAGATGAGCGTTCACGAACATTATCGCCGACTGTTGCTGCTGCCCGAGCCATGGGAGGTGACAAAGGTTGAAGAGGA
>JANJTQ010000304.1 GCA_024711005.1 Opitutaceae bacterium | reverse complement strand
GACGTCAACTTTGTTGCCGAAATCGAGTTCGGCCTTTTTCAGGCCGGGCTTTTTTTCGTCATCGACGATCTTGATTTTGGAAGGGAAACGATTGCCGCTCTTGGCGGAGACGAAGCCGCCGAGAGGGCCGATTTCGCCGACGGTCACGAGTTCGCGAACCTCGGATTCGTCGAGTTTCCGGCCACTCATCACCTTGTAAACCGTGAGGACGCCGTCGCGGGATTTGTAGCCGCGGAGGGTCTCGAACATTGGCTGTCCGTCGGTAGGGGAAATGATATCGGTGACGCGGGAGTTTTCCTCGGTTTCCTCGAAGGTTTTCGTGCGTTCGACGATGCCCTTGGTGACCTCGACGATCTCGGCCATGAACTGATTTCGGTCGTAGTTGTTGTGCTCCATCTTGCGGAGCTTTGACTCCCATTCGCCGGTCATGTCGGGCTTGGTGAGAGCGTCGGCCTTTACGGCGGCGAGGAATTCGAGCAGGGACTCGGCCTTGGTGGTGGGGATGAGCTCACGCTGGTTTCGCTCCACGTATTTTTGGTTGATCAGGCCTTCAATGGTATCGGCGCGGGTGGCGGGGGTGCCGAGTCCACGTTCCTTCATCGCATCGGCCATGGCCTCGTCGTCAACGAGTTTGCCGGCGCCTTCCATGGCGGAGAGGAGCGTGGCTTCCGTGTAGCGCGGCGGCGGCTTGGTGGTTTCGGTGTGCAACTGGGCGGAGGTCGTGATTGCCTGGGCGTTATCCTCGGCGGTGAGCGCGGGGAGGGCCTTCGAGTCGGGCGAATCATCGTCCACCACGGTCCTATTATAGACGGCGAGCCAGCCCGGGGAGGTGAGGACTTTGCCCTCGGTTTTGAAGTCGTGGCCCGGAGCAACCGTCGAAACGCGCGTGGTGATGTCGAATTCGGCGGACGGGAAGAACGTCGCGACGAAGCGACGGGCGATCATGTCGTATACCTTGGCCTCCATCTCGTCGAGATTGGCGGGTTTGGTGGTGGTCGGGATGATCGCGAAGTGATCGGAGATCTGCGCATTGTTGAAGATGCGCTTGTTGGGTTTCACCCAGCCCTGTTCGAGAACGGTGCCGGCGTGTTTGCCAAGATCGCCGGAGAGGCTGGTGAGGGTCTGGCGCACCGTGGGGATGTAATCCTCGGGAAGGGCGCGCGAATCCGTTCTCGGGTAGGTGATGGCCTTGTGGCGCTCGTAGAGAGCTTGGGCGATCTGGAGCGTGCGACGGGCGGGGAGACCAAAACGGCCGTTGGCCTCGCGCTGGAGGGTCGTCAAATCGTAGAGGCGCGGGCTGGCTTGGCTGGAGGCTTTTTTCTCCTCGCGAACGGCGGCCAAAGGCTGGCCCTGGCAGGCGGCAAGAACGGCCTCGGCCACGGCTTTGTCCCAGACGCGGTCGATGCGGTCATGTTCGTCGTTTTCGGCCTTCTTGTAATTGGCGCGTTGGTAGACGCCTTCGTAGGAGCCCTTGGTGACCTTGAACTCGGCGGTGACACGCCAGAACGAGCGAGGCTTGAAATTGCGGATCTCCAACTCGCGGTTGAACAGGATCGCGAGGGTGGGTGTCTGTACGCGGCCGACCGACGCGACGTTTCCGGCGCGGGAGCCAAACATGCGTTTGGTCAGTGCACGGGTGCCGTTGATGCCGATCAGCCAGTCGCTTTCGGAGCGGCAACGGGCGGCGGACTCAAGGCCCTTCATCTGTTCGCCGTCGCGCAGTTTTTTGAAGGCGTCCTGGATGCCCTCGCTGGTCATCGTCTGCATCCAGGCGCGCTTTACCGGGAGCTTGGATTTGGCGAGCTGGTAAAGGTAGGCGAAGATGAGCTCACCCTCGCGCCCGGCGTCGCAAGCGTTGATGACCTGATCGATGTCTTTGCGGGCGAGGAGCTTTTTGAGGTGGTTAAAGCGTTCCTTGGAATCGGCGATCGGCTTGAGACCGAAGGTTTCCGGGATGATCGGAAGCATCTCAAGCCGCCAGAAGCCGTATTTCTTCTTGTCGATGTCCTCGGGCATCTCGAGTTCCACCAAATGCCCGACCGCCGACGAGATCACGTACTCGTCGTTTTCATAATGGTCGTCTTTTTTGGGGATTTTACCGAGGGCCTTGGCTAGATCTGCGGCCACGGAGGGCTTCTCGGCGATGATGAGGGACTTCATTTGGCTGCGAGCGGTTACGGGGCGCGGCGGGCGATTTCAAGGTTTAGTTTTGCGGATGAGCTGCGATCGACGGCGCGGGCGAGCTTCAAGGGAGAGCGTAATTGTCGTGCAAATACGAGGGGTGCGAAGTGTGGCGAGGCGGTCGTGGGCTGGTGCTTGAAAATTCCAGCGGAACAGTCGCTCCGGGCGACGAAAGCGCAAGATGACGAACCCTGTTTGCGTGTGCTCGCGGAGGCGACGGACACGCCGGGTTCACTCGTGCGGCGTTTGATGGCGCGTCCGACGTGAAAAGAAAAACGGCAGGCCTTTCGGGCCCGCCGTTCTGATGCAGGGGATTTGTTCCTTCGGCGGACTCAGGCCGTCAACTTCGGGGTCTCGGCGAGGGCGGAGTCGAGGGCCTTGATGAGTTCGGCGATCGTCTCGTCCGTCTCGTCGCCCATGTTGGAGATGCGGAAGGTCTTGCCCTTGAGCTTTCCGTAGCCGCCGTCGATCACGAGCTTGTGCTTCGATTTGAGCACCTTGTTCAGCGCGGCCAAGTCGATGTTTTGCGTGTTGGCAAAGCAGTTGAGCGAGACCGAGCCAAAACCCTCCTTCGGGAACAGCTTAAATCCCTTCGAGAAGATGAAGTCCTGCACGGTCTTGTTGAGGCGTGCGTGGCGGGCGTAACGATTCTCGATGCCCTCGGCCTTGATGTCCTCGAGCTTGGATTTGAGCGCGTAGATCAGGGCGATGGTCGGAGTGCTCGGAGTCATCCCGTTCTCGTGGTTCTTTTGGAACTCGATCAGGTCGAAATAATAGCCGCGGTCCTTGGCGAGGGCGGACCGTTCGAGGGCTTTTTTCGATACCGTGATCAGCGCGAGCCCCGGAGGTAAGGCGAGGGCCTTCTGTGAACCGGTGATGATGATGTCCAGGCCGAGTTCGTCTTTCTTGATCGGAACGACGGTAAACGAGCTGACCGTGTCGATGATCGAGACGACGTCGGGGAACTCGCGAAGGACGGCGGCGAGCGCGTTGATGTCGCTCATCGTTCCCGTCGAGGTCTCGTTATGAATGATCGTGACGCAGTCGTAGGCGCCGGTGGCGAGTTCGCGGCGGACGGCCTCCGGGTCGACGGGCTGGCCCCAGTCGAACTTCAGCGCGGTGGCCTGCTTGCCGCAACGGAGGGCGACGTCGTTCCACTTGTCGGAGAACGCGCCGTTCATGCAGTTGAGCACCTTCTTCTGGCAGACGTTGCGCAGGGCGCCTTCCATCACGCCCCAAGCGCTGCTGGTAGAGATATACACCGGATCCTTGGTGTAAAAGAGCGCCTGCAAGTCCGGTTGAATGGAGTTGTAGAGCGCCACGAAATCGGTGCTGCGGTGACCGATCATCGGCTGCGCCATGGCGCGCAGCGTCTTGTCGGAGACGGCAATGGGACCGGGAATGAACAATTTGTAGCTCATGGGCGTGTTGGAGACCACCGGCGACGCTCACCGGCGGATATCAGCAACTTGTCGAGGATTGAGTTGCATGACCCGGCTTGCGGCGTGGTAGAACATTCAGCCAAGCGTTCCCGCCCGCCTACCGTCAACTCCCTAATCCGTCCGCATGTCGTCCTGGCTCAAACGCCAACTCAACACCTTCGAACACTACACGATCGACGTCATTTTCGGTCGGCGCGAAGGGGTGCGGGCGACGATTTTCGCCGGATTTTTGCAGGGGATGTCCTATCTGTTCAGCGGCATCGCCCAGGCGCGACTCTGGCTTTACCGGAAGCGCATCCTGCACGACCAGCCGCTGGGTTGCCTCGTCGTTGTGGTGGGGAACCTGACCGTGGGCGGCACCGGCAAGACGCCTGTCGTTGAAAAATTTGCGCGTGCCCTCCGCGATCGCGGACGCCGGGTCGCCATTCTCTCGCGCGGCTATCGCAGCAAGGCTCCCCCCATGTGGAAAAAGTGGTGGTACGCGCTCTCGCATACGTCCGAGCCGCCTCCGCGCATTGTGAGCGACGGCCAGCGCGTGTTGCTCGACTCCGAGCAGGCCGGCGACGAGCCCTACATGCTCGCCCGCAATCTCCCCGGCGTCTTCGTGATCGTGGACAAAAACCGCGTGAAGGCCGGCACCTACGCCATCAAGAAGTTCGGCTGCGACACGCTCATTCTCGACGACGGTTTTCAATACCTGCCGCTCAAAGGCCGGCTCAACCTGCTCTTGGTCGACAAGACCAATCCCTTTGGCAACGGCCATCTTCTGCCACGCGGCATTCTCCGCGAGCCGATCAAACACTTGAAGCGCGCCAGCTACGTCTTCCTGACCAAGTCCGATGGCGTGCGCGACCTCGAGCTCGAGGAACTCATCCAAAAACACAATCCCGGCGTGGACGTCATCGAATGCGCCCACCGCCCTCAATACCTTCAACGCTTCGGCACGGACGAACGTCAGCCGCTCGAGTGGCTGCGCGGCCGCAAGATCGGCGCCTTCAGCGGCATCGCGGTGCCTGAGAGCTTCGAAAAATTCCTGCGCGATTTGGGCGGACACATCCAGTTCGCGCGCCGGTTCCTCGACCACTACCGGTTTACCTCGGAAGACTTCGTTTCGCTGTTCACCGAGGGCATCGAGCAGAAGGTCGAGTTCATCGTGACGACGGAGAAAGACGCCGTTCGTCTGCCCGACGGCTTGCCGTGTGCGGTGCCGATTTATTACCTGCGTCTCGAAATCGACATCATCCGCGGAGCCTCCGACTTTGACGAGGCGGTCGAGCGCATCTGCTTCCACGATGCTCCGTTGCGCCCCGCCGCCTGACGGGAATAGATCGCCGGCAATTTTCATTCTTTTACCTCATGATCATTGACACCCGTTTCACTCAACTGGCCGAAGGCCTCACCGGATTCTCCTGCGAACTTAAAAAAGGCGAGCGCGTCCTGATCGACGCCTTCGATGTGCCCGAGGCGATCGTCATCGCGCTCATTCGGGCCACCCGTGCACGCGGCGCCCACCCCTGCGTCCACTTGCACAAGGCGCGCATCAGCCGCGAACTCATGCTCGGCGCCGAGGAGGCTCAATACGCCCCGCACGCCGAGGTCGAGTACGCGCGTATGCAAAAAATGAATGCATACATCGCCTTGCGCGGCT
Organism: Opitutaceae bacterium; assembly: GCA_024711005.1. Classification (GTDB taxonomy): domain Bacteria; phylum Verrucomicrobiota; class Verrucomicrobiia; order Opitutales; family Opitutaceae; genus Rariglobus. The sequence continues at coordinate 5,188 of JANJTQ010000304.1, read as the reverse complement.
CCGAGAATATTTTCGAGACCTCCGACGTCCCCGCGGCGCGCGTCCAGCTCGTTTCGAAACTCATGAAACCCGTGCTGGACCACCGCGTGAACAAGACCAAGTGGGTGGTCCTGCGCTGGCCGACCTCGGCCATGGCTCAGCAAGCCGGGCTCAGCACCGAGGCGTTCGAGGATTTCTACTTCAAGGTCTGCACGCTCGATTACTCGCGCATGATTCCCGGGATGAACGCGCTCAAGGCGCTGATGGACAAAACCGACCAGGTTCAGATCACCGGCCCCGGCACCGACCTCCGTTTTTCGATCAAGGGCATCGGTTCCCAGACCTGCGGCGGCCGGCGCAACATTCCCGACGGCGAGGTGTTTTCCTGTCCGGTCAAGGACAGCGTCGAGGGTGTGATTTCCTATAATGCACCCACGGTCTATCTGGGGACGTCCTTCGACAACATTCGGCTCGTCTTCAAAAAAGGCCGCATCGTCGAGGCGACCGCCAACAACACCAAACGCCTCAATGAGATCCTCGATAGCGATCCGGGCGCGCGTTACATCGGCGAGTTTGCCCTTGGTTTTAATCCGCATATTCTCGAACCCATGCGCGACATCCTCTTCGACGAGAAGATCGCCGGGTCCTTCCATTTCACCCCCGGCCAAGCCTACGAGGGCGTGGGCAACGGCAACAAGTCCCAGGTCCATTGGGACATGGTGAACATCCAGCGTCCGGAGTGGGGCGGAGGCGAAATCTGGTTCGACGGTAAACTCATCCGCAAGGACGGCCTGTTTGTTCCGAAATCGCTGCATAAGCTGAATCCGGATTATCTGCTGGGAACGAAGTAGAAATTTGGCCCACGAAACACACAAAATGACACGAAAGTCCAACCCCCGGATTTTTCAGGTGGATTTCTTTTCGTGTCATTTCGTGTGTTTCGTGGGCACATAGTTTTGATGGATTTCATCCAATCCCTCCCCAAGACCGAGACGCACCTTCACATCGAAGGTGCGCTTCCTTACGGATTGTTGCGCGCGTGGCAGCCCGAGGCGTATCCGGAAAACCCCTACTTTCACGCGGCCGATTTTCGCTATCCGAGTTTTCCGAAGTTCGACGAGATTCTTCTCGGCCATGCGCTGCCGTGGTTTGTCTCGGCTGACCGTTATCACGAGGCCGCCAAGGCGATCTTCGCGGGGCATGTCGCGCAGAACGTGCGTTATGTGGAGACGAGTTTTCACCTGCCGGTGAGCGGCTTCATCAAGACGCCGGGCACCGAGATCATCGCGGCGATTCGCGCCGCCGTGCCGGCCGGGCTTGAAGTGCGTATCTTCGCGGGCATGGCACGCACCGACTATGCCGGTCCGATGCAGGCGGTGATCGACGACCTGGCCAATTGGGACGACCTTGCCGGCGTCGATTTGCACGGACTCGAAAGCCTGCCGACCGAGCCGTGGACGGCCGCGGTGTGGGCGCGGCTGCGCTCCGCCGGCAAAGTCACCAAGGCCCACGCGGGCGAGTTCGACGGGCCGCATCGCGTGCGTGAAGCCATCGTGCAACTGGGTGCGACGCGCATCCAGCATGGCGTGCGCGCCGCCGAGGATCCGGCGGTGGTTGCGCTGGCCGCGGAGCGAGGCGTCACCTTCGACGTGTGTCCGTTGAGCAATGTGAAGCTGCGCGTCGTCGCCTCGATCGCGGAGCATCCGCTGCGCACGCTGATGCAGGCCGGCGTGCGCTGCACGATCAGCACGGACGACCCGCTGGTGTTCGCAAATACACTCAATGGCGAATACGCCGTGCTCGCCACCGAGGCGGGCTTCACCCGTGCCGAGCTGGCGCAGTTGGCGCGCAATGGTTGGGCCGTCGCCGACGTGCCCGAAGCGACTCGTGTGGCGATGCATGCCGAGATAGATCGCCTTGCCGGGGAAATTGTCTGACGTTGCCGGGCTCGTATGTCCATTCGCTACACCGTTCCGCTCGATTCCTCCCGTGCCCGTGCCGACAAGGTTCTCGCGACGGCATTCCCCGAGCACAGCCGGGTGGCGTTTCAGCGGGCGCTCGATGCCGGGCTGGTTAAGCGCAACGGCAAGCCGCTCGATCGGAGCGCCGACGTGCTTGCGGGCGATGAACTCGTTTTCACTTTTCCCGAAGTCAGACCCACGGAGATCAAGGCGGTCGATATTCCCATCGACGTCATTTTTGAGGACAAGCATCTCCTCGCGATCAACAAGGCGGCCGGCATGGTCGTCCACCCGGGCGCCGGCACCGGTGACGACACTCTGGTTCATGCGTTGCTCTCGCATTGCGAGGGCGAGTTGAGCGGCATCGGCGGCGTAGAGCGACCGGGCATCGTGCACCGCCTCGATCGAGACACCTCCGGCATCATGCTCGTTGCGAAGACCGACGCCGCGCACCGCGGGATCTCCGCGCAATTCGCCGCGCGCACATCGCATAAACAATACGTTGCCCTGGTTGACGGGGTGCCGTCGCTCCTGAGCGGAAGCCTGCGCAAGCCCATTGGACGCAATCCGACACAGCGGCATAAAATGGCCGTCGTCGAAGGTCCGGGCGGGCGCGATGCGCATACGGACTGGGAGCGCGTGGAGGTGTTTGGCGGCAATCTTGCGTCGCTCATCCGCTGCACGATCCACACGGGACGCACGCATCAGATCCGCGTGCACATGAAATCACTCGGACATATTTTGCTGGGTGACGTGGTTTATGGCTGGAAGCCGAGTCCGCGTCTGCCGTCGCAGCCGACCCGGATGATGCTGCACGCCGAGCACCTGGTGGTGACGCATCCGATCACGGGCAAGACTCTCGATCTGCGCGCGCCGTTGCCGAAGGATTTTGATAAGATGCTGAAGGCCCTGCGCAAACTGAAGATTCCCGCGGCGACGATGATCAAACGCGGGCTGCGGAGCCCACACACGGAATTGCGGAGTGCGGAGTGAGGAGTGCGGACTGGGGATTGCGGATTGCGGAATGAGATTCCCGGCAGTTCTTACGCCGTGGTCAGAGGTCCTCACTTCCGTCGTGGTGATTGCGGAATGCGGAGTAAAAAGGGAGCAGTTCCATTCCTCTCAATCCGCAATCCCCGCTCCGCAGTCCGCACTCGATACAATCCGCAATCCTCAATCCGCAGTCCGCAATCGATTCAGTGTTTGCGCCGCCAGTCCCCAGCGGAGGTTGTAGAGCGAGTGGTGGAAGCGTTCGAACAGACCGAACTCCGCCACGGCGACCACGGTGACGAGCGCCGCGGTAAAGACATCCGCGCGCGCCGCCGGCATGCCGGGGATCTGCTTGCGTTCGTCGAGTGTGAGCGGGCCGATTTCATCGAGGAGTTCGTGAAGCGTGGCGGTGGATACGATCGGTTCGGTATCCTCCAGGCGAACGCCATGGAGAGCGGCCTTGATGGCGCGAACCGTGGTGAACGTGCCGCCGGTGAACACGGCCTCGCCGTCGGGCAGATTAAAGCGAAAACCGGACCGCTTGATCGTGTCGCGCACGTGCAAGGCGAGGGCGGTGCACGCGGTGCTCTCCAACGGCGCCTGCGGATCGCGAATGAACTTCTCGGTCATTCGCACGCAGCCCAGTTTGAGGCTGAGTTCCTGTTCGATGTGTCGATCGCGGAAGGAGAGACACTCAAGACTGCCGCCGCCGAGATCGAAGACGTAAAAGTTGCGCAAGTCGGCAAGCGCGGGATCACAGGTAAGGCCGCGTCCGATGAGCTCGGCTTCTTCGTCTCCCGAGAGAATGCGGATCGCATGGCCGGTGGCGGCCCGCACGCGATCGCGGAATTCGGAGCCGTTGGCGGCGTCGCGCACGGCGCTGGTGGCGACAAGCACGGTGTGGGCGGGGGCGAAGGGCGCGGCGATTGCGAGCAGGTCGCGGATGGCGGCCAGCCCGCGGGTCATTCCGTCCTCGCTCAGGCGGGGCTCCGACTGGCTGATGCCGGCACTGATCCGCGCATCGATCGTGTGAGCCTTGAGTGCTTCGATGCGACCGTCGAACCGCTTCGTGGCGACGAGGACCTTGATGGAGTTGGAGCCGATATCGATAACGGCAACGACCGGGTAAGACATGGTTTCATCACGAAACACAGGAAATGCCCGAAAAGGAAGAGCCTGATTTCAAAACGAGGCAAACGTCGGCGGTTGCTCGCGGAGCACAGAACACACGGAAAGGGAAGGGTGGAGCCGGAGGCGCGCCCGGTGCTCGACTCTTTATGTGGGGAACGCCCGTCGTGCGGCTTGTGATAAGATGATTTCATCCGAGCCGCTCAGATTGTGCCACGGAGTTTTTTTTGCACGAGGGGCGACTTTCATGAGCTCTTCGCCCTTGAGATGTGGCGGCCACAGGATGCGTGTCCGAAATGTTGTGGAGTCACAAAGTCCCGGCTCAATTGTCGCTCCAATCCGCGTTTCAATGGACCGTAGCGCTTCATCTCTTCCCTCGGCGTAGAAGGATGCTTGGTGCCATCCGTCTTCTACCGCCGTAAGAAAAACGAGAAAGTAATCGTCAAGGAAGGGGCCGTCCGAGTTCGTGTACTCGCCAATCAGTCGGATGGCCGAAATCAGAATCGACCAACCGCCGTCGCCGGAACGATAGGAGAGAACGCCGCCGGCACATTCGAGTTCTCCAGAAGGGGTGTTGTGCTCACTCATGGCTCGTTGCCCTGATATTTGTTGTCGCGATCAAGTCCGGTCGCCTGTCCCGCCATTGATCGCAACGCTGTGCACACGCTTGCATTGTCGACAATCGACGGAGGCGCGTTTGAGCGGAATCGGTAGTTTGAAGAGCAGGCATATCACGCCAAAGACACTTAGTACCCGGATGTGAATGTTGGACGATCCGCAATGGGGACAGACGATCATTCCAACCGAGTCGGGGGCGAGATTCAGGAGTGCGCGTGCTTCGATCCAGTCCTCGTCGGATACCTCGATTTTCACTCCGCCGATTGCATTGGATATGAACCAGTCAAATGTGACGGCGTACTCATCTCGAATCGAGGTCTTTACTCCGGCACTCTCCAGCCGAGTCGCCGCAAGATGTGCCTCCACTGGAGTGGAGAATGAGGCGAGGGTCTTGTAAGCGTCCGGCCGGGTGCCACCAGCGGGTTGCTTGATGGGACTCAATGAGACGTCACGATGGGCCCGTGCGAGATATCGTAATGGTGCCTATGGGGAACGAGGCTGCGTGCTCAGGC
>JANJTQ010000205.1 GCA_024711005.1 Opitutaceae bacterium | reverse complement strand
CGCTCATCGCCGCCTGCGTGTGGGGACTCCAAGCCGGCACGCCGGGGGCGTTGTTTGGCGGTGTCTTTGCCTTGGATATTCTGGCGCAGGTGTCCCGCGCCGGCGTGCTCGGGCTCGCGTTGCTCACGCTCGGAATCGCCGCCGGCACCTCGAAGATGCGTCATCCGGCGGAGTTTGTGGCGATCATCCTGTTCGCCACGGCGGGCTTCACGCTGATGGCGGTTTCACAGCAATTGCTGCTGGCGTTTCTCGCGCTTGAACTGGCGAGCTTGTCGCTCTACGTGCTCGCGGGCTTCGACAAGACGCGACCCGAATCCGCCGAGGCCGGGTTGAAGTATTTCCTCTTCGGTGGCGTTTCGGCGGCGTTCATGCTGTTCGGCTTCAGCCTGATTTACGGGCTCACCGGATCGATCGAACTGCCTGAGATCGCGCTGCAGCTGGCGATGAGTGGCAACAGTCCGCTGCTCATGGTGGCGCTCGTCATGGTTTTGGTGGCGTTCGGCTACAAGGCGGCGGCGGCTCCGTTTCACCTGTGGGCACCGGATGTCTACCAAGGCGCGCCGGCCCCGGCGGCGGCGCTCATTGCGTCCGCCTCGAAGCTGGCGGGTTTTACCTTGTTTCTTCGTCTGCTCTGGGCGGGCTTCGGCGCGACTGCGGGCGACTTGACGGGTACGGCGGGTTGGCTTCCGGCGGTGGCGCTGATCGTCGTCGCCTCGCTGCTGCTGGGCAATGTGGCCGCGCTTGCGCAGAGCAACGTCCGGCGCCTGCTCGCCTATTCGGCGATCGCCCACGGCGGCGCGTTGTTGCTCGGAGTGATGGCGGCGGGGCAGGGTGGGGCGGCTCCGCTGTTCTATTATGCAGCGACCTACGGACTCGCGACGGTGGGCGCGTTTGGCGTCATCGCGTTGATAGAGAGCCAAAGTCCCTGCCAGAGTCTCACCGACCTCGCCGGACTCCGTGCGCGTTCGCCGTTGCTCGCCGGTTGCCTCTTGGTGTTCGTTCTGTCGCTCGCCGGTATTCCTCCGCTGGCCGGCTTCGTCGGCAAGTTTCTTGTATTCGGAGCGGCCCTACAAGTGGGCGGACCGACGGGCTGGCTGGCGCTTCTCGCGATCGTGCTGAGTGCGGTGGGGCTGTATTATTATCTGCTGATTTTGAAACAAGCTCTGGTCGTTCCGGCAGTCCCGACGGCGACGCACATCAAAGTGACGGCCTCCGCCGGTCTCGCGCTGCTGACGGCCGCCAGCCTGATCGTCATCCTCGGCCTGTGTCCCTCGCTGGTGCTCGGATTGTTCTGACCGCGGGAACTTTTATTCGCGCCGGATCCGGTTGTCCGAAGAATGCCGGTCGGTCGTCTTCGACGGTTTTTCGGATTCGATCTTTGATGCTTCGATATCCTCTTTGGGTTTTATCCAGGACGGATTTTCCTGGCCGAGAACGTAGACGTGTAGGACCCGGCTGATGAACGTTTCGCGATTGAGCGCGGGCCCGTCATAGTCTTCGTTGTCGATCCCGGTGGTGATCCACTTCTCGCCTTGAGACGCCGCGATTTGATGGACCACTTGCCGGCCGTTCGAGCGGAAGATCACCAGATCGCCTTTTTTCAGGTGCTCGTAAGGCGGTTTGTCCACCGCGAGGAGGGCGACGACCTTGCTGGGATCGTCGCTCTCGGGAATGTAGGGCTTCATGCTGCCCGTACCTTTGACGGGGTAAAAGTCGGGCCCCGCCAGTTTGATCGCTTCCTCGGGGTTGTTCACCACGGTGCGAGGGGGCAGGGGAAGGTCGGCGAACGAAGGCGCGCCAAAGGCGAAAAGAACGAGGGCGATCAGGATGCTCGATTTGATGAGTCGAAGCGGGCTGCGGACGGGGCGGACGGACACGATTGTCAAAGATACTCGATATCACCGATTCGGCCAGCAGGCGGGACTCCGAAATCGGTTCGGGGGAACGCCCCATGAGGCGAGCCGATCCATTGGGGCCGTTGCGCCTCCTTGGAAGCGGTGTCCTCGTCGTGTCTTTCGGGTTTACAGATCGTGCGGGATGGCGAGGATTCTCGCGTATCCGAATTCCCGTGACTGCAAATCACTGGTCGACTCGAAAAAATGCCCCCGAGCGTAAAACCACGGACGGCCCACGCTGTCTGGTCACCTCTTCAAGAAGCGACGTATGACACACCGTATTCATTTCCGACGAACATGCTCTTTACTTGCGGTCTGTTCCGGTTGCGGTGTGGCGATGGCCGCGGATGAGGCGACGTCCATCGGCGTAATGAAGCAGATGAGTCTCAGTGAGCTGATGGACATCGAGGTGACTTCGGTATCCAAGACGCCCGAATCCTCTCAAAATGCGGCGGCGGCCCTCGCCGTGGTCACGGGGGAGCATATCCGTCGTTCGGGCGCGACGACTGTTCCGGAGGCGTTGCGCGGCGTTCCGGGGCTCTATGTGGGACGTCAGAATTCAAGCACCTGGGCCGTTAGCGCGCGGGGGTTTAACAGCATCAACTCGGAAAAGCTTTTGGTTCTGAGCGACACGCGCAGCATCTATACACCCCTGTTTTCCGGGGTGAGTTGGGACGTCCAGGATTACATCATGGCCGACATTGAGCGGATCGAAGTCATTCGCGGGCCGGGAGCGGCGTTGTGGGGGTCGAACGCCGTCAACGGGGTGATCAACATCACGACGAAAAACGCCGCGGATACGCAAGGGACGCTTGTTGAAACCGTGGTGGGGACCGAGGAGCGCTCGTTCGCCACCCGTTATGGAAGCCGGACCGAAGGCGGCGTGCATTACCGCGTGTTCGGGCAGTACTCCGATCGGGACGAAACGGTCAACATGTCCGAAAGTTCCGACGACTGGCAGCTCGGTCATATGGGATTCCGCGCCGACGGGACACCGAGTCCGCAGAGTCAATGGACGGTTCAGGGCGATATCTATAAAGGGTATATCGGGCAACTCACTCCAGCGGTGACCATCATCGGTCGTCCGGGACCCTCGGGAAATCTGGAGACCGAGGTGGCCGGCGGGAATATTCTCGGGCGGTGGCGCCACGAAATCAGTGCCGATTCCGACCTGCAGCTACGTGCGTATTATGACCGGACGCACTTCGACGATCCGAGCTTCACGGATGACCTCCATACGTTGGATTTCGATCTGCAACATCGTTTCAAGCCGGTGGCGCATCATGAAATCCTCTGGGGCTTGAACCACCGCTACACCTGGAATCGCAACAAGAGCGGCGGGATTTTTGCCGTACGGCCCGAGTCGTCCCAGGACCAGATATACAGCGCGTTTGTGCAGGACAAAATCGTCCTGCGGGATGTGTTTCACGTCACCTTGGGGACCAAGGCCGAGCACAACGATTTCAGCGGCTTCGAACTTCAGCCCAGCATACGGGCGGCGTGGGATATCACACCCACGCATACGGTTTGGGCTGCGGTCTCGCGGGCCGCACGTGTTCCGAACCGCTTGGAACGTGATATCTTCATCGACGTGACCGACCCTGCGGCCGATCCGGTCGCGCGCCTCTTGGGGAGCGACGATTTCGACTCGGAAGAACTGATTGCCTATGAACTGGGCTACCGGTGGCGCGCCTCCGAAGTGCTTCACATCGACGTGGCGCTTTTCGAGAACCGCTATGAAGGCCTCGCCTCCCTGGAGTTCGGGACACCGTTCGTGGACCCGTCCGATGGCCGCACGGTGATTCCGATCTCCAGCCAGAATCTCACCGACGGTCGCACGCGCGGTATTGAAACCCTCGTCACCTACACCCCCTTGGAGAGCTGGCGGTTGTCCGCGAGTTATTCCTATTTGGAAATCGATCTCCATCCGAGCGGACAGGATCTTAACCGGGGTGAATTTTATGAAGGGGCGAGTCCCCGGCACCAATTCGGGCTGAGTTCCTACCTCACCTTGCCGCGAGGTTTCGAGTTCGACGCCCATTTTCGGTATATCAGCGCGATCGAGAGTATTCCCGACATACCGAGCGGCGAAGGCATTCCCGGATACAGTGAACTCAACCTCCGCCTGGCCTGGCAGGCGACGGATCACCTGACGGTGGCCGTCGTAGGGCAGAACCTGCTGCACGACGACCATATCGAATTCGGCGCTCCGGAAGGGCGCGGGGCGATCGAGCGCAGCGTCTATTTCAAGATCACGGGAAGTTTCTGAGCACGGCCGCGTGCGTGCGCGTGGGGTGGGTGCCGAAGCGCATTATTTTCCAAGTGCCGCCACCACCGTGCGGAAGTTGTTCAACCCGGCTTCGATGTTCTCGATGATCTCATCGGCGAGCACCTCGGGCTCGGGAAGGTTGTCGAGGTCGGCGAGGCTGTCATCTTTGAGCCAGAAGAGATCGAGGCTGGTTTTGTCGCGCGCCACCAGTTCGGCGTGGGTGAACTTCCGCCAGCGGCCATTGGGGTTTTTATCGGCGTGCGAGGTCTCGGTGCGGGCATGGCGGTTGGTCGGGTTGTAGCACGTGACGAAGTCGCGGAGGTCTTCGAGACGGAGCGGCTTTCGCTTTAACGTGTGATGGATGTTGGTCCGGTAATCGTAATACCAGACCTCCTTGGTCGCGACCTGCTTGCTGGCGGGACGGTTGTCGAAGAAGAGCACGTTGGCTTTCACGCCATTGGCGTAAAAAATGCCCGTCGGCAGGCGGAGGATCGTGTGGAGTTCCGTCGTCTCCATGAGCTTCTTGCGCACGGTTTCGCCGGCGCCGCCCTCGAAGAGCACGTTGTCCGGCAGCACGACGGCGGCGCGGCCGGTGGTCTTGAGGAGCGAGCGGATATGCTGGAGGAAGTTGAGCTGTTTGTTGGAGGTTGTGGCCCAGAAATCCTGGCGGTTGTAAACAAGGTCCTCCTTCTCCTGTTCGCCCTCCTCGTTGGTGAAGGTGATCGAGCTCTTTTTGCCGAAGGGCGGATTGGCGAGCACGTAGTCCACGGTGGTCGCCGGCTGGGCGATGAGGGCATCGGTCGAGTCGATGAGGCTGTTGCCGTCGATCTCGCCGATGTTGTGGAGGAAGAGATTCATCAGACACAGACGGCGCGTGCCGGCGACGATCTCGTTGCCGTGGAAGGTTTCGTTTTTGAGGAAACGTTTCTCCGCGGGAGTGAGCGTGCGCTGTTTGACGAGGTAGTCGTAGGCCGCGAGGAAGAAGCCGCCGGTACCGCACGTCGGGTCGGCGATGGATTTGCCGGGTTCGGGGGCGACGCACTCGACCATGTCCTTGATGAGGGCGCGCGGCGTGAAGTATTGGCCGGCGCCGGACTTGGTGTCCTCGGCGTTCTTTTCGAGGATGCCCTCGTAAATGTCGCCCTTGGTGTCGGCATCGAGGGTGACCCACGAGATGTCATCGACCATCTCGATGAGGCGGGCGAGCTTGGCGGGGTCTTGGATCTTGTTTTGGGCCTTGGTGAAGATCTGGCCGAGCATGCCCTTTTCTGTGCCGAGACTGCGGAGCGTTTCGACATAGTGGACCTCGAGTTCGGCACTCTTGAGCGGGCGCATGACCGACCAACTGAAACGCGCGGGCACGCCGACTTTTCGGTTGTAGGGCGGCTTCGAGTATTCGTCCGCCATCTTGAGGAAGATGAGGTAGGTGAGCTGTTCGAGGTAGTCGCCGTAGCCAACGCCGTCGTCGCGGAGGGTGTTACAGAAGCTCCAGACTTTGGAGATGATGCTGTCGGTGGTCATGAAGGAGGTGGGTGGGGGAAGATCCGACTGATCGGGCTGATCTGACGGATCGGACTGATCTTTAGATCGGGGAAATGCCTTTGCACTCGGGGTAGCGGGTGCAGCCCCAGAACTGGGAGCCCGGGGTTTTGCCCGCTTTGGCGGTGCGGAGCGCCTGAGGGCGCCGCACTTGGGGCAGGGCGGTGGTTTCGGAAGACCAGTCTGATTAGTTTGATCCGACCGATCCGTCTTATCTTTTTTCCGTTGCCGTAGGCGTTCGGTGGCGAGCTGTTCGGAGTAGCCGCCGTCCTCGATGAAGGCGCGCTCCAGGGCGGCGATCTGGCGGTCGAGCAGGAAATTGGCCATGGATCAGGCAGATGGTGGCAAAGGGACCGGCGGGGCCGGGTGAACTGGCCGCGTGAGCGGCGCGAGCAGTTGCTTGACGAGTATGAACGCAGCGGGCTGTCGCCAACCTCGTCGAGTTCATCACCGAAAACCTTCCGCATGCGCAGCAGCGTTTTGCGGAAGGTTTTTTTACGAACGCCTCCGAGCGCTTCACCGACGAGGTAAAACCACCGCTATCGTAAACCGCTGGTCGTCGGTTCAACTCCGACCATCGGCTCCAGTGAACGGGCTAGTTGCTGGCGATGCTGTCTTCAGCGAGCCCGCCCTGTAGCTTCTTACGCAGCTTGATCATTTCGATGTCGGCACGAACGTCATCGCTGAAACTTTCCAAGCGCCGGTGCACATCAAGCGTCTCAAGGAGCTTCTGTTTCAGGCGTGGCTTTTCGCAGAAACTAAAGGCGGCCAGATCCACAAAAATCTCGGGGTCGGCGATGGTTTTCAGGAAACGGGCGAGGTCGTTTGATCCTTCGCCGCTGAGCCTCTGGCGGGTGGTGAGCAGGCGAGAAAGGTGGGTGCGGAGTTTTAGATTCTCGTCCTCATCGGCTCCAGGTGCGCTGGCGAGGGCCCGGATGCGGATGGTGCGGTAGGGCTCGTCGCGCACGATCGTTTGGATTTCAACTCGGGCAAGCCCTTGAAGAAGAAGATTCGCGGTTCCGTCTTTGTTTTCCTGACAGGCCCGGACAATGCCCATGGTCGCGACGCGGTGGGGCGGCTCGAATGCATCGACTTTCCGCGGATCCATGCCCGCCACCGCAAAGAGGCGGTCGGATGCGAGCACGTCACGCAACATTACCCGGTAGCGGGGTTCGAAAATATGAAGCGGAAGCAGCGCCTGCGGGAAAAACGCGATGCCGGGCAGCGTCATCACCGGAATCTGATCGGGCACTACAATTTCCATCTCCATGTGAAAAGCGTGGGCTGGACGCCGTTGAAATCAACCTCCGGCGCATTTTCTCCGGCGGATCAGGTGAGGAGCGTGCGGGTGGGCTTGCCTGCTTTTCTCCGGCAGCCGCTTCAGGATTCCATTACGATCAGTCAAGGCGACATGAGCGAACATTCACTGCGTCAGCTGTGCCAAACGCGCGATGGTCTGGGTTTCGATTTGTGCCAGTGCGTGACACGTTGGCGCACTTGTTTTGACTGATCTTGAAATGGATGATCGATCGAAAATTTTTAAACCGGTAATAAAAAGCAATTAATGAATTTTGTGACGGAGCGGGCGTATGCATTGCTTAACGAAGTATATCTATGAGCCGCATTATTGGTATCGATCTTGGCACCACCAACTCCTGCATGTCCGTCATGGAAGGCGGGGAACCGGTGGTCATCCCTAACGCCGAAGGCGCACGCACGACCCCTTCGGTCGTCGCCTTCACTAAAACAGGCGAACGCCTCGTCGGTCAGGCGGCCAAACGCCAGGCCGTGACCAACTCGCGCAACACGATTTTCTCCGCAAAACGTTTGATCGGTCGCAAATTCACCGAGGTCAGCGAAGAGGCCAAGAACCTTCCTTATAAAGTAGTCGCCGGTAAAAACGGCGACGCTTTCATCGAGGTTCAGGCTGGTGAAAAGACCGAGTAATTCGCGCCGCAGCAGATCGCCGCGTTCGTTCTCGGCAAGCTGAAGGCCGACGCCGAAGCCTATCTCGGTGACAAGGTCACCCAAGCCGTCATCACGGTCCCTGCCTATTTCAACGACGCCCAGCGTCAGGCCACCAAGGACGCCGGCAAGATCGCCGGTCTCGACGTCATCCGCATCATCAACGAACGCACGGCCGCCTCGCTCGCCTACGGTCTCGACAAGAAGAAGGATGAGAAGATCGCCGTGTTCGACCTCGGCGGCGGCACTTTCGACGTCTCCATCCTCGAGATCGGCGACGGCGTCTTCGAGGTGAAGGCCACCAACGGCGACACCCACCTCGGCGGC
>JANJTQ010000157.1 GCA_024711005.1 Opitutaceae bacterium | reverse complement strand
AGGTGATGGTCGCGACAAAGATCCAGAATGGCCTGACTGTGGCTTTCGAACATAGGGTAACCGGCGTGAGCCGACGGAGGGAGGGGAAAGCGATTACGGTTTAGGAATTAGAGTTGGCGAAGTTGTGCACCCATCGCGAGGAGTTTCTCCCGCATAACCAAAGGATCCTGAGCTTTGTCGAGAGCTTCGTCGGCCGTGATGAGGTCCCGGTTAACCAAACTCATGAGATGCGAATCCAGCGTGATCATACCAAGATTGGCACCGGTCTGAATATCGGAGGAAATACGGAAGGTCTTGTTTTCGCGGATAAGTGAGGCGATCGAGGTCGTATTGACCATGATTTCATAACTGGCGATGCGGCCGCCGCCGATTTTCTTACATAGAACCTGCGAAATCACGGCCACGATTGAGGACGCAAGCTGGGTGCGTATCATGTCCTTCATGTTCGCAGGGAAGGCGTCCACAATGCGGTCGATCGTCTTGGCGGCACCGTTGGTGTGAAGTGTACCAAAAACAAGGTGTCCGGTTTCGGCCGCGCTGATGGCAGCCTCGATCGTTTCGAGATCCCGCATTTCACCCACCAGAATGATATCGGGATCCTGACGGAGCGCGCGACGGATTGCCTCGGAAAAGCTGGGAACATCCTGACCTACCTCACGCTGCGTAACGATGCAGTGTTTGTGTGGGTGATAATATTCGATCGGATCCTCAATGGTAATGATGTGTCCATCGCGGGTCTCGTTGATGTAGTTGATCATCGCCGCAAGCGTGGTCGACTTGCCAGACCCGGTCGGGCCAGTGACGAGAATCAATCCACGCGGCCGGAACAGCAGCTCGCGCACTTTGTCGGGAATCCCGATTTCCCGAAGACTGAACATCTTGTTCGGAATCTGACGCAGGACCAAGCCATAGTTACCTTTGGACCTCAGTACGCTTACACGGAGACGCGCCTTGTCGAGGTACGCAAAACCGAAATCGGAACCGCCGTTCAGCTTCACATTCTGCTGATGGTTGTCCGGCGTGATCGAGAGCATCAAATTCTCGGTGTCGGCCGGCGTGAGCAGTGGACCGTCGATCGGAACCATTCCTCCGCTCAGACGAAGTGTGGGCGGCTGTCCTACTTGCAGATGTAGGTCGGAGGCGCCCTGATCCACCACCAACTCCAGCAGATCGTTCATTTCGTAGCTCATATCGACAGATAAAGGAAACCAGACTTTAGTTAACGTCGCCGACCGTGATCGAAACGACTTCGTCGATCGACGTCTGACCGGCAAGGACCTTGCGAATGCCATCCTCACGCATCGTACGCATGCCGAGGGAACGAGCCTTCTCGCGCAGCTTGGCGGTGCCGACATTGTCGTAAATCATGCGCTGGATCTCTTCGTTGACCACGAACATCTCGAAAATACCGGCGCGTCCGCGATACCCCGTGCCATTGCAATGCTGGCAACCTTCACCACGCATAAAGGTCGCCGAGGCGGCCTGCATCGGGGTGATGTTCAACGAACGCAGCTCGTTCGAATCCGGTGTGTAGGGTTTTTTGCACTGCTTGCAGATTTTGCGGGTGAGTCGCTGGGCCACAGCCGCGCGCAAGGACGTCGACACAAGGAACGGCTTCACTCCGATGTCGATCAGACGGGTGATCGCGCCCGGAGCGTCGTTGGTATGCAGCGTGGAGAACACCATGTGACCGGTCAGCGAGGCGTTGATGGCGATTTCCGCCGTCTCCAAGTCGCGAATCTCGCCCACCATCACGATGTTCGGCGCCTGACGCAACATGGCGCGCAGCGCGGATGCGAAGGTCATGCCCACATCGTGGCGAACAGGCACCTGATTGATGCCCGCGAGCTGATACTCAACAGGATCCTCGACGGTGATGATCTTGCGGTCCGGTTTATTAATGAAGTGCAGGCAGGAATACAGCGTCGTCGTCTTGCCGGAACCGGTCGGACCGGTGACGAGCATGATGCCATCCGGCAGGGAAATCAGACGTTCAATGATCGCCTGGTCGTCGCTAAAAAAGCCCAGCTCCGGCAAACCCAGCTGAAGGCCTTCCTTGTCGAGAATACGCATGACGATGCTCTCGCCATGCGCGGTGGGCAGCGAAGACACGCGCAAGTCGATCTGCTTGCCGGTCATGTTAATTTGGATACGCCCGTCCTGCGGGATGCGTTTCTCGGCGATCGAGATGTTCGCCATGATCTTCAGACGGGAGATCATCGACAACTGAAGGCGCTTGGGAGGATTCTCGATTTCGAGCAACACGCCGTCGATGCGGTACCGCACCCGGAAACGTTTCTCCAGCGGTTCAAGATGAATGTCGGAGGCGCGACGCTGAATCGCTTCCAGAATAATCTGGTGCACCAGCTTGATGATGGGTGCATCGCCTTCGTCGGCCGACGGCATGCCATCCACCGCGACGGTCGAAACATTCGAAGCTTCGACGCCGGCGACCGAGAAGTCGTTCAGCATCGCGTCGAGTTCGCTGGAATCCTTGCCGTAGAAACGGTCGATGGCGTGCTTGATCTCGTCGGCCGGGGCCACCGATGGCTCGACGGTAAGCTTAAGCATGTGGCCAAGGCTATCGATCGCGTCGACGTCCAACGGGTCGCTGATGGCCAGCTGAAGCGTGCCGCCCTCCTTGGAGACAGGAAATACGTTGTAGCGCACGGCCATGGCCCGCGGCACCAGCGCCAGGGCCTCCGGATTCGGAACCCGCAAGGCGGTCAGGTCGACCAAGGGCATGCCGAACTCCTCGGCCAGCAGCTTGCTGAGCTGGCGGGACTGAACCGCACGATTGGCGATCAGCGTGTCGACCAGCTTGGGCGGCGCGGTGGTGAGATCGGTGTGCGCCGCAATCTGTTCGTTGGCGGCATCAATCTGAGCTTGAGTGAGCACGCCCTTGTCGAGGGCGAGCTGTAGAACGAAATCATCGGCAGGAGTCACGTTGGGGAAAGGGCGTTGGGGGCCGATCAGGGTAGTTGTCGGATAATTACAAAAAGATAAACTAGCGGCTGAGGCTCATGAGGAATTCCGCGTTTGTTTTGGTTTTCTTCAAGCGTTGAATTAACATGTCCATCGCTTCTACAGGAGGTATGCCCTGCATCGCGCGACGCAAGCCGTAGACGCGCAACAGCTCCTCCGGATGATAAATCAGTTCTTCTTTACGAGTGCCGGAGCGGTCGATGTTGATGGCGGGGAAGATGCGCTTGTCGGAAAGGCCGCGATCAAGATGCAGCTCCATGTTGCCCGTGCCTTTAAACTCTTCGAAGATCACCTCGTCCATGCGACTGCCAGTGTCGATCAACGCGGTGCCGATGATCGTGATACTGCCGCCGCCCTCGATATTTCGGGCGGAGCCGAAGAAGCGCTTGGGCTTTTGGAGCGCGGTGGCCTCGACGCCGCCGGACATGATTTTGCCGGAATTGGCGGCAAGCGCGTTGTAGGCGCGGGCCAGACGGGTGATCGAGTCGAGCAGGATGACCACGTGCTCGACTTGTTCAACGAGACGTCGGGATTTTTCGATCACCATTTCGGCCGCGTGCACGTGGCTCTCGGGCGCTTCGTCGAACGTGGAACTGACCACCTCGCCCTTCGTGTGACGTTTGAAATCGGTGACTTCCTCGGGGCGCTCGTCGATGAGCAGCAGAATCAGTTTTTTCTCGGGGAAATTATGCGAGATCGAGTTGGCGATGTTCTGAAGGAGCACCGTCTTGCCGGTGCGAGGAGGCGCCACCAACAGGCCGCGCTGACCGAAGCCGATGGGCGTGAGCAGGTCGACCGCGCGCATCGAGATGTCTTTGTGAATCTCGGGCGCCTCCAGCAAGATGCGCTGAAGCGGGTAATACGGCACCAACTCCTCAAAGGGCGTGAGCTTGGCCGCTTCGTCCGGGGCCTTGCCCATCACCGACTTCACACCCACCGCCGCCGGACAACGGTCGCCCGGCTGGGGAGACCGAACAATCACCTCCACGTGGTGACCTCGCTTGAGGGCGTAACGTTTGATCAGCGTTTCGGGCAGGTAGGTGCTCTCCGGATACAAACGATAATTCGTCTGCTCATGCACGATGAAGCCGTAACCTTTGTCCGTAAGATCGACCAGACCGCGGTCGGCTATGGGCACGTGCTTTTCCGCCGCATGAAGGAAAATCCTCTCCAGCATCTGAAGTCGGTTGGGCGTGCCCTCAAAAGAAACGCCCAACTTGCGCGCAAATCCGGTCAGCTCGAAAAGATTCAGTGAATAGATTTCGTCGACGTAAATCGGCGCCTCGCCGTTGCCCGTTGCGAGCGTTGCCGCCAGCGCGTCGAGCGCGGCTTGATCGGCAAAACCCGCGGGATCGGGCAGGTCTCCGAAGTGCTGGGGCGCCAGCACCGGCGGCGGCGGTTGCGGAGGATGCTGATGGCCGGCGGGCCGACCGCCACCATGCTGATGCTTGTCCTTCCACTTGTTTTTTTTGTCCTTCTTCCGCTTCCACCAAGGTCCGCGGTCCTCGTCGGGGCCGCCGCCTTGCTGAAAGCCGCCGGGCTGCCCCGCACCGTTGCCCGACGGCGCCGAGTCCTGCGACTGGGGCGCGGAAACTTGGGATGAAGGCGAATCCTGGCGCTCCGGAGCCGGAGCAACCTGCGCGGATTCATTCGACACCGATTTTTCGGTCGAGGGCACGAACACCGGGCGCTCCGGTGCAAGGGGAGTCGTTTCCCGGGACTCCACACGCACTTCGCGTTGTTCGCGGGCCTCGGGCTCCTGACGGATAGGCTCGCTACGGACTTCCGGTTCCTGGCGGATTTCGGGTTCTTTCCGAACCTCGCGCACCCGCTCGGCAACCACCGGAGAAGGCGGCGCCGGCTCAAACAACGTAGGTTCGTTTGAACTCTCCGCGATGGCTTTGGTCGCCCTGCCTGCCCGGCTTTTGGCTGGGGCTCGCGTTTTTTTCGGGGCGGCGGCGACTGCGGCGCGAGGCGCACGCTTGGTCGTTTTCTTGGGTTTGCCCGTGCCGGTTCCGGCGGAGGCGTTCAAATCAGATTCGTCCATTTGTGGGAAAAGAAGGGAAGCAACACAGCCAAGCCAAACCCGGCCCCTTAGCGGGCACCAAGCCCGGACAGCCGCGCCGCAAGGTGGTTCACCTGCAGGCGCAAGGCTTCGGGAGTCCCGTCATTCGACAGGACGAAATCGGCTTTTTCTAGTTTCAGAGCCAAGGGCAGTTGCTTGGAAATTCGTTGCCCGGCGAGCGATTGGGGAATTCCGCGCTCAATCAACCGGGCAAGTTGATTGGCGGACGATGTGGATACGCACACCGTGAAATCAAACCAATTTTCCAAACCTTGCTCGAAAAGCAGCGGAACCTCGATCACCCAGAGGTCGTCTGGCGCGGAAGCCAGCAGCGTCCGCCACCGTTCATAGACCATCGGGTGGAGCAATTCCTCCAACCAAATCCGGTTGGCATCGTCGCCGAAGACGTGTCGTGCCAGCTCCGGCCGCTGAACCTCGTTACGTTCGTTCACGACGTCTGGAAAACGCGCCGCGATCTTTGCGATCACGCCCGGATCGACCAGCAACTCGTCGCGCACAATCCGATCGGAATCGATCCGCCGGAATCCCGCCTCCTCAAAGAAGCGCGCCGCCGTGGATTTGCCTCCGCCCATGCCGCCAGTAAGTCCCAATGTCATCTTGTGTCCGGTGAAAAATGATCGCGAGATTGGGCTTGCGCGGACTTTCCGCAAATCATTACTCGGAACCCGCTTCGCCAAAGTATTGCGCCATTAAAACCAACGCATCACCGGGCCGGCCCACGACATGCCTCTTACGATAGACACCACGCGCGCAGAATCCGTTACCGAAGCCACGCTCGACGTCGCTCGCACTCTGTTCCCTCGCTCGTCTGAAGATTTTATCCGCGGGATTTTCGAGGGTACAGAGAGACTCTTTACCGGCGGCTGCCCCGACTATCAGGCCAACGATCTTAAGTATCACGACTTCCAGCACACCTTGCAGGTGACCATGGCCTATGTGGACCTGTTCGCCGCGCGACAGACTTCCGGCGAACCGCCGCTCACACACCGTCAATTTGAACTCGGTTTGGCCACCGCACTCCTGCATGACAGCGGCTATCTCAAGCTGCGCTCGGATCGCGACGGCACGGGCGCCAAATACACGTTTTGCCATGTCCTGCGCAGTTGTGCCTTGGCAGCTTCCTACCTCCCACGTCTCGGTTTGAAACTGGAGGAAATCGACGTCGTTCTGGGAGCAATTCGCTGCACGGGCCAATCCACCACCGGCATGCGGCTGCGCTTCAATCGCCACGACGACCACCTGC
>JANJTQ010000148.1 GCA_024711005.1 Opitutaceae bacterium | reverse complement strand
CCCGCCCCCCCCCACTCCCCATCATCGGCCTGGGTCCTGGCCCAAACAAAAAGCGCGGTCTTTGCAGACCGCGCTTTTTGTTTTTGAAACGAAACGTGAGCCGGAACTCAGCGCCGTGTTTTCGAAATAAACCAGGCCGCTGGTGCTCTGCGAGGGAGCGAGAAAGGACGCTAGCGCTTGCGGCGCTTGAGGGCGAGCTGAACGCCGGCGAAACGGATGAGCTCGTAGAGGTGCTCCTGCTCGGCGGGGTCGAGATGAGCCGCGTCCTTGAGTTCGCTCTCGGCACGCTTGAGGGCGTCTTCGACGGCTTTTTCGTCGATCTTCTCCTCGGTGATGGCGCGCTCGGCCAAGATCGAGATCTTGTCGCCTTCCACCTGTGCGAAGCCGTTGCCGACCGCGAGGAACAGCTCCTTGCCGTCTTTCGTCACGCGCAGTTCGCCGTCGGCCACTTGCGTGAGCAACGGGATGTGGCCCGGCAAAATGCCGATCTCACCGTCGACGGTCGGGATGACGACCGTGTCGATGGTGTCGGAATAAACCCGGGCTTCGGGAGTGACGATTTCGAGTGTTAAGGACATTTCGGATTTGGCCCACGGAACACACAGAACACACGGAATTCGATCCGTTTTCTTCCGTGTATTCGGTGCGTTCCGTGGGCAATAAGTTGCTTACTTCTTGGTCGCGGCGAGCACCTCGTCGATGCCGCCCTTCATGTAGAAGTCGCCTTCGGCGACGTGGTCGAGCTCGCCGCTGAGGATCATCTTGAAGCCGCGGATGGTGTCCTTGACGGGCACGTATTTGCCGGGCGCGCCGGTGAACACTTCGGCAACCGTGAACGGCTGCGAGAGGAAGCGCTGAATCTTGCGGGCGCGGTAAACGGTCTGCTTGTCCTCAGGGGATAGCTCGTCGAGACCGAGAATCGCGATGATGTCCTGGAGATCCTTGTAGCGCTGAAGCACGCGCTGCACTTCGCGGGCGACTTGATAGTGCTCGTCGCCGACGATCGAGGGCTCGAGGGCCTTCGAAACGGAGGCGAGCGGATCGACGGCCGGATAGATACCGAGCTCGGCGATGGAACGCTCCAACACGATGGTGGAGTCCAAGTGCGCGAAGGTGTTGGCGGGCGCCGGGTCGGTCAAGTCGTCGGCAGGCACGTAAACGGCTTGGAAGGACGTGATAGAGCCCTTCTTCGTCGAGGTGATGCGCTCCTGGAGCATGCCCATTTCGGAGGACAACGTCGGCTGGTAACCCACCGCGGAGGGCGAGCGACCGAGCAGCGCGGACACTTCGGAGCCGGCTTGGGAGAAACGGAAGATGTTATCGATGAAGAGGAGCACGTCCTGGTTCTTCTCGTCACGGAAGTATTCCGTCATCGCGAGAGCCGAAAGGGCGACGCGCATACGGGCACCCGGGGGCTCGTTCATCTGGCCGTACACGAGGGCGACCTTCGACTCGGCGAGGTTGTCCTGCTTGATGACGCCGGCCTCGGACATTTCGTGGTAAAGGTCGTTGCCTTCGCGGGAACGCTCACCGACGCCGGCGAACACGGAGTAACCGCCGTGGGCCTTCGCGATGTTGTTGATGAGCTCCATGATCACAACCGTCTTGCCGACGCCGGCGCCACCGAAGGCGCCGACCTTGCCGCCCTTGGTGAAGGGGGCGATCAGGTCGATGACCTTGATGCCGGTCTCGAGGATGTCGGCCTTGGTGTCCTGATCGGCGAGCGCGGGGGCGGCACGGTGGATCGGATAACGCTTGGTGAAGTTGACCGGGCCTTTGCCGTCAACGGTGTCGCCGGTGACATTGAAAATGCGGCCGAGAATGCCTTCGCCGACGGGGACCGAGATGGGCGCGCCGGTGTCGGTCACGGGCATGCCGCGGACAAGACCCTCGGAGGACGACATGGCGATCGTGCGGGCGATGCCCTCGCCGAGATGCTGCTGGATCTCAAGGGTGAGTTTCTCCTGCTTGCCGGAGACGGTGAAGTCTACGGTCAGTGCCTGGTAGATCGGGGGAATCGCGTTATCCGCGAACTGGACGTCAACGACGGGGCCGATGACCTGGACGATTTTGCCGGTGTTCATAAATGACTGAAGGGCTGAAAGGCTGAAGGACTGAAGGTTGTGATCGGAGGTGTTTAAGAGAAAGGGGGTGGGCTTCTCGGACCTTCAGCTTTTCTGCCTTTCGGTCCTTCAGCCTTTTCCGTGCTTACGCCGCGAACTGGGCGGCGGCGATCTCGAGGATTTCCTGGGTGATCGCGGCCTGGCGGGCCTTGTTGTATTCGAGGCTGAGCTCGCCGACCAGCTTGGTGGCGTTGTCCTTGGCGGTCTTCATCGCGACCATGCGTGCGGAGTGCTCGGAGGCGCGGGCCGAGAGCACCAGCTGGTAGATGTGGCGGTTGACGTAGAAGGGGATCAGCGCCTCCAGCACCTGCGGGGCGCTGGGCTCGAAGAGCATGTCGCGGTCGTCGCGCTTGTGCGGCGTACCCGCCTCAACGTGCGCGTTCTCGATGAAGGCGGCGAGGCTGGCGAGCGGGAGAACCGGGCGAAGGGTGGCCTCCTGCACAAGGGTGTTGCGGAAGCTCGGGTAGATGACCTCGACGGTGTCGATCTCGCCGGCGAGATACTTCTGCACCATGTGCTCGACGGCGACCTTGACCTCGGAGAAGGGGGCGCGGTCCTGCACGGCGAAGTCGGCGGCGAGATCGCGATGGGTGCGGGCGAGGAACTGGGCTCCCTTGCGACCGATGGCGAAGAACTTGGCCGGGGTCTTGATCTCGGTGACGAGCTTGAAGAGGTTGGCGTTGAGGGGACCGCAGAGGCCTTTGTCCGTAGTGACAAGAAGGATACCGCGGGTCTTCACTTCGCGTTGGTCGAGGAACGGGTGCTTGAGCTCGCTCACGCGGGGAGCGAGGGCGGCGAGCATGCCGGAGAGAAGCTGGGTGTAGGGCCGGCCGGCGAGGGCCAGCTGCTGCGCCTTCTTCATCTTCGACGCGGCGACGAGCTCCATCGCCTTGGTGATCTGGCGGGTGTTTTTGACGGATTTAATCCGTCGGCGAATATCACGTGTCGATGCCATGGAGAGAAAAGCTGAAGGACTAAAGGGCTGAAGGGTTGAAAGTGGAATCAGCGCTTGCGGAGAAGGGTGACGAAGATGGCGATGAGTTCGCCGACTTCGGTTTGGAGGGCTGCAAGGCGCGACTGAGGAACGATGCCGTCCGCACCCAGACATTCGAGCCAAAGGTGGGTTTCGTCGGCTTCACGGAGGCAATCGCCCAGCTTTGAGCGATATTCAGCCGTGGAGCGTCCACGTTGGGCTTCACGATAATTCGAAGCGACTGAATTGGCCGAGCGAACGAGCTGGTCACCGTAGATTTGCGCGAGGCGGTCACGTGCCGGGAGGGCGCGATGGAGCCGGGCAACGCGACGTCCCAATTGGAACGTGCGATCCCGGAGGTCTCCTTCTTCGTGAAACACGGCGACATCGTAGGTCCTTCTTTCAGCTCTTCAGCCTTTCAGTCCTTCAGTTTTTTCAGCCGGCGTAGGTGGCTTTCCACTCGTCGAGGGCGGCGACGATCTTGGCTTCGATGTCCTTGTCGAGGGCGGCCTTGGTGCGGATTTCCGTGAGGAGCGCGTCCTTGCGGGTGGCGAAGAACTCGCGGATCGAGACGGCGGCGGCGGTGACTTTCTTGATGTCGAAGCCGTCGTAGTAACCCTTCTGGAGGGCGAAGATCGTGACGGCCTGGAGCTCGATGGAGATCGGGTTGAAGGCGGGCTGCTTGAAGAGTTCGACGATGCGACCGCCGCGATCGAGCTGGGCCTTGGTCTTGGCGTCGAGGTCGGAGCCGAACTGCGCGAAGGCGGCAAGTTCGCGGAACTGGGCGAGCTCGCCCTTCAGTTTGCCGCCGACTTGCTTGGTGGCCTTGATCTGCGCGGCGGAACCGACGCGCGAGACGGAAAGACCGACCGAGACAGCGGGACGGATGCCCTGGTTGAAGAGGTCGGTTTCGAGGAAGATCTGACCGTCGGTGATCGAGATGACGTTCGTCGGGATGTAGGCGGACACGTCGCCGGCGAGGGTTTCGATGATGGGAAGCGCGGTGAGCGAGCCCTTGCCGTCGAGGCGGGCGGAGCGCTCGAGGAGGCGGCTGTGCAGGTAGAACACGTCGCCGGGATACGCTTCGCGGCCGGAGGGGCGCTTCAGGATGAGCGAGATCTGGCGGTAGGCGACGGCGTGCTTGGAGAGGTCATCGAACACGATGAGCGCATCCATGCCGTTTTCCATGAACCATTCGCCGATGGCGGCGCCGGAGAAGGGCGCGAGGTATTGGTTGGCGGCGTTGTCGGCGGCGGGAGCGGAGACGATGACGGTGTATTCGAGGGCACCGGCGGCTTCGAGGGCGGCGATGGTGCGGACGATGTTGGAATTCTTCTGACCGATCGCGACGTAGATCGAGTAGACGGGGCGGAACTTCGGATCGCCGGAAGCGGCACCGACCTTGTTGATCTTGGCCTGGTTGATGATGGTGTCGACGGCGATGGTGGTCTTGCCGGTGCCGCGGTCGCCGATGATGAGCTCGCGCTGGCCGCGGCCGATCGGGATCATGGAGTCGATGGCCATGATGCCGGTGAAGAGCGGCTGGGAAACCGATTTACGGGCCATGATGCCGGGGGCGATTTTCTCGACGGGATAGGTTTCCTTGGAATCGATCGGGCCCTTGCCGTCCACGGGATTGCCAAGGGCGTCGACCGCGCGGCCGAGGAGGGGTTTGCCGACCGGAACGGAGAGGAGTTTCCCGGTGGTGTGAACCTCGTCGCCTTCCTTGAGCTGGGAGACGTCACCGAGAACGACGGCGCCAACTTCGTCGGTGCCGAGGTTGAGCGCGATGCCGATCACGCCGTTGGGAAACTGGATCATCTCGTTGTAGGCGACGTCGGAGAGGCCGTCGATTTTGGCGACGCCGTCGGCGACGGTGCGGATGACACCGGTGTTCTTGCGAACGGTCTTGGTGGAGAGTTTCGCGATCTGCTGTTCGATTTGTTCGATGACCGTGCTCATTTTGGAAAGGACTGAAAAACTGAAGGGCTGAAAGGCTGAAGGTTGGGAGTGGAGGGCGACTTGGTAAATGGGAGGCGGTTGGACTTTAGGCTTTTCAGCCTTTCAGTCTTTCAGCCGTTTTGTTCAGACGCTGGCGGAGAGGGTCGCGAGCTGGCCGGCGACGGAAGACTCGAAAAGATCGTCGCCGATACGCACGCGGAGACCGGCGAGGAGCGCCGGATTGGCCTTGGCGGTCGTGGTGACCGGGCGGTGATAACGCTGCGAGAGCGCGCCGCCAATGGAGGCAAGGAGGGTGTCGCTGACGGGACCGGCGTGTTCGACGATCGCGGAACCCTTGGCCACCTCGGCCGCGATGAGCCGGCGGTAGACCTTGAGGATCGCGACCGCGTTGGCGGCGTGGTTCTTCTCCACGTAAGCGAGGACGCCGGCGACCTGCTCATCGGAGAGGCGGCCGTCCACGATGCTCAGCTTGAAGAGCTGGCGGGCGAGCTGCTGGATCTGGGGTTTGCCGGTGGACATGGGTCGGAAAAGGGCTGAAGGACTGAAAGGCTGAAGGGCTGAAAGAAGAGAATCGGGAAGGATTGGCGGATCGCGGGATCGGGATTTTCAGTCCTTCAGCTTTTCAGTCTTTCAGCCTTTGGTTTTTAGACGGTGGTGAGCTCGCGGACGGCGGCTTCGTTGTATCCAGCGCGGTCGGCGTCGGTGAGTTTCTTGGCGAGGACGCGCTCGGTGGTCGTGACCACGAGACGGGCGATCTCGGCGCGGGCTTCATCGAGCATCTTCTTGTGTTCGAGCTCGATGGACTGCTGGGCCTTGACGATCTGGGCGGCGGCACGCTCGGTGGAGGCGGCGGCTTCGCGTTCGGCGAGTTCTTTGGCGGTCTTGCGGGCCTCGTCGATGATCTTGGTGGCGGCGAGCTGGGCCTCCTTGAGCTGGGCGGCAGCGGTGACCTGGGCCTGAGCGAGCTGGGCGGCGGTGGCCTCGGCGTTCTTCAGACCGGCGTCGATCTTGGCGTTGCGCTCGTCCATGGTGGCGAGGACGGGCTTGATCGCGAACTTGTAGAGAACGAACGCAAGGATGACGAAGCTAAGGAGCTGCATCCCGACGTTGAAGCCCTCGATGCCGAACTTGGTCACGAGCTCGTGGAGAAGGCCGTCCTGAGCACCGGCCGCGTGGGCATCGTGCGCAGTTTCAACGGCGGGATTCGCGGCGGCCAGAAGAAGGGAGAACATGGCGGTAGGGACGGAAGAGAAAAGAAAGGATGGCTCCGGTGCGGATAACGCGACCGGAGCCGGGACGCTAAAACGGGCTTACTTGGCGAGGAACAGCGCGAGGAGGCCGAGACCTTCGGCGAGCGCCATACCGAGGATGGATTGAACGAGGATCTTGCCGGACGCGCCGGGGTTGCGACCGACGGCTTCGGCGGCCTTGGTGCCGATCATACCGACGGCAATGGCGGCGGCGATGAGGCCGGCGGCGGAAGCGATGTTACCAGTGACTTGAGCGAGGATCATGTGCGGATGTGTTTAGTGGTTTGGATTACGTTCGGTCGTGCACGTTTGGTGTGGCGCGTGGGCCCGTGATCACTCCCGGACAAAGTGGGAAAACTCAGTGGGCGGCCTCCTTGGCGTGGCCGTGACCGTGGTCGTCGGCATGGTCGTGATCGTCGCCGTGATTGCAGATGAGGCCGATATAAACGGCGGTCAGCAGGGTGAACACGAGGCCTTGCACGAAGCCGACGAGCAGTTCGAGAAAGTAGAAGGGAGGCAGGAAGCTCATCGCGTGAAGGAGGTTTTCACCGCCGAACACGTTGCCGAAAAGACGCATCGAAAGGGTCACCGGACGAATGAAGATCGAGACGACTTCGATCAAACCGACGACCAAGAAGACGAGCGAAAGGCCCCAATACATGGCGGGGGCGAGTTCCTTTTTGTCGGCCTTGTTACCGAAAAGATCTTTGATGAGCAGGCCCGGGCCGGCGTAGCGCATCACGATGATGAACCAAGCGCCGAAGGAGACGAGGGCGAGGGCGATGGTGCCGTTCAGCTCAGAGGTGTGCGGACGAAGGATGGCGGTATCGATCACGAACTTGCCGGTCACCGGATCGGTGTGGCCCCAGCCGACCGTGCCAACGAAAGGCAGAAGTCCCGACCAGTTGTGGAGGACGATAAAGATGAAAAGGGTGACGAGAACCGGGAAGGCCATCGGCATGGCTTTTTTGCCAACGATAGGCTCATAGAGATCGCGCAATCCGGTGAGGGCGCTTTCCACGATGGCTTGGCCGCGGGAGGGGACGATCTTCGGGGTGCCGACCATCCAGCGGACGGCGAGGATGATCAGGATCGTGATGACCCAGCTCGTGATGATGCTGTTGGTCAGCGGCAGGCCAAGGACGTCCTTCAACGAAGAGGCGGCCTCGTGTCCGCCGGCGGCGAACGCGGTCGCGCCGGAAGCGAACAACAGCGTCGAGAGAGCGAGGGTTTTGACTGCGGACATGGATGCGCGGAAGGGCAAGGCGTGTTTGGAAAAGGACAAGACGTAGGCGCACGGTTTTGCCGCCGTCAACCCCTGAAATTACCCAATCTAATTGGAATTAGTTATATCACTCGCGAGCGCGCCTGCGCTTATCGAACCGTAATCAGACGGCAGCCGCGCGGCGGGCGATCAGCGACTGGTGCCCGTCGGCACGCTGCTGAAAAACCGTGGCCAACTCGAAGGGCCAGAACCCGTCCGCGGAAATCGTCCACTCGGGGTGCGCTTCGATGAAATCGTGCGCTTGGGAGAAATACGGGGCGTGGTCGGTGCGGAAATACAACCGGGCGTCGTCCCCTGCCCGCGCAGCCAGTTGCGTGAGAAACTCCGGCTGAAGCACGCGGTTTTTCCAGTGGCGGCGCTTGGGCCAGGGATCGGAAAACAAAATGAAGATCTCATCGATCCGGGCATCCGCGGGCAGCGCCTCCAGAAACAGACGCACGTCGGCGCGCAACCAAGCGATGTTGGTGAGGGCGGCGCGCTCGGATTTGCGTGCGGAACGGGCCAGGCGATCAGGCAGCAAGTCGATACCGATGCAGAAACGCCCCGGATGCGCCTGGGCGTAGGCAGTCAAAAAGTGTCCGTGTCCACTGCCGACCTCCAACGTGATGGGAAGATCGGTCTTTAATAGCGGTTCGACTCGGGCGCGAATGTCCGCAAGACGGGACTCGGTGATGGCTTGGACGATTTCCAGCGGCATGGAGAAATGAAAAGAGGATCAAGAAGCGCGGAGCCCCGGAGCGGTCCCGTGCTTGCTTAAATGGAACGAATGAAACGCGACGTCAGTTCATCCAGTAGCCGCCGCCTTTTTCATCGCCGCCGACACCAACGGCCTCGAGTTCCTCCTCGGCCTGCTCGGCCGGGACCTCCTCCAACGGGGCGAAACGCTCGGACGAAAACCCAAGCTCCTGCTGACCCGCATGGAACGGATCGGGCGGGTTGACGAGTTCGGTCAGCAGCAGACCAACGGTCGCGCTGTCGCCACCCTTCACCACTTTTTCGCGGCCAAGAAACACCTCGCGAATCGTGTAGGTCGATCCCTTGACGGGAAGCTGTTTGTAGATCGCGCGAATGACCGCCGTGAAGCTATCGTTTGTGCAGACGACTTTCTGTCCTTTGACCATGATGAATAAAATATAGGCGTTTTTGGCGTGTTCGGCAATGGGCGAGGCGGGGCTGGTGCGACATGGCGGAGAGCGCGATCGGCCCGTTTGGCGATCCCAGGTCGCTTACGCTCCCCGCCACGCCTCACTCGATGCGTCCCTCGTCGAAGTCGATGAGGTCGGGCACGCTGATGATCTGGTCCACCCGGTCGGCGCAACCCATATTAACAAGTGCCTCCTTCAAAAACTCGCGGCCGGCGATGGTCATGCCTTTTTGAACCAGTTCACGATTCCACTTTGCGGCGCGCACGTCGGCGGGCAGCAAGACCTTCAATCCCGCCTCGATTTCGTCGGGGGTCGCCGCGTCGAACACGATCTTCTCGACGGCCGCCGGGTCGATGCCGAGATGCATGCAGAGGAACCGGTCGAGTCCGCGTTTGTAGTTTTTCGCATAGCTGGCAGGAAGTGCGCCGTGGGTCTTCACGTAGGCGCACTTGGCGAGGAAACGCGGAAGGTAAAGCAGGCCCGTGGCCGGATGCGGCAGGTAGGGAGACGGCAGACAGGTGAGCACTTCTCCGGTGGAACCGGGGATCGGTTTGGACGACATTTGAAGCCCACTGCACCCGAGAGTAACGCGGAAGAAAACCTCATTCTTCGGCGGGTTGGCGTTATTCACCATGAGGCAAGGCCCGTCCAAGGTAGGGACGGACCGCCGGGGGCCGTCCGGTTGGACTCTCGCCGCCTTCACTCCTTCGCCCGATCCCGGCGGGCCCAGCGGTCCCGCCCTACCTCTCCTGGCGTCGCCGACCTTCCGCTCACTGCCAGCTCAGTACGAAACGGGTGAAGTAGGTCGTATCCAATTTTTCCACGCCGGCGCCGGGCTGGCTGGTATAGTCGTTGGTCACGCCGATGCGTAGTTTCCACTCGGGATTCAACAGAGGGATCTCGAAATAGGATTCATGGAGCGCGCGGTAGTTGCCGAAGTCGTCAAAGGCCGGCGTATAGGTCAGGTCGTTGACGAGCTTGGCATCCTTGAACATCCGCTCGTGATGCAGTCCGAAGTCCAAGCCAAAGCTCTTCACGTCCTCGGTTGCGGGATTTTCGTAGCCCTCATAGCGGAAGCCCAAACCCACGCGACCCGTGAGGATTTGCTTTTCTTTTTTGATGAAATCGTAGCCTAGACCGGTTGCCGCCACGTTGTAGAGCTCGATGTCCTTGACCCGGTCGAAGCCCGCCTCGTCGCGCACATACCAGGATTTCCGGCCGGCGAAGTTATTGGAGTAATCGATACCGGCTTTGAACTGATCGGCCGAAGTCACGCCATCCGCTTCCTGCCGGTTGTAGGCCGTGTAGAACTGCAACACATCGGTCGGTCCGGTGCGCTTGGCGCGGGCCGCGATCGCGGTGCCGAATTGCTCGCTGTTGCCTGTCTTGCCGGTGATGTCGGCGGAGGCTTCAATCGCCCACTTGGTCGCCAACGCAGCCAGCGCGGGATCGTTGCTCCCAAGCGCCCACGTGGCGGCGATCTTGTCGACCGTGGTCGTGATGACACCGTCGTTGCCCGTGATCTGGATCTTGCCGTCGGCCGTGGGCGTGACCACGCCGGCCATCACCGTGCCGCCCGAGAGACGGACAAACCGCTGCTCATCAGTCTGAACGCTGACGACCTCCTTCTGCCGGATCGTGATGTCGCCGGCGTAGTCCGTACTCAAGGTGATCGCCGTGCCATCGATCTTCACGACCTTGCCGATGAGGCGGGCGCCGCTCTTGGTTTCGATGACGTCTCCGCTGACAAGGGTTGAAATGGACGCGAACAACGCCGCGACGGCGAGAGATGTCAGGGGACCTTTTTGCATGATAAAAAAGAGCAGTTACACGCGCTTCCATCGGACGCGTCAAACCCGGAGCCGAGGCGGCACAGGGGATTTCCCTCCATCCGGGAAAGGCGCTCGACAGAGCAAAGGCGGACGCGTTGCTTCGCCACAGAATGCCCGCCGATTCCATGCAACGCCCCGCCCTCATTCTTGCCGATCGTTGGCAGGACTACCAACTGCTCGACTGTGGCGACGGCATGAAGCAAGAGCGCTGGGGCGACGTTGTCCTCGTGCGTCCCGACCCGCAAATCATCTGGCCCAAACGAAGCGGCCCCGAATGGACCAAGTGGGATGCCTTTTACCATCGTAGCGAGAAAGGCGGCGGCCGCTGGGAAAACCGCAAGCCCCTGCCCGACGCCTGGCAAATCCGCTATCAGTCGCTCGATCTCACGTTTCGCATCCACCCGACGTCCTTCAAACACACCGGCCTCTTCCCCGAACAAGCGGTCAATTGGGAGTGGTTTTCCGCCAAAATCAAAGCCGCCCGCGCCGCCGGCCGCGAGATCAACGTCCTCAATCTTTTCGGCTACACCGGCGCCGCCACCTGCGCGGCCGCCAAGGCCGGCGCCAGCGTCACCCACATCGATGCCGCCGAGGGCATGGTGAAATGGTGCCGCGAGAACGCCGCCCTCTCCGGCCTCGCCGACGCGCCCGTGCGCTACATCGTCGATGACTGCCTGAAATTCGTCCGCCGCGAGATCAAGCGCGGCCGCCGTTACGACGCCATCATCATGGACCCGCCGACCTACGGTCGCGGCAGCACCGGCGAGATGTGGCGGCTCGAGGATCACCTCTGGGAATTGCTCCGCGAATGCAAACAGGTGCTCAGCGACCGCCCCGTGTTCTTCCTCATCAACGCCTACACCGCCCGCCTGTCGCCGTCGGTCGTCATCAACCTCCTCGACGGCCTCCTGCATGATGCCGGCGGCCGCATCCACGGCGGTGAGGTCGGCCTCCCGATCCAGCGCGACGGCAAGATCCTCCCCTGCGGCATCTACGGCCGCTGGGAGGCGGCGTAGTTCGAAATCTTTCTCGTTCTCTCCGGCCCGAACCGTTCTCTTTTCCCCTTATGAAAGTCATCACCGCCCCCGCCGCTC
>JANJTQ010000087.1 GCA_024711005.1 Opitutaceae bacterium | reverse complement strand
AAACGTTCTCACCTTCTCGTTATCACTGTCGAGCAGCCCCACCAAACGGCGAACCGAGGTCGGACCAAAACCTCGGAGTTCGCGGGCAAGTTGCTGTTCAGCCTCGTTGATTCCTGCATCGCCTCTGGCGACTTGGGGTATCCTGGCGATCAGATCCTCCAACGAGGTTTTGTCGTCGGCAGCATGGCCGGTCGTGAGACCAACGATGATCTGCAACGACGCGATAAACAGAAAAAGGAGGGGGCCTCGCATGATCAACAAGGCTGATCAGAGCCCACGTGCGCCTCCAGCTTTCTTACGCACGTGACCTGCTCCTCATCTCGGCCCGACCCACCCCGACCACCCCCTGTTCGCCCGAACGGATCTCAACGCGCTTACGACAGGGGTGGAACGTGACGCTTAAAATCCATCGCGCTGTGCAGGACGCGCACGACCTGAAGAGTCGATTTTCTTACGCGAAAAAGGATCACGTGTTTCCCCTCTGCGGCAATTTGGCATTTGGGAAAGAGATCGGGACGGAAACGATACGAGGAGGCGTCCGCCTGGATGGCTTCGAATTTTTCCCACATTCGATCCAAGTACGCCGCCTCCTGCGCGGAGCCCCAGCGCTCTAAAGTGTAGGTGCGGATGGAACGGAGATCATCCAAGGCCGCCGGGGTGAGTTCGAGTTTCATTTCGTACCGCGCACGAGAGCGACGAACTCTTTCTTCGATTTAACGGGTATGCTTTCGCCCGCTTCGAGTTGAGCGTAACCAATGGCAGCCTGAGTCCGGAGCCAGTCGCTCTCGCTTTCGCGGCGCAACGAATCCCGCAGAGCCTCGCGAATGACCTCGCTGGCGTTGTTGTAGAGGCCCGATGCCACTTTGGCCTGAACCAGCTTTTCCAACTCCGGGGTGAGCGAAATGTTCATGAGGGAAACGTGCAAGCTTTGCTAAAGCCTGTCAATTTCGGCATCAAACGCGCAGGCGTGATGCTCGGATTCCGACGCGGATACTCTGCAATGGTCGTTTTACGGACCTCTGACCTCGCTGGCTCGTCACGACCACGTCGGATCGTCGCACCGTGAACGGAAAGTCAATTGGCGAATAGGCCCCTGAGCCGTGATCGGACGACAAAAAAGCCGCGCACCGTTTCGGGATGCGCGGCTCTTTTTCCTTAACCTGTATTGGCCTGCGCCGGGTCGTAAACAGCGCAGGAAATTCGCGTGGTAGTGGCCGTCAGTCGTAGCAGACGACGTAAGGAGGCTGGCGGGCGGTGCCTTTCCCGAACCCAGTCTCGTTACCTCGACTGCTACGCGGGGACGGAGCGGCGGGCCCAGCGGGCCCGCCCCTACCTCAGACGAATCTTTAACGCAGGAAGGCTTCGTGGAGGCCGCCGTCCACCGTGACGATCTGACCGGTGGTTTTGCTGAGGCGCTTCGTCACCAGGAGGAAATACGCCTCGGCTTGGTCGGCCGGGGTGATCGGGCTCTTCGTCAACGTGCGGTCGGCATAGAACTGGGCCAGCTTGCGCACGAGGGACTCGGTCGCTTCGTCGTCCGTGTAGGCGATGTTGTATTTCGCAAGGCTGCCGATCACGCGGTCGCGGGGGAACATCGCGCTGCCTTGCACGACCGTCGCGGGGGCGACGCCGTTGACGCGCACCAGCGGACTCAGCTCGATCGCGAGTTCGCGCACGAGGTGGTTGGCCGCCGCCTTCGACGTGTCGTAGGCGAGCGAGCCTTTCTTAGCGACGGCCGCGTTGGCGGACGTGGTGAGGACCAGGTTGCCGCGCAGACCTTGGTCTTTCCAGGTTTTGAACGCTTCGTCGGCCACGAGGTAGCTGCCAGTGACGTTGATGTTGAAGGTGAGCGCCCACTTATCGTCGGGAATATGTCCCGTGGTGTCGCTCGGCACGAAGATGCCGGCGGTCACGCAGATGCTGTCGAAGCCACCATAGGCGAGCGCAACCTGGTCCAGCATTGTGCGGATGCTGGCGCGGTCGGTGATGTTGGCGGCGAGTCCGATGGCGGGGCCGCAGTTGGAAAAGCCCGTGCCGGCGACGCCAATGCCGAGGCCGAGTTTGTCGGTGATTTCTTTGGCGGTCGCTTCGGCGGCGGCGGCGTTGAGGTCGACGCACACGATATGCGCGCCTTCTTTGACGAGGCGGTGGGCGGTTTCCTTGCCGATGCCGGAGCCGGCGCCGATCACGATGATCGTCTGGCGGGCGAGTTCTTTTTCCGCCGGCATGCGCTGGAGTTTCGCCTCTTCAAGGAGCCAGTACTCGATGTCGAAGGCTTCCTGTTGCGGAAGGGAGATGTAGGTGTCGATCGCCTCGGCGCCGCGCATGACTTCGACGGCGCAGTTGTAGAACTCGGCGGTGACGCGGCTTTCGGACTTGTCCTTGCCCCAGGCAATCATGCCGAGACCGGGGATGAGCACGACCGTCGGGTTCGGGTCGCGCATCGCCGGGGAATTGGCGTGTTTGCAGGCGGCGTAATACGCGGCGTAGTCCTTACGGTATTGCGCAAGACCGGCGGCGAGCTTGCTCTTCAGCGCGGCGACGTCCTCGGATTGCGGATTCCAGTCGACGTAGAGCGGCTTGATCTTGGTACGGAGGAAATGGTCGGGGCAGCTCGTGCCGAGTTCGGCGAGGCGGGCGGCGTCCTTGGAATTGACGAAACGGAGAATCTTTTCGTCGTCCTGCACGGTGCCGATGAAGCGCTTCTGCTGGGAGACTTGTCCGCGGAGCCACGGGAGGATGGCGGCGAATGCGGCGCTACGAGCCTCGGGGGGGAGGGACGCGTATTTGCGACCGCCGAAGGCCTTGGTGTCACCACCCTTGGCGGCGTACTTTTGTTCGATGTAGGCGGCGGCTTTTTCGATGAAGTCGAGGGTGCGCGTGTAGCAGACCTTCTCGTCATCGTCCCACGAGATGAAGCCGTGCTGGCCCATCATGATGGCTTTCACTTCGGGCTGCTTGCGGGCGATTTCCTGCATCGCGAGACCAAGCTCGAAGCCGGGGCGCATCCAGGGAACGTAGGCCATTTCGCCGCCGAAGATTTCGCGGGTGAGTTGTTCGCAGTTCTTCGATGCGGCGATGGCGATGATCGCATTGGGGTGCATGTGGTCGACGTGCTTGCCCGGCAGGAAGGCGTGCAACGGCGTGTCGATCGAGGAGGCGCGCGGGTTGAGGTTGAACGTGGTGTGGAAATACATGTTCACCATCGCGTCCTCGGATTCGGACTTGATGCCCTTGTTGGGTTTCGCGGCGTAGACGCCTTGGAGGGCGATGAGCTTGTCCTGATAGAGGGAGGAGAAGTTCTCGCGCTGGCTGGTGCGCAGATCGCCACCGGAGCCTTTGACCCAGAGGACCTCGACGGATTCGCCGGTGAGCGGATCGTTTTCCTTAAGCTTGGAGGAGGTGTTGCCGCCACCGGTGTTGGTGATGCGTTGGTCGGAACCGAGGAGATTGGAGCGGTAAACGAGGCGGGCGACGGGATCGAGGGACGCGGCCTTGGCATCATCCCAGAGGAAGTTGACGTAGTTGTAGGACATGGACGGAGGTGTGAGGTGTGTGAATTGAGAGTTACGGGGAGTTTTTCGGATTGGTCACGGAGCCGAGCCGGAGCGCGGACACAGAGGTCACGGAGGAAAGACGGGGCGATTTTATGAGAGAAATGACAAAATTCCGGATCAGAGCCCGAGTGCTTTTTGGCGGTAGTGTTCATCGGGGCGGCCGGCGATGCGTTCGACTTGTTCGGCGCTGAGGAAACGCGGCACGGCGCTGATGGCGGCGGCACCGGTGAAAATCTCGGCGGCCTTCGTGGCCATGAGCGTGCCGGCGAGGACAGCTTCGGGCGTGGCCCCGAGCGCGATGAGTCCGTGGTTGGCCAGGAGAATGATGCGAGGGGCGCGAGAGAGGCGTTGAATGTACTCTTCCACGGCCGCCTTGATCGCCTGCGAGAGTTTCAACCCCGGATCGGTGTAGGGAACGAACACGCTCTCAACACCGCAGCACACGATCTCGTCCGGAAAAAGACGATGCGAGGCGAACGAGCGCGCGTGATTGGAGCAGAGCACTTGGTTGACGGTGACCGGATGCGTGTGACCAACGTAGTTCACTCCGGGCAGCGTCAGCAGGTAAGCGTGGAAGATCGCCTCGACGGACGGTTTTTTGGCGTCGGGCGACACCCGCGCTGCGAACAACGCCTCGTCCACCGCGGCATCCGACATCGAGTCGGCGGAGAGCAACGGCACGAGCTTGTCGAAACGGCACTCGGCGACGCCGGCGGGCGAGAGCGTGGCGAGATTGGAGCCGGAAGCTTTGACGACAAAGGTGTCGTCGGAAAGACGCGCGGAGGTGTTGCCTTCGCCGAGGATGGCGAGCTTACGATCTTCGCGACCGAGCTGGTGCGACAGCTCGAGCATACGGGACAAAGGGTCATTAGCGGATGACATGCCCCATAGAGTGATGATAGATTCTGGACGTTTTCGATCAAAATCTACCAAAACACCGAAAGACAGCGCACGCCCCCAGCCTGAAGATTTGTCACTTATTAAGTGACAAATAGGTTTGGTCCGTTTGAGCAGAAAGCGTTACGCAACTACGATCGGCGCCGGAAAGGAACGTTCGGAGCGCTTTCGCATCGGATTCGGCGTGGGCGGATCGCCGGTATGAAAAAGTAGCGCGGCTTCCGGTCTGCTGTGGAAGCGGATGCCGACTGGAGGCCTGCGCAATTTTCTTCGATCCGGCGGCAGGATTACCGCCGCTCCTTCAAAATCAGCCGGACGTGACTTTGGCGTAGGTTTCTTGAAGCGCCTTCGCGGAGTTTTGCAGGCCTTGCAGTTCCTTGGGCCAGAGTTCGATTTCGAGATGCGCCAAGGCCCCTGCCCTGCCGATCAGGGTCGGCACACTGAGGGCCACGTTGCGCAGCCCATACGCTCCTTGCTGCACCGTCGAAACCGGCAGCACCGTACGTTTATTGAGCGAAATCGCATGCACCACTTCGGCGATCGTCAGACCCACCGCCCAGCCCGCCCCACCCTTGCGACGGATGACTTCGGCCCCGCTGCCTTTCGTGCGTTCGAAAATCCGGTTCTGAAATGCCGCCGTGCAGCCCGCCACTTTGGTGAGCGGCAAACCGGCGTAGCCAGCCGATGACCAGATGGGCAACATGGTGTCACCGTGCTCGCCCAAGATGAGCGCTTCGACTTGCGTGGGCGAAAGCTTGAGGTCTTGCGCGATGAGCGAACGAAAACGCGCAGTGTCGAGCATCGTGCCCAGTCCGATCACCTGCCGCCACGGGAGCCCGAGCTTGGTGGCGGCGAGTTGCGTAAGGATGTCGACCGGATTGGAGACGACAAAAACAAGGGCGTCTTTGCCAAAGCCCGCCTTCGCGATGTCGGCCAGGATCTGCGAAAAGAGCGCAACGTTGCGGTTGATCAAATCGAGGCGGGACTCGTCGGGTTTGCGACGCAGGCCGGCCGTGATGATAAAGATGTCGCTGTCGGCGGCGGTCGCATAGTCGCCGGCGTAAATCCGCTGTCCTCCGATGACCGAGCTGCCGTGCAGGAGGTCGAGCGCCTCGCCGGCCGCGAGGTCCGCGTTGGCGTCGAGTATTTGAATTTCAGATACGATGCCCGCGCATTGAAGGGCAAAGGCCGCGTTGGAACCGACGCGGCCGCCGCCGCCGATGATGGAGACTTTCATTTTTAGAAGTAGCGAGTAGCGATCAGGCCGGAAATCGGGGGTCCTTAACCACGGGGCTCACGGAGGAGATGGAGAGAAGTATTATGAAGTCCCTTCCGTGGCTCATCTTCTCCTCCGTGCTCTCCGTCACCTCCGTGGTAAAATAACTCAGCCTTTGAGGCGTTGGAGGATTTGGGAGGCAATGGTGCGGACCATTGCTTCGACGGCCGGATCGGCGGCGGGCGATGCGGGCTCGGCTTTGTCGGGGATCTGGCATTGGACGCCCGGACGGAAATCACTGTTGTCGCAGAGCTCGCACTCTTTGAGGCCGTCGCGATTGTCCGGCATGCCGAGCATTTTGCGGATTTTGACGAACTCCTTGGCCTTGTTGCCACCCACGCCTTCGCCGAGTTGGCCGCCAAGCTGGGAGGCGATCCAGATGGTTTTGCAGTAGGCGTCGGCGTTTTCCATTTTCCAATACGCGTCTTCGACGTCCTTGCCCCAGGTGATCACGCCGTGGTTCAGCATCAGCACGCATTGATTGTCCTTGCCGATCTCGCCCACCGTGTCGGCGTTCTCGGGCGAGCCAGGCGTCTGGTAGGGAGCGAGGGCGATCTTGCCCAGGAAAATGTCGGCCTCGGGAATGAGGCAGGTCGGAGGCTGGACGCGGGCAACCGCAAAGGCGGTGGCGTGCGGCGGATGCGCGTGGACGCAGGCTTTGCAAAGCGGCTGGCGCTTCATGATGCCCAGGTGCGTCATCGCTTCGCTGGTGCGTTTGCGCGTCCCGGCGAGTTGCTTGCCGTCCATGTCGATAAGCCCGATGTCGGACGGCTGCATAAAACCTTTCGAGATGAGCGTGGGCGTGCACAGCACGAGGTTGTCACCGACGCGGATGGTGATGTTGCCGCCATTGCCGTCGGTGTAGTCCTTCGCCCACATGCGGCGGCCCATGTCACACATGCGCTCCTTGAGGATTCTGATCGCGGGCGAGTTAAAGAACGCGGCGATTTCGGCGGGCGTCTTGGGATCGGAGCCGGGCTTCCATTTGAATTCGTAATCGGGAACGACGGGTTCGTCGGATTGCGAGGCGGAAGCGGAAGACGAAGTGCCCGCGATCGGGCGGCCTACACCGGAGGCGGGCAGGAGCGACGCACGGCTGCGCAGGGCATCACGCGCGGACGGTGTGAGGATCGCGTCGTCGGGCAGCGCGGTGCCGTTGCGAAAAAGCGTTTCGATGTCCTGAGCGGTGATGACTTGGCGCATGGCGGAAGTGAATTAGGCGGCGGGCGGTGTGTAAGAAAACGAGTCGATGATCGCGGCGTTGAACGCATCGATCGGGATCGGATGGGAAAACGGCATGGTGGCTTCGGCGCCCTCGGTGAAGCCGATCACCTGTCCAAGTCCGGCTCCGAGGTTGTCGTAAACAACGAGCGTGTTGCCCTTGGCCGGCGGGAGCAGCGGTGCTCCGGCGAATTGCTGACGCGACAAGGGTTGCACGATCAACAGGCATCCGCCCCTCAACGCCGCGTCCGCGGTGTGAAGAGTGACGGTGCCGATGACGTGTCCGAGGCGCATGAGGAAGAAAAGAACTGAAGGACTGAAAGGCTGAAGGGCTGAAAGAGGTGGCGCGGGCGGCTCTTACGCGGTGGCTTCGTCAACGATCGCGAGGACGAAGTTTCGGAGAGGCGAGTGTTCGTCGCGCACGAGCTCGCGGGTGGCGGAGCCATCGGTGCTAACGAGCACGTGCTGATGGAGGCCGGCTCCGTGCGGATCGACGGCGAGGACGGGCGGGCCATCGTCGCGTCCGTCGGCATCGAGCGGCTGGCAAATGACGGTGCGACGTCCGCGCATGCTGGGATGGCACACGGTGGCGAGCACGGTTCCGTCGATGCGCGCGAGCTGCATTTTTAGTAGATGCGAAGGTTTTCGACCATCACGCAGCGACGCGTGCGGGTAAACGTGCGAGGCGTGGCGATGCCTTCGCCGGTGGTGGTGGCGATGGAGTAGTTGAGGTAGCCCTCGCCGCCGAGGCCGAGGCCCGCGGTGCTCGGGCCGTTCTTCACGAAGAGCGTGGTGTCGAGGACGCGGGCCATCTGCGTCATGTGCTCGACGTTCAGCGAGTGAATGATGGCGGAGTGTTTGTAGCCGTGCTCGCTCTTCAGCGCGGCGGAGACGGCGTCTCCAAACGTCTTCACACGCACGACCGGGATCATGGGCATCATCTGCTCTTCCATGACGAACGGGTGTTCGGCATCCGTCTCGGCGAAGAGCAGCGGAACGTCGGCGGACACGGTCGCACCGGCTTGTTGCGCGAGAACGGAGGCGTCGACACCGACGAGCTTCCGGTTGAGCACGGGATGCGAGCAACCGCCGGCGTCCTTGCCGGTGGTAAACGCGGCCGAGGTGAGTCGGGCGAGCTGCGGCGCGGTGAGCTTGGCGGCGCCGGCGGTGGCGAGCTCGTTCATGAAACGTTCGGCAACGTGTTCGAGTACGAAGACCTGTTTTTCGCCGATGCAGAGAAGGTTGTTGTCGTAACCCGCGCCCTTGATGACGTCGGCGGCGGCCTTGGCGAGATTGCCGGTGCCATCAACCACGACGGGCGGATTTCCCGGACCGGCGCAGACCGCGCGTTTGCCGGATTTCATCGCGGCGTTCACGACGGCGGGACCGCCGGTGACGCAGAGCATGCGGACATGCTCGTTTTGGCAGAGCGCGTTGAACGTATCGATCGACGGATCGGCGATGACGCAGATGAGGTGCTCAATGCCAAGCGCGGCATGAATCGCTTCGTTGAAGGCACGCACGGCAACGGTGGCGCAACGGGCTCCGCCGGGATGCGGGTTGAAGACGATGGCGTTGCCCGCGGCGACCATGCTGACAATGTTGCCGGAGATGGTCGGAACCGAATGAGTGACAGGCGTGATGGCACCGATGACACCGAAGGGCGCGCATTCTTCGAGGGTGATGCCGTTGTCTCCGGAGAGCGCGTAGGGCCGCAGCCACTCGACGCCGGGAACCAGTTTCACGATTTGAAGTTTTTCAATCTTGTGCGCGAGACGGCCGATCTTGGTCTCCTCGAATTCGATTTTCCCCCACTCGACGGCGTTGGCTTCCGCGAGACCTTTGACGATCTCAATGACCTTCACGCGGCCCGCGACCCCCTTTTCCTGAAGCTGCAGGAAGGCACGGTGGGCGGCTCCGCAAGCGGCTCCGACATCGGTGAAAACACCGAAGCGCGATTCGCGCCGGGGCGCGACCACCGCGGCCGCGACGACGGGCGCGACGACGGGCGCGGCGGGGTTGCGATGAAGTCCGCGGAGGACCTCGTCAACGATGGCGCGCAGGGAGGTTTCGTCTAAAGGGAGCGTGGTGCTCATGAGGATCAGCCGTTGGCGGAGGGATAGATTTTCTTGTTCAACACATCGACGGTATCGACGATCCCGATGACGGCGGCGTCGATGGGCAGCGTCTTCATGCCGGCGGCGCCGCGAGCGGAACTTCCCTGGCAAAAGAGGACGACCTCATCGATGCCGGCTCCGAGCGAGTCGACCGCGACGACGGTGTTAGTGCCCGGACGGAACTGTCCGGGATTCGCCTCGTCGATGAGGAGCGGGCGAAGAAGGAGCAGTTTGCGGCCGGTCATGGCCGCGTCTTTTTTGGTGGCGACCAGGGAGCCGATGACTCGGGCGAGGAACATGGAGGGAGCGCACATCGGCGGCCGACGAGGCAACCGCAGACGACGAAGAGAGGTTACCGAACGATGTTATTTTTTGGCGGTGGGTGCCGGGGCGGCGACGGGCGCGGCGGGCTTGGGTAGAATCGCGGCGACGTCGCCGTGCGGCCGGGCGATGACCTGGACGGAGACGACCTCGCCGACGGTGCGGGCGGCTTGCGCGCCGGCGTCGACGGCGGCTTTCACGGCGGCGACATCACCGGTGACGAGGGCGGTGACGAGGGCGTTGCCGACCTGCTTCATGGGGCACACCAAGGTGACGTTGGCGGACTTGAGCATGGCATCGGTGCCGGTGACGAGAGCGGTGAGACCGCGGGTTTCGAGGAGGCCGAGAGCTTGGGACATGACGAGTGGAGTTTAGGTTGAGGTGATTGAGAGAGACGAAAGAGAGCGGGAGAATGCGGTGCCGCTTGCATCGGATGCGGCGGCGAGGTGGCGGAAGGTTTCGCGGGCGACGACGAGTTCTTCGTTGGCGGGAATCACGAGGACACGCGTACGCGAATCGGAGGTGGCGAGATCCGTTTCGGGCAGCGCGATCTCGTTGCGCTCACAGTCGAGATAGAGGCCCAGGTCGCCGAGGCCGGCGCAGACCGCTTCACGCAACCACGGGTTGTTTTCGCCGATACCGGCGGTGAATACGAGGGCGTCACAGCCGCCCATCTCAAACCAGAAGGCACCGATCCAATGGCGGATGGAATGAACGAAAACATCAATGGCCAATTCGGCGCGGCGATCGCCGGCGAGGGCGGCGGCGCGAATCTCTCGAAGGTCGTTGCTGATGCCCGACAGCCCAAGAAGGCCGGCTTCCTTGGTAAGCTGATGCTCGACCTCGGCGGTGGTGAGATTGAGCTTTTTTTGAACGTAGGGAATCGCGGCGGAATCGAGATCACCAACGCGGTTGTTTTGGGGAAGTCCGCTCTGCGGGCTCAGACCCATGCTGGTGCCAATCGCCACGCCATCGACGATGCCGGTGACGGAGCTGGAACCGCCCAGATGACACGAGATCACTCGCAAGAACACGCCGGGCACGGGACGCGGACCGTGTTGATAAAGACCGCGCACCAAGTCGGCGACATCGGCGCGTCCGAGTAATTCGGCGGATCGTTCGGCGACATACTTGTGGCTCGCGCCATGGAATCCGTAGCGACGCACGCCCACCGCACGCCAGGACAACGGAACCGCGTAGCTGTTGGCGTACTTTGGCACCCATTGGTAGAACGCCGTCTCGAAGAGCGCGACGAGCGGCACGCCGGGAAGCTTCTCGCGAAATTGGCGGATGCCGGAGGCGTAGGGCGGGTTATGAGCCGGCGCCAAGTCGGCGGTGGCAAGCAACGCGTTCTCGACCCGTTCATCCGCCGGCAGGCAACCCGTCACCTCGCCGCCCTGAACGGTCTTGAAACCGATGCCATGAAGACCACTCGCGTCGCGCACATGGCCGGCTTGTCGCAGCGCGGCGAGGCAGTCGTCGATGGCGCGGCCATAGTCGGTGACGCGTTCATAACCGCCCTTGGCAACGAGCTGCTCGGTGGAGCCGTCGATGCGGAAGAGGCGGTATTTGAACGAAGTCGAACCGAGGTTGGCGACGAGGATGTTCATTGAACGAAGGTTGAACCCGGAGGTTGGGCGAACGCGGTCAGGCGGCGGGAGCGGCGAGCCATTTGCCCAGGCCGGCGAGGTCGTCGTGCGGACGGGGAATGACCTGGACGCTGATGATTTCGCCGACGCGTTTGCCGGATTCGGCACCGGCTTCGACGGCGGATTTGACGGCGGCGACATCGCCGCGGAAGAAAGCGGCGACGTAGCCGCTGCCGACCGCTTCATAGCCGGTCATGGTGACGTTGGCGGCCTTAAGGGCGGAGTCGGCGGCTTCGAGCAGCGTGATGAAACCTTTGGTTTCGATGATACCGAGGGCGAGTTGTGCCATGGGGAGGAGGTGTTGAGCGATGAACGTTGAGAGAGGGCGCGATGTTCGCTGCGGCAAAAGGGGCCGCGGACGGACGCGTTTCGTTAGAGACCGATTTGTTTGAGGAGGTCGGGATGCGGGCGGGGAATGACGTGCGAGCTGACGAGCTCGCCGACGCGTTTGGCGGCTTCTGAACCGGCCTCGACGGCGGCCTTCACGGAGCCGACATCGCCTTTGACCGCGACGGTGATGAGGCCGCCGCCGATCTGGAACGTGCGAACGAGGGTGACGCTGGCGGCTTTGACCATGGCATCGCTGGCTTCGACGGAGCCGGTGTAGCCGCGGGTTTCGATTAATCCGATGGAATCATTCATAGTGAGGTGAGTTGACGGGTGATGGAGCGAAAAAGTCGGGTCGGGCTACTTGAGGAGTTCGACCGGCGTGTCGGGACGGAGGTCGCAGGCGTTGGCCTCGTCGGTGTCGATATGGACCTCCAATTTGAAATCGACGTGCTCGCGCACGAGCAGCCGCTCGAAGGTGACGGCGCACGGTCCGCCGATGCGCAGACGCATAAAGTCGCCGGCCTTCACGCCATAAAATGCGGTGTCGTCGGGATGCATGTGGACATGAGGTGCGGCACGAATCACGCCCTCGGTCAGTTCCAGAAAACCGGCCGGGCCCATGAGCATGCAACCGGTGGTGCCTTTGATGTTGCCCGACTGACGCACCGGAATTTCAAAGCCGAGCGCGATCGAATCGGTCAGGGCGAGTTCCACCTGGTTGAAATCCCGGCAAGGCCCGAGAATGCGGAGATTGGAAATCACGCGGCTACGCGGACCGATGAGCGTGACTCTCTCCTCGGCTGCGAATTGGTCTTTCTGGTAGAGCCACTTCTTGGGGGTCAGTTTGCGGCCCTTGCCGAACAGAATTTCGACGGCCTCCGGCGTGAGATGGCAGTGCCGGGCGGAAACGTTGACGAGGAGCGGATTTGGCGCCCTCACCTGAAGCGGAGCAACCCGGCCGAGGCGCTGGTAAAGCGCCCGACGGACAAGGTGTTCGATCTCTGCAGGATGAGGTTGGGGAGGAGCTAACATAGCAGCGTGACGGTCCAGATAGCCAAAAGGGACCCAGTTCGAAGAAGTCCCAGCCTACGCCGATTTCCGCAGTCACGCCTGCTGGATTTTGGTAGATTATGATCGTTTTTTGCCAATTCTGTCAAAATGCGCCAGTAATTACCGGCTTATCGACTCACGTGGCACGGCCGGTGAAGCCTGCGCAAGCAGGCGGGAGCACGGTGCCGGAAACGCGAAACCCATCACTCACCCGATGCGGGCAGCCGGTCAGCCAGTGATGACACGGCGAGCAAACCCGCTTTGGTCTCGGCAGACAGAGGTGTCCATTACTCACCCGGGAGCCCGGGAATGATACTCGCCGACAACCGACTTCATCGAAGGCCCCGCGCAAAGCCGTGGACCCGATCTATAATTTTCCCACTGGAGTAACGCCTCCCTCAGTCGAGGGGTTCTCGGAGATTCATCCGGGAACCCATTGAGCGGTTCGCCTACACTAGGTTTAGACAAGTCGCCCGAGGCATTCGGTAGCCCCGAGCGCTGGCCTCAAACCAAACGACCGGAACTCAGTTGCCCTGCTCGTCGCGAGCGGCGATTTCCTTTAGCCGCTTGGTCGTCAGCAACTCGAACTTGCCGTTATTGCGACGCGTAAAGTCGCTAAGGTTGTCCATCGAGGACTGGGGTTTTTCGTCCGGACCGACGAAGAGGAAATAGTTAATGGCCGTCTGATCTTTCAGCAATGCGCGCTTAAGCTTGGAGACGTGTAGGATAAGGTCGCTGAACGGAGCAGCCGTGTCATCCGAATAGCCATCGCCCCACATCAGCTGCCCCTGCTTATTGGTCCAACCCGTCTTATCGAGCTTGATGCTAAAGCCGGCACGCTTGAGGGCCGCCTGAAAGTCCGACTCGAAGATACGTCTTGTATCCGTGATAATGAACGGCGATTTGCCCTTCGCGCGCAGTTGGTTGTTGATCGCGTTCAATTCCGCC
This sequence comes from Opitutaceae bacterium, assembly GCA_024711005.1. Taxonomy (GTDB): domain Bacteria; phylum Verrucomicrobiota; class Verrucomicrobiia; order Opitutales; family Opitutaceae; genus Rariglobus. The sequence goes on along the minus strand of JANJTQ010000087.1, from coordinate 21,439 downwards.
CGGGCTTTGCTGAGAGCCCGATTGCGCGCGGCGGAGACTGCGGCCAAGTCATAACCTTGGCGCTTTAGGTCGGCGATGCGTTCTTCATACGCCCGCTTGCGACGGGCCAACTCGGCTTCGGAGACATCCCGTTTGAGCGAGCCCTGGCTACCGGAAATGATGTAAATGGTATCCGGTTCCATTTCGAAAGCATAGTGAAGGGCGCGCGACCATTCCGGGGTGTTAAGCAGCGGATCGATCCCGGCGCTCGAAATATCTTTGGGGGTCCAGCGCTGCCGGCGTCCCGACACCGATGACAATCCAATGCGGTCCGGTGTCGCATTCACGGGGCCGATCCATTCAAAAAATTCCTGTTTGTTACCGACCGTGGCGGGCAATAGCTTCGCGTCGAAGGCCGCGACCGAGTTATTGCTCCAACGCTGTCCTTCATAAAGGACCACGCCGAACTCGGCGGTCGGGGGCAGGCGATTGACCAGTTTCATGATCTCTTCACGGATGATGGTGAAGGCCTCGAATCCGCCCTTGCGGATGTCGAGCAGACTGCGTCCCACGTCCACAATGAATACGATCTTGGACGCGCTCTGACTGGTCACGCCCAGAAAACTCATGCTCATGAATCCCCGCCCAAGTCCGCTTCCCGAGCCGATACCGGTGTTATAGCCCGTACCGGTGCCGACGGCACCCATGCCTTTGCCGAAGCCCATGCCGCTCAATGAGCTGGCTCCCACGGACGGCAGGTCGGGCATTTCAGGCATCTGCAAGGCGTTCGCGGCGGTCGAAAAAATACGCGAAGCGGACACCGGCGAGGAACTCGCGGAGCCGCCCCCCTTACGGGCAACCTGCAGGCGATGCTCAACCTGCTTCTGCGCGACATTTTCGGTGGGGGCCCTCGCCTCCAAAATCTTTTTTTTGCCAATGATCTGTTCGCTGACGAAGTACCCGGCGACGGCGATAAGGATCACATGCACAATCACCGTGACGAGCAGCGGTACACTGGCGGTGAGTCGCTTGTAAAGGTTGGGATGGGGGGTGCTCATCGCAGGGGATTAATAATCTTCGGAATCGGAGGTGAAGGTGACGTTGGTGATGCCTGCGACAGACAGGGCGTTGAGCACGTCGATGGTCCGGAAGTACGGGGACTCAGGATGGCTGATCAGCGTGACCACGAGCTTGCTCTTGGCCGCCTCACTCGAGGCCTTGAGCCGCATGAGCGTACCCGTAAGCAGCGGCAGTTCGCGACTCTGCGCCGAATCATACGATTCGTCGTTGAGCGAAACCTCGCCGTCCTCGCCGATCTGGAGGATTTGCTCATCCACAAACTCGGTGGACGTGGAGGAGACGGCGATACCGGGAAGCTTGGTCTGCAAGATCTGCTCGATGCGGATCTGCGCGGCCATGGCCATAAAGAAGACGAGGATCACGAACACCACGTCGATCATGGGCGCGATCTGGAAGCCCACATCGGAGTTGGCCTGCTGGAGGGGCATTTTCATGGTCGGAAGTTCAGCGGCTAAGGGTGGCGAAAGTCACGTCGGAGATGCCCGCCTTGGCGGCGGCCTCCACGACGGCGGAGATATAACGAACAGGCGTGAGTGCATCGCTGCGCACCAGCACACGAACTTTGTCATTGGCCTTTTTTCGGGCGATCAACGTGGCGACAACATCGTCAACGTTGACGACATGCTCCTCGAAGGTGGTCACCGCCGACTGTGTCTGCGCACGCCAGGCGACATTGAAGACGAGTTCGCCTTCCGAGTCGTCCTTCTTGTTGGCGTCGGGCGCCACGGGGAGCTCGATGGACGGGTCGTAACGCGAGACCGCGGTCGTCGCGATGCTCATGAAGAAGATGAGCAGCACGAGAAGCACGTCGATCATCGGGGCGATTTGGAATTCGGGCTCGCCATCAGCACCACCACCACCACCTGCCATGAGTTTAAGGAGTTAAAGGGTTGAAAGGAGCGCGGGACGCCGAAGCCTCCCGCGCGAACGGGGATCAGGCCTGCTGCCCTTCGGCGGAGGCCACGAAGGTCGGGCTGCCGGCAACCCAGTTGGGCGTAGCGGCAAAACTCTCGCCACCTTCAAACTCAACGTCGGCGAGGTGGTTGTAGGGGAACTTGCGGAACAGATCGTTGGCGACATCCGACAGCGCATGAACGGCATGTCCCACGCGGTTGCGGATGAGGTAGTAGAAGATGAACGCAGGGATTGCGACCGCCAGACCGGAGGCCGTCGCGTAGAGCACGTGACCGATGGCGCCCGAGAGCTTGGAAGGATCGGCGGCTCCGGCCTGGCCCATCGCCGCGAAGGCTTGGATCATGCCGATAACCGTACCGGTGAGACCGATCATCGGAGCGATAACGCCGATAACGGAGAGATAGGCGATTTTGCTCTGGAAGCGGGCATTTTCGCCGATGATGGCCGAGGCCATCGCATCTTCGGCGGCCTGCTTGCCTCCGGGAGCGTGCTTGAGGCCGGCGAAAACGACATTGGCCAAAAGACCGGGGTTGGCTTGCGCCCAAGCGTACGCACCGCGGTAGTCGCCGGCCCGGAAATAGGCGCGGAACGCATCAACCGCCACTGGCGAGATGAATGCCTTCGCCGTCGTCTTCATGGAAAGATCGATCACCAGATAAACGATGAGCGCGGAGCAGAGCCAAAGAGGAAGAATCGCAGGGGCGCTGAGGTCCTGCAATAGGGACTGCTTAACGACCGTGGGAGCGGCGGCGGCAGCTTCCTGAGCAAGGAGGGCGAGCGGACTGGCGGTGATCAGACCGGCAATGCCGGTGAGGCGGCGGAGGGTGGATTTCATAATTCGCGGGAGATATGTTTATTTCTAAGAAAGCAAAAAGATCAGAGGGCTGCGGACTCGGTCGTGGCTATGGCCGCTTCCGCACTATCGGGATAAGTTACGATGATATCGAGATAAGCGCGTTCAGCCCTGGTCTTGTCGCCGTAGCCCTGGTAGGCGCGTGCGCTGCCCAACAGGGCGACCGGCATGACGGCTTCTTCGGTTCCGTAAAAAGCGGGCACCTGAAGGTAAAACTCCAACGCCTTCTCGAAGTCCTTCCGTGCATATGCGATGTCGCCGCGCAGGATGGCGGCGCGAGCCTCGATCTCGGCGGAGGCATCCTTCCGCATGATTTCGTCCAGCATCGCATCGGCGATGTCGGCTTTATCGAGCAACATCTGGATGCGAGCCATGATCAATTGCGCGGCCGCGACGGTCTCCGAATCGGTGGAGGTGGACATGAGCTCGCGCGCCGCACGCTCGGTCTCGCTGTTTTTCTCTTGGGCGAGAAGCGCACGGGCGCGAATCAACGCCGCTTCGCTCCACCAAGACCCCGGCAATTTCGAGAAAGGGGCAAACTGGCGATAAATCGGGGTGATCTTCTCCTCGGCTTCAGCTCCTTTGCCCGTGAGTACGAGCTCGCGAGCCTGCGCGATTTCCTCGGGCTCAGGCCAGTCGAGGCGGATCACTTGGGACACCGGATAGGCAATCTCCGCACCGTCGCCGACCGAGCGAACGAGGTTGGTACCGCTCAGAGTCACGTCCGCGTGATTGAGCACCCGTCCGTCTTTGAGAAGGTAACGCTGGGCGCACAGGGGCGACACAGCGGCCAGAGCGAGTAATGCACAAAGAATTGTTTTCATGAGGCGCCTCCTGTGCTGGCCGTGGCCGTTGCGGGGAGTTGCAGTTCGAGGACCGCGATACGTTCGCGAGCCCGCGCAGTTTCAGGGTAGGAGGCGAGACGTTCGTCCCTCAGCATCTCACGGTACGTGGCAAGCGCCTCGGCGGGTTTGCCGAGCTTTTCAAACGTCTGGCCGCCGCTCAGGTAGGCGCGAGCAACCCACGGGGTGAACTTGCGATAGGAGATGAAGACGCGCTGGAAGTGAGCCTGGGCTTGCGCGAGGTCTTCGGAGCTGCCGCGTTTAAGAAGGATTTCGCCGAGCGAATAGATGCTCTGGGCGGTGGCCTCGCCGCGCCAGGCACGGGTGCCGGCGACCTGCTCGAACAGTTCCTTGGCGTCTTCGAGTCGGTTGGCGGCGAGCAACGTTTTTGCCCGCCCAAGGGTGGCCTCGAGGAGCTTGAAGCGTGCGCCGGCGCGATCGATGGCGTTGGTAAAATGAACGAGGGCGCTGTCGTAATCGCCTGCGAGATACGCCAACTCGCCAAGCCCGACGTATCCGAAATCGGCATACATCGAACGCGGATAGCGCAACACCAGCTGATCATAACAGGCGCGGGCGGCCTCCAGTTTGCCCTGCTCGCGGAGAAGATCACCCACGCGCCCCAACAGGCCGGGAGGAAGCGCCTCGGGAGGAATCTCGTTGCCGATTCGAGCCAGGAGCTGATCGCGCAAGGCGGCGTCTTTTCGCAGCGAGGCCACCTCTGCCTCGGTGAAGAGCACACGTGCTTTCACCGTGGGCTGACCGTGGTTTTCGTTGGTCACCAGCTCCCGCTCGATGCGCGCGGCGATCTGCCGTGGTGAAGGCGGAGGCGGACGCACTCCGTCGGGGCCGGGACGGGGGTTGCGGGCCAGAAGAGCGGCCATTTGCGTCAGCAGACGTTCGACGGCGTCGCGATTGGGATCGGTGATATAGCGACGGGCGATTTCGCCCATCTGTCCGATTGCTTCGTCGGTCTTGCCTTCGCGTGACCGCAAGCGACCGATCCAGTAAGCGGCGTTGATGACGAAGGGGTGATCCGGACGTTCGCGGGCAAAATCCTCCCAAATCACAGCGGCGGCATTGTAGTCGCGCTTGGATTGGTAGTGCTTGGTCAATTCGTCGAGAACGTAGCCGAGCTGGTCGTCGCCCAACGGAGTGGCCAAGGCCGCGCGGTAGCTCGCAATCGCCTTTTCGATCAGGTTTTGACCGGCATACACGTCGCCTTGGGTTGAGTAGGCTTCGCCGCGCTGCGGATGACCTTCCGGGTAATCGGCCAGCCATGCGTCGAGCTGTTTCTCGGCGGCCGGATAATCCTGCATCGCGTAGAACGCGGCGGCGATGCGGTACCGGCCATCGGCGACGAAACGTCCCTCCGGATACTTTGCGAGGTATTCGTTGATCTCTTTGACGGCGTCGGAGGCACGGCCCAAGACGAGGGTCGCCATTGCGCGCAGGTACGTCGCGTCCTCCGCAAATTTCCCCTCGGGATATTTCGTAACGTAGCTGCTCGCCGACGCATGCGCCTCCTCGAAACGGCCACCGGCAAAATGGGCGTTGGCCTGCATCAGCAACATAAACTCGGCGAGTTCGGCCTCGGGGAACCGGGAAATGCCAACCTCAAGAAATTCAAGCTGCAAGTCGGCGCGTCCTTTCTCGAAAGCCGCTTGAGCCGCGACATAGAGGGATTGGGGCAGCAATTTGCTGTCCGGGAGCGCGCGCATGAAATCGTCCAGGGCGATGCGCATTTTATCAACGCGCCCCGAATCCGCGTATGCACGAACGAGTTCCGCGTACGCAAGCTCGCGCTCCTCGGCCTGGGGGTACTCCTTGATCAGGCGCTCGAAGACGATGGCCGCCTCCCAAGCGCCTCCCCGCAGAAGGAACGTATGGCCAAGACGATAGAAAAGAGTGGCATCGTAATCGGCCCGCTTGCCGATCTCGTCGAGCGCTTCCTTGGTGGCTTTGATGCGCGATTCAACGCGACGAACCATGTCGGCATCGCTGATGGAACCGTGAAACATCGCTTTTTGCCGGGCAAGAAGAGCCTCCATCCGATCGATACGCTGCTTTTGGAGGCGGAGCAGTTCTGCGCGCGGCAACACCGTTCGATAGGCGGTGAGCGCTCCGGCCGGATCGGTGGTAAGGAGGGTGTCGCCCAGTCGAAGACTGAGGACATTGAGACCGGCAAGATTGTCGACCGTGTTCAGACTCCCTCGAAGGAGTTCCAACCCACGGCGGGCGGCGGGGAGATTTCCCTGCTCGAGCTGCAAGGCGATCAAAGTGAGCGCGGAATCGGCCCAGTCGGCATCACGGGGAGCGGAGGCGAGCAGACGGTTCAGCGCGTCAATGGCGACCAACGGCTGATCGGCCTGCTGCGCGGCCATCGAGCGATACATGAGCGCCTTATCTCGATGAACCGTGGACTCCTCAAGCGCTTGGAAAACCGGCACCGCCTCGGCAAATTTCTTCTGCAGGGCCAAGGAAAGACCGAGTACCAGACGAGCGTCCGCCGCAACCTGGCCCGTGGTCGTGTGTTTGAGGAGGGCGGTTCCGATCTCTTCGGCACGCGCATAATTCTGCAGTTGGAAATAGGTATTGGCCGCGAGCAACTGCACCGTCGCAAGCGACACGCCGGCCGGCAGGGGTTCGCCTTTTTCAACGCGAGCCAAGACCATGTCCAAAAGCGCGGCCGCATCGGCGGATTTCCGGGCTTTGATCTGCATGTCGGCCTCGCCCAAAATCTGAGGGAGCGGCACCTGGATCTGGGCCTGCGCGCCCGTGGCTGTGATCATGGCAACGCCAAGGCCGCAGGCGAAGCGGGCGGTACCAGTCGAAGGCGAAAATCGGCGCAGGGGTAGACGCATAAGGAAAAACCCGGACATGGGAAATGTTCCCCGGAATTACGTCAACGCATTCGTTCCGAATTGTGAAAAAATACCGAAAGCAACGCAGGAAGGCTGCACTTGCGGCCCTAAAAACACCCTCTCCTGCCAATGGTACTCACAAGCCTATTCAAGGCTCTGGCAGCATCTGGGCCAAATACCCGATTAAGTAGCCGGCCTCATAGAGAGGCTCTCATTATATAAGTTGGTGCCCGGGACAGGACTCGAACCTGCACACCTTACGGCAAGGGCTTCTAAGACCCTCGTGTCTGCCATTCCACCACCCGGGCGGCGATGAGGGGGCCGATATCGGAGGTATGGATGGATTGTGGCAAGACCGAAGGCACCCTACTCCCCCGCCACGCCCAACCGGTCCCCCATCCGGGCGTAGGTTTCAACATGCCGGGCACTCTGCGCCACCACATCCTCGTCGAGCCGGATGCGACCCTTCTGAAAAACCGTGATCACGCACGAGCCGCCAAAAGTGAAGAATCCCTTCTCGTCCCCCTTCGCGACCGGCCGCCCGTCCGCGAATACATTCTTGATCGTACCCACGCAGGTCGCCCCCACCTCGAACATCGCCACGCGCCCAAAACGCGTGCCTTCAATCAGGGTGAGCGCGCGTTTGTTCTGCACGAGGTAGCCAATATTGCGCCGCAGCGCGATCGGACTCACCGAGTAGAGCAGTCCGTTGATCAATCGCGGTTCTCCGGGGACCCCGGAAACAGGAAAGTGAAACCGATGGTAGTCCACCGGACAAAGACGCGAAATCACCATCGAGCCACCGGCAAACTCACCCGCCAGCGTCTCGTCATCGAAGAGCCGCCCGAGCGTGAACTTCGCACCTTTCACATAGAACCCGGGCACCGCGTCCACATCGGGAAACGCCAGGTGCCGCCCATCCGCGGCGAACACCGCCACGTCCTCTCCGGCGGCAATCGGACGGGCGTCGCGCTTCAATGCACGGTAAAAAAACTCGTTGAAGCTTTTAAACTCCAGCGGCGAGCGGGCGAACTCCTCCACGTTGAGATTGTAGTCGGCGATGAATGGCAGCACGCGTTGCGCACTGATGCGGCGATTCATCCGCCAGCCATACCAGTGAGAAAACACGGCCCGCGTCAGCAACGCGCCCACCGCGATGCGGCCGAGCGGGGTCTCGTACGACCAGCGCAGCCATTTCTCGCCGTAAACCTGCTCGGTTTCGACGGACTGGGTGTAACGGTTATAAAAACGAATCGGCTCGGCGCACATGATGACGGCAACGTTCACCGCCCCCGGCGCGAGGGCAAAGAAGAAAAATCGGCGTTTGCACGTCGCCGAGCCCAGCGGAACGCCTCCCTAAAAACGGGCTGTTTGCCTTTGTCGAATTCCTCTATGCGTTGGCGCGCCCCATCCATGTACCCGCCCCTCAGTTCCAAGACCCGCCCCCAGCACGCACTTCGCCGCGCTTTCATCGGTCCCCGACGCGTTCGCCAAGACGCCAAGGGACTCTTTGCCCCGGTCGTGCTCATGGCTTTCTTGAGCGCCACACCCGCCATCGGCCAAAACGAGAACGTCTTCGGACGCCACGAGCGGGACGGCGCCACGCTGATCGGCATCTTCTACGACCTGAAGCAGACCCAGCAGCGGGAACCGATCCCGGATTTCGCCCGCCGTTACGTCATTGAGATCGACGCATTCCTGGAATCCGAGTTCGACGAGGCGCTGTTCAACCGCTTTTTCCGCGCGGCCCTCCCGCTCTACACGACGCAGTTTTCCATGCCCAACATGGATGCGAGCGCCGCCCCCAAGGCATTCGGCGTCGAGGGGCTGGTGAAGCCCCGGTATTGGGTGGTTCACTACAAGGGGCAAATCGCCCCGCCTGCCGATGGCACCTACCGTTTCGTGGGCAACGTCGATGATCTGCTCGTCGTCGCCATCAACCGCAAAGTCGTTCTTGACGGCAGCCGCCCCGACACGCGTCTGCCCAAGCTCGCGTGGAGGGAAGCCCCGGACAAGGGCCCGACCGTCGCGGCCAATACTCTCGCGAAATATGGAACCTGGATGAACCTGAAAGCCGACCAACCGGTCGACATCGACATCCTCATCGGCGAACGCCCCGGCGGCCGGTTTCACGGCGTTCTCCTCTACGAGAAAAAAGGCGAACGCTATTCCTCCAACGCCAAAGGCCAGGCGATCCTCCCTCTCTTCCAACTCGCACCGCACCCATCCGACAGCGCCACCTTCGTCACCGACCGCGCCCCTTGGAAGTGCATCGAATGAGTCGCCGCGGAAACAACCGCCCGTCACTCGGCGTCCGTCCGTAGTTTTATTTTGAATACGGCATCGCCGGCGCCGTCACATCACTCCACCCACAGCTTTTCGGCCGCAAAACGCACCCCGCTCCGTAATTTTTTCGTCCTCAATTATAGCAATTCAACCGCCCTCCTCCCAAGGTTCGAATCCCTTGGGTTCAACGCCTTGGTTTCGTGAGACAATATAGCAATCCCTCCGACCGTGCTCCGCTCCGATGAACGGATAAACTCATCCTCGTCTGGACAACCGCCTCTTATCCGCTTGGGATGCTCGTTCCGTCATCCCCCGCCCCCATCGCCGCCCTCTCCGACCGCTTTGTGTTACTGAACAACGGCACCCAGGATTGGCCGACCGTTTTCCCCTTCCCGCCTTTTAAATTTCTTTCCGTTTCCCGCGTAGTCCGCACGCCAATCCTGCGAATCTATCCCCGCCCTTATCTCCTATGTCCGACTCCACCGAACAGCCCGTTTCGCCCGTCGCCCCCGAAGCCATCGCCCCCGAAGCCGTCGATCCCGCGGTCGATTCGCCCGTCGGCCCCGAACAGATCGAGTATTGCCGCCAGGTTTATGCCGCAATCCAGCAGGAGCTCTCCAAGGTCATCGTCGGCCAGCAACAAGTCGTGGAAGAGATCCTCATCGCCATCTTCACCCGCTCGCATGCCCTCCTGGTCGGCGTGCCGGGCCTGGCCAAAACGCTCCTCATCTCAACTCTCGCGGACACCCTTCAGATGAGCTTCAAGCGCGTGCAGTTCACGCCCGATTTGATGCCGTCCGACATCACGGGCACCGAGGTCATCTATTCGGATCCCAACACCGGCGAGCGCAGTTTCCGGTTCATCAACGGCCCGCTCTTTGCGAACATCGTTCTCGCGGACGAAATCAACCGCACGCCTCCGAAAACCCAGGCCGCCTTGCTCGAAGCCATGCAGGAACGCCGCGTCACCGTTGGCGGCAAGACGCACAAACTTCCCGCTCCGTTCTTCGTGCTCGCCACCCAGAATCCGCTTGAGCAGGAAGGCACCTATCCGCTCCCCGAGGCGCAACTCGACAGATTTATGTTCCTCATCCGCGTCGGCTATCCGAGCGACGCTGAGGAACTGGAGATCATGAAACGCGCCTCGGCCAGGGGCGAACAACCGCAGGCGGTCATCGACGCCGAACAGGTGATGGCGCTCCAGGAGATCGTGAAATCGATGCCGGTCGCCGATCACGTTTACCACTACGCCAAACGCCTCGTCCGCGCCACGCGCACCGGAGAACCCGATGCGCTCGAACCCGCGACGAAGTGGCTGAGCGTCGGCGCCGGCCCGCGCGCAAGCCTCTCGATGATCACCGCCGCCAAGGCCCACGCCGTCATCCACGGCCAGAACCACACCGGCTGCGAAAACGTGGCCGCGGTGGCGCACGCGATTCTTCGTCATCGCATCGCGGTCAACTTCACCGCGCAAAGTGAAGGCGTCACCACCGACGCCGTCATCACCGAGCTCCTTCAACTCATCCCCGCCAACCAGCCGTTGGCCTGAGTCTCCGATTCGTTCTCGTTCTCTTACTCGTTCTCGTTCTCCCCGATTGAAGCCGTTCGCCTGTGATCGCGACGGAAAAGGAGAACGAGTAAGAGAACGAGAACGAGAACGAGCCCCATCCGCCCTTCGTCCGCACCCCATGGCCGCCACCCACACCCTCCTCGATCCCGACACGTTGTCGCGCGCCGAACCGCTCGGTCTTTTCGCGCGCCGTGTCGTCGAGGGTTACCGCGTCGGGGAACACCGTTCGCCCTTCAACGGTTTCGCGATCGAGTTCTCCCAGCATCGCGAATACTCCCCGGGCGACGATCCGCGTCACCTCGACTGGAAGGTCCTCGGCCGCTCCGACAAGTATTACATCAAGCAATACGAGCAGGACACCAACTACGTGGCCCACCTGCTCCTCGACGGCTCCGCCTCGATGTCCTTCGGATCGTCAAGCGTCACCAAAATCCACTACGCCCGCGGCCTCGCCGCCTGCCTCGGCTTCCTGATCCTTCAGCAACGCGACGCCGTCACCGCCACGGTGTTCGACGACCGCCCGCGCGAGACATTCCAGCGCACCGACAGCCTGGGCAAAATCCACAACCTCTGCACGCGCCTCACCGCGTTCACCCCCGCCCGGCCGGGCAACCTCCGCGCCTGCCTTCAGGATTACGCCAGCCGCCTCACCGCCCGCGGCATCGTCGTCCTTATCAGCGACCTTCTGGATGATCCCGCCGACTTCCTGCAAGGCTTGCGCCGACTCAGCCTCACGCGCAGCGAAGTCATCGTTTTTCAGGTCCTCGACCGGGAGGAGATCACCTTCCCGCTCGAAGGTAACGTTCGCTTCATCGGACTCGAAGACGACTCCCGTCTGCAGACGAACCCCGCCGACCTTCGCAAAAGCTATCTCGCCGCGTTCAACGAACACCAAAAGGCCGTGCGTCGCGTCTGCGAGCAATGCGGCGTCCACTACACCCTCTGCGACACCAGCCGCCCCCTCGCCGAAGCGCTGACCGGCTATCTCGCCTTCCGGTCCAAGGCCGGCTGACCCCACCGCCCGAGTGATGCAATTTCTAGCCCCCGCCGCCCTCGCCGGACTCGCCGCACTCTCCCTGCCGGTGATCATTCACCTGCTCAACAAACTCCGCGTCCGCGAAGTGCGTTGGGCCGCGATGCGTTTTCTCCAGACCGCCGCAAAAAAGAACCAGCGGCGCGTCAAAATGCAGGACCTCCTCCTGCTCATCCTTCGCTGTCTGGTCCTCGCGCTCCTGGTTTTCGCCTTTGCCCGCCCCACTTTCGAGGCCGTGGAAAAATCCAGCCTCGTCGCCGGCGATCCGCTCACGGTCATGGTTCTCCTCGACCAGTCCGCCAGCATGGGTGCGAGCGACGGAATCGAAACGCGTTTCGCCGCGGCCCGCACGGCGACCCTCAACTTTCTCGAAGAACTCCCGACCGGTTCCGCCGCCGGCCTGCTTCTCGTCCACGACGGCTACGCCAGCCCCGTCTCCCGCCCTTCCCGCGATCTCTCCCTCGTTCGCCGCAGTGTCGAACTCGCCAAACCCACCGACCGCGGCACCGATTTTCAACCCGCCCTTCGCGCGGCAATCGAAGCCCTGCGCAATCTTGAGGGCCGCCGCGAGATCCACATCTTCACCGACAACCAACTCGCCGGCTGGCGCGCGCTCGAACCCATCCGCGAGTTTCTCGCAACCGCACCCGACATCCGGGTCTTCATCGTCACGCCCGGCGCGGCCGCCGCCTCCACCGGCAATCTCGCCGTCACCGATCTCAAGCTCGACACCGCCATTCCCGTCGCCGGCCAACCGCTGCGTGTCCTCGCCGAGGTCACCAATTTCGGCGACACCCCCGCCAACGGCATTCGTCTGACGCTCGCCATCAATGACGATGCGCCCTCCGCAGACGCCGTGATCAGCCAGCTCGCCCCGGGCGGGACGCGTCACGTACCGCTCCTCGTCCGGCTTCCCGGCAGCGGCTTCCATACCCTCACAGCCTCGCTTCCGCCCGACCGCCTCGCCTTCGACAACCGCCGCACCATCGCCCTTGAAATCGCCCCCGCTCGCGACGTGCTCGTCGTCGAATCCCGTCGCGGTCCCGCGGCCTGGCAGGGCACCGGCCATTTCCTCGCGACCGCCCTTGCTCCTGTCGAAGAAGAAGCCGCTTCGCGCCACTACCTGCACGTCACGCGCATCACCGGCGCCGAACTCGATCCGTCCAAACTGTCCGAATACGCGGTGATCTTTCTGGCCGCCACCGAGCCGCTTCCGCCGCTGGTGGTGACCGCCCTCGCCGAGTTCGTGCAGAATGGCGGCGGCCTCGTTGTCATGCCTGGCGACGCCACCCCGGCCGGCCTGTTCCTCGATACGCCCTGGCCCGATCTCCTTCCCGCGACGATCAATCCGCCGTCCGAACCGCCCGACGGAACCATTGAGGCCGGTCCGTACAACTACCCGTTACTTACGCTTTGGAACGACCCCGCCGCCGGAAATCTCGCCGCGCTTCGTTTCGCCAAGATTTTCCCGCTCGATCCAGTCCAGACACCCGAGGTCTCCACCGCACTTCGACTGGCCGACTCCTCGCCGGTCATCATGGAACGCAGCGTGGGCAAGGGCCGCGTCGTGTTATTCGCCGCGCCACCCGTCCCCGCCTGGACCAATCTTCCGCTGCACCCCGCCTTCGTGCCGCTCATGCATCGGCTCTACGCCGCCACCGCCCGCGCCTCTTCGCTCAAGCTCAACCTCGCGCCCGGCGACGTCTTCCAGGCCCCAGTCCCCATCGATCAGCTCAATCGCGACGTCTACGTTCGCGGCCCCGCCGAGGACGCGAAACCCGTGGCCGTCGGCCGTACCGAACTCGTGGATACGCAAGCCATGCTACGCGCCCGCAGCACCGCCGCCGCCGGCCGGTACGCCGTCTACGTCGGCCAGAACGAACGTCCGGATTTCTACTTCGCGGTGCAGCCCCCGGCCGACGAGTCCAATCTCAAAACCGCCGCCGAGGACATCCTCACGTCGCCCGCCGATCCGGCCTCCGGCGAACCGACGTCCGCCGCTCCGGCCCCCCCCTCCGCACCATTGCTCACCGCCCGGCAGCTCTGGACCATCGCTCTCGCCGCCGCCGCCTTCCTTTCCTGCGCCGAGCTCCTGCTCGCTCTTCGCTCCAGCCGCTCCCGCTAACCTCACATGGACTGGCTTCGTACTCTTTTCTTCCCCGGCTCCGCCAGCACAAGCAATGGCTCCAGCACCATGCTCACATTCGAGGGGCTCGACCCCGGCTGGGCGTTGATCATCTGGATCGTCTTCGCCCTCCTGCTCTGGTGGCTGCATTCCCGGCTCATCGCCAACACCCCTCGTTTCAAACGCGGAGTCATTGTCGGTCTGCGCCTGCTGTTCGCAGCCGCGCTGCTCTTCGCCGCCACACGTCCGGTCCTCATCACCACGCTCGTCGAAAAGGTCCGCCAAAAACTGATCGTCCTGGTCGACGCCTCCGCGAGCATGGACCTCGCCGATCTGCGCAGCACGCCGGAGGACCGTGCCCGCGCCCTCATCGCATCCGGCCGTTTGTCGCCCGACGACGGTCTTTCGCAAACCGTCCCCGCCGACGATGCCGGACGTCCCACCCGCCGCGACGTTCTCAAGTCCATTGCCGCCAACTCCAAACTCGCCCTCTGGAAGCAGCTCAACGAGCGCGCGGAGTTGGTCTTCTATTCCTTCGGACACGACGCCACCGAGAATCCGCCGCCCGCCGACAATACCGATGGCGTCGCAACCGCCCGCGCGTTCTTCGATAATCTGCCGGCCAACGATCAGACGACCGCCCTGGGCGAAAGCCTCCGCCAAGTCCTCGACCGCCATCGCGGCGAACCGCTCGCCGGCGTCTTCGTGATGACCGATGGCGCCAACAACCGCGGACTCGCCCCCGTCGAGGCGGCCGTCTCCGCCCGCTCCGATGGCGTGCCACTGTTCCTCTACGGCGTGGGCGTCACCGAGCCCCGGGACGTCGCCCTCGCTTCCGCCGACGCCCCTCGCATCGCATTCCTCAAGGAGAAGGTCACCGTTCACGTGCGCCTCACCGCCAACGGCTACGAGGGCCAGCCCGTGGTCATTTCGCTCCGCGACTCCGCCTCTTCGCAAGGCCCCGCGCTCGCCGAGACAACGGCCACCCTTCCCGTCCGCGGCGACGTCGGCGCCGAGCTCTCCTTTATTCCCGAGAAACACGGCGAGCTTTCCCTCGAAGTCACGGCGCAACCGCTCGAAGGCGAGGCCAGCACCGACAACAACGTCGCCACAATCCGGATACGTGTGATCGACGACCGCGTACGCGTCTTCATGATCGAGCAGGAGCCGCGCTGGGACTGGCGTTATCTCCTCGATTTCCTTCAGGACGATCGTCGCCTCTCCCTTCAATGCGTGTTGCTCGACGGAGATCCGAGCCTCCTCAAGCTCCCCGATACGCCCTTCATCGCCGCACTGCCCGAGGACCGCACCGCTCTCTACGACAGCGACATCATTCTTCTCGGCGACGTCGACCCGGTGCGTCTCGGTCGCGACCGCATGCAGCTCATCCGCGAATGGGTGGATCAAGCCGGTGGCGGACTCGTTTTCCTCGCCGGACCCAACCACAACCCGCGTTCGTATCTGGGCACGCCGCTCGAACCGCTCCTTCCCGTCGTCCCGCTCTCAGGGCCCGCCGAGCAGCTCACGGCGCGTCACGCCGAGCCGGTGAAACTCGCCCTCACCCCCGCCGGTGCACGTTCGCCGCTGCTGCGCCTTTCCGACAACCCGACCGCCAACTCTTCGTTATGGACGAAGTTCGCCGGCGTGCGCTGGACCGCCAAGGTCGCCCGCGCCCGCCCCGGTGCCGAGGTGCTCCTGGCTGATCCCTCGCCGGCCCGCTCCACACCCGCCGGCCCCGGTCCCGTGCTCGCCCGTCAGCGGTTCGGTCGCGGCGAGGTCATGTATTTTGGCTTCAACGAAACCTACCGCTGGCGCAGCGAACTCGGTGGCAAATATTACGCGCAAATCTGGAGCCAGATTTTCCAGGCTCTCTCGTTGGAGCGTCTCTCCGGTGCCTCCAAGCAGGTGCAATTACGCGTCGACCGTCCCGAATACCAACTGGGCGAACGCGTCGTGATTTCCGGACGGCTGTATCAGGCCGATTTCAAACCACTCGTCGCCGACGTCGTGCCGGCACGGGCCTCCTTCTCTCCGGCGGACGCCTCCGCGGCGATCGAGCAGGAGGTCATGCTCCGCCCCGTCCCCGACGAAGCAGGCGGTTATCGCGCCGAATTCTCCCCGACCATCCCCGGCCACTATCGTTTTTTCACGCTCCTCGATCCTTCGGCCGTGGTGGAGTTCGACGTCGTCGCACCGCGGCTTGAGCAGGCCAATGCCGCGATGAACCTGCCCTTGCTCGAAGCCACCGCAGCGGCGGCCGACGGTCGCCTTCTCCGCGAAGAAAACCTCTTCGAGCTTCCGCAACTCCTGGAGGAAAAGAGCGGACGCGTCACCTCGCTCAAGCGCTTCGAACTCACCTACTCGCCCATTCTCCTGTCGTTGCTCATCCTCTTCGCCTGCGCCGAATGGCTCGTACGCCGCCTCAACCGCCTGAAGTAACATGAGCGCGCCCTCGTCCACCTCCGCCCTCCCCGTCCCGCTGCGCCGCGCGCTCAACCGCGTCGCCCGCAAACACAGTTCGACCCAGGTCTTCACCGGGCTTGCCTGGTTGGTCACCGCCGCCGTGCTTCTGCTGGTCGCGCAAACCTTGCTCGACCGGCTGATGGATTTCCCCCGCTCCGTGCGCATCGCCTTTCTCGTGCTCGACGCGGGCGTGCTCGGCACGGTGATCTGGCGCAAATTGTTCATCCCATGGCGCGGCCGCTGGCACGCCCCCGAGGCCGCTTTCGCGATCCAGCGTCACTGGCCGGCCCTCGGGAGCCGCGTGATCTCGGCCGTTGAACTCAGCCAGTCCTCGCCCGATCAACGCGGCGCAGGCTCCCCGCTCCTCGTGCAAGCACTCGTGCGAGAGATGACCGCATTTGTGCCCGGCCTCGCGCTGGGCCAAGTCGTCCCCGCCAGACCCACCGTCCGTCGCGTGTTCATCACGGCGATCCTCGTCGCGGTCGTCTCCGTCCTCGCCTGGTTGCAATGGCCGCTCGCCTCCGTCCTCTTGCGCCGCGCCGCGCTGGCCGACATCCCCCTGCCCACCGCCACCGTGGTCGAGCCCGAGACTCGCGACCTCAACTCCGCCGCGGGCACGAACGTCACGCTGTCGGCTTTCGCGCGCGGGGTGCTTCCCCCGCAAGGCCGGATCGAACTCACCTTGGCCAGCGGCGAACACCGCACGATCCTCGTCCGTCCCACCGCCGAGGATCCCGCCCGCTTCGCCTTCGTCTTCGAAAACACCCAGCAGTCGTTCACCTATCGCTTCTATTTGGGCGATGGTCGCGGTCCCGTTTTCAAGGTCGCCGCGCTGCCCGCCCCGTTGCTGGAACAGGCCGAGTTCCTCCAGGAGTTCCCGGCGTACACCCGGCGTCCTCCACTTCGTCAGCCCGCCGGAGCGCTCACGCTTTTCCCCGGCGCCAAGGTCAGCGTCGTCGCCCAAGCCAGCCAGCCGTTGGGCATGGTTGAACTCCGCTTTGCCGGAGACAACGCGCCTCCGCCCATCCAACTCTCCATCGACACGGTTGCCCCGCGTGTCGCCCGGGGCGGATTCACCGTCCCCGCCACCGGCATCACCAGTCTGAGCGTCCCGCTCGTCAGCGCGGACGGTATCGCCGCCATCGATACCACCGACTATCCGGTGCGCCTCGAAATCGACAAGGTTCCTGCCGTGCGCGTCGAAGAACCCGCCGCGGCCTCGGAAACGATCGTCCCGACCGCCCGACTCGAGGTTCGTGCCCGCGTACGGGACGACTTTGCCCTGACCCGCGTCGAACTCGTGACCGAAAACGCCGAGGGCAATCAGTCCCGCCGGTCGCTCGCCGTCGGGGACAACGGCGTCGTCACCCACACCTTCGTCCCGGTCTCCGAGCGCCCCCCGCTGATCGAAGGCGCCCACCTCACCTGGTGGATTGAAGCGACCGACAACAACAACGTCACCGGCCCGGGCATCGGCGCGAGCGAGCGCAGGCAACTCACCATCGTCAGTTTTGCCGAGAAGCAGGCCGAAATACTTAAACGCCTTGAGGAAACCTCCCGACGGATGGAAGATGTCGCCCGCCGCCAAGGGGAAGTTCGCGAAACCCTCGGCGAAGCCCTCCGCCAGACCGGCGAACAACCCTGATCCCGAGTCCCCTGCCGCCGCCTCGTTCTCTTCCTCGTTCTCGTTCGAATCCTCCTCTGAAATTCCCGCCGACACCAATTGCCCCGCCCCTGAGAGAACGAGTACGAGTAAGAGAACGAGAACGAACCACCCTGATCCCGCCCCCCTGCCCCCATGAATCCCACCCGCCGTCTCGCCTTGGTCATTGGTCATTCGTCATTGGTTCTTTCATCGGCGGCGCTCCTCGCCGCCGCCGACGATGCCCTTCGCCCCATCGCCTTTCAGAACGGCATCAACCAGCAGTCACTCGGCACCGAAACCGCCGAACTCGCCCGCGCCATCGACGAGTTGATCGACGAACTTCAACGCAACGGCTTCCCGGTCCAAAGTCTCTCCGGACTCAGCGAACTCGCCTCACAATTGAACGCACTGGGCGGCACCGAAATGACCGCCATCGCCACTCGCCTCCGCCGTCTCGGCGAAAACGCCAAGACCGATCCGCGCGCCACCGCCACCGAGGCGTATCTTGCGCAACAAGCCATCGAAACCCGCCTCAAGTCCCTCGCCCGGCAAATCTCGATCCAACAACTCCGCGAAGAGGCTGCCCGCCGCCTCGAAGCGCTCATCGCCCGCCAGATCGCCGTCCAGCGCGAAACCCGCTCCATCGCCACCGCCACCGCCGACGCCGAACGTCAGCGCCTTCTCGAAAGCGACCAAGCCGGCATCGGCGAAGACCTTGGTTCCTTTTTCCAAACCGGCGAAAACCTCCTTTCCCGCCTTCGCGAAACCGATTCTCCCGCCGCACCCTCCGCGCCCTCTGCCGACACGCCCGGCGCCGCCGGAAACACGTTCTCCGAACGCATCAACGGAGCGTATCTGAACACCCTGTCCACCGAGGCCCTCGATCATGTGAAAGGCAAACGCTTCCCCGAGGGCTATGCCCGCCAGGGCGCGCTGGTCGTCGAGCTTCGCAAAATTCTCCAAGGCATTCTTTCGAGCCTGCCCAAGGAGCAACGCCTCGCCAACGCCCTTCAGGAAGTCTCCGCCCTTCGCCAGCAGGAGGAGGCCCGCGCCAAAACCCGGACTTCGACCGAGGAGAGCAAACAAGCCGCCGCGGAACAGGCCCAAAAACTCGCCGACCAAGTCGCCGCCCTCAGTCCGGAAGCAGCCGCCGCCCTCAAGGAAGCGGCCAAGGAAGTGCTTCTTGCAACCGTCGAGCCTCCGCCCCCTTCCCCCTCGGATCCCACCACCCCGCCTGACGGCGAAACTACCCCTCCACCCGCCAAGGATCCGAACACGGAACCTCAACAGACAGCGAGCAAAGGAACACCGGAAACTTCGTCCGGAGAGCAACAGGCCGCCACATCTCCGGCCAGCGGCACCAGCCGGGAGTCCGGCAACGAACCTGGCGCGGAACCTCCAAGCAAAGCGTCCACGCAAACCGCCGGCACTCAACCCCCGGAAAGTTCATCCGGAGAGCAGCAAGCCGGTGCACCGCAACCCGGCGAAGAGTCGAAAGCGCAATCCGCCGCCGCCGAGTCGCTCGCCGCCGCGGAAGCCGCCCTTCAGAAAGCCCTTGCCCAAGCCCAAAGTCAGGCCCAGGCCGCACAGGGCAAAAGCCAGCCCGGTCAGCCAAACAGTCCTCAAGGACAGCAGCAGGCGAACGCCCAACAGTCCGGCCTGCAACAGGGGGAGCAACAGCAGCAGCCCCAGGGCCTCCACAACTCTCAAATGGTACAAGACGGCGGCCAGTCGAGCGCAGGCGGTTTCGGTAATGCCCAAAATCAGATCACCGGCCGCGGTCCCTCGACCGCCGACCCCGCCCAAGTCGTCGGCGCGCTCCGCCGTGAAGAACGCGAAGCCTTCACCGCCCTGCAGAACGAACGCTATCCCGCCGAGTACTCCGCCTGGGTCCAGCAATACTGGCGCAACCTCGCCCAAGATCAGTGATCGACCGGCGGCACGACCTTGCAGCCGGAAGATTTCGTTCAGGGCGACAGCACGACCAAGTCGAAATTCGCCGCTGGCGCCGCGGCATCGGCGACATTCGGGTCCGTTCCAACGAAATACTCCGCAAGATTGGACAGGCTATCGAAGTCCGCATTCCCGGTTGCATCGGGCATCGTCAGGTTGAACCCATGGGCGTATTCCCACGCGTCGGGCATCCCATCGCGGTCCGAGTCGAGGCTGATGGGGTTGGAACCCATGTTGATTTCCGTGATGTTGTTGATGCCATCACCGTCAAAATCGGCCGTTTCGGGATTGCCGCCAGTCGGCAGATCACTGGCCAGCACTCTAAAAAAAGTGCGATTTGCGGTAAGCTGCATCGACCAGGCAAGCGGGGCATCGGTCCCAGACTCGATTAACGGCACCGTATTCCAAGTCATGAGGTCGAGACTGTGCTGGATGAAATACGTATGCCCGGCCGATCCATACCAAGAGAGCGTGTAAGTGCTGGTTCCCGCATCGAAGGCGAGCAGGGTTTCTGGCGTCGTGACCGCCGCAAGACGGGCGGACAAAGCCACGGCCGCACAAGCCGCGCATAGTTGGCGAAGATGAGAGAGGTTCATTTGACGGTTGAGTAGCGTTGGCTGATCACCGGCCACAGACGGATTTCCATCGCCTTGGGATTGAGGTTACGGATGCGCTTGGCCTCGGCTTCCGCTTCAGCCTGTGCGATGGCCACTTCCCGTGCGGCCTTCAACGCATCGTGATGAATTTGATAGTAGGCCAACATGATATCGATTGCGTCTGACTCGGCCTCCGTCAGGGGTATCAGTTTGTTGGTGGCAGCCGGCACCGCCAAAAACTCGCCGCCGGGAAGGTTCCTCGCAGTCGCGATATAGCCCTGAATATCCGCGGGAAAATCGGAAAGTTGGGCGGTACCATACCCGCCATAGTTCAATGTTGTGTAATCGTAGTCGCAGTCATCCACCCGGACGCCGAAAGAAAAGCCAAGATACGTAAGGTCATCATGCACGAAGATGCGTTTTTGATGACCCGCTTCGTCGCTCCACTGGATTTCCGATACGCCGAACGGATAAGGAACGATGCTGCAACAGAAGTAGCGATACCCCCGAACCGGTTCTTCCGTTTCGGAAAGAAGCGGGACAATCGCCTTAACCAGTTGCACGTTTTCCGACGCAGAAAAAGAAACTGCCGGAGGTGTTACTCGTGTATAAGTCAGCGTGTCTTTACCCAAGCGAACCAGTTTGGTGGCGAGCACGCGCTGAGTTTCGTCCAAAGGCGGAAGTGTATCGAACTCGATGGAAATCGCGGGCTCACTCGCAGCCAGAATCACGGTGCTGAAAGTACCGGCTAAGAACGCGCTCTTAAGCATGTTATGTGTTGTCATGGTATCAGCGGCGCGAAACCGCGACGCTCTCATAATAAGTAACGCCGTCGGGTGAACGAACGCCGATTTTGACGATGGCTCGCTTGAAAGCCGTGGAGGCAGACTCCGGCGTGATGTTGAGTTGATAACCGCCACCAGATTCTTTGGTGGTCGCCACAGAGGCAGTGAACGTTCCCTTCGGGGTGATGTCGGCGACGAACGGGACCGCATCCTTGATGGCGGATGTTACATGGATCGACTTGGGGGAACCATCTCCCGACTCCCAGCGCAGCCGCTTTTCCGCGGTTCTTCACGTTTTGTTGTGGGTGTGGAGGCGGATCTGAGCTAGTGGAGGGCAATGAGTAAGGAGATGAGCGTTCACGAACATTATCGCCGACTGTTGCTGCTGCCCGAGCCATGGGAGGTGACAAAGGTTGAAGAGGATTTGATCGGGCAAAGCGTGACGGTGTG
>JANJTQ010000052.1 GCA_024711005.1 Opitutaceae bacterium | reverse complement strand
TCTATTCCTGTTCGGGATGTTCAAGCGCCGCCCAACTCGCCAATCACCTTGCCGTGCGCATGGACCGCGAAGTCCGCGCCGAGATGTCCTGCATCGTCGGTCTCGGCGGCGACGTGAAGTCGTTGGTGCGCACCGCTCAATCCGGACGTCCCATCATCATGCTCGACGGCTGTCCACTGCAGTGCGGCAAACACACCCTTGCGCGGCACGGTCTCAAACCGGCGCTGCACTGGGACTTGTCGCGACTCGGTGTGACGAAGGACAAGCACGTCGATTTCAAACCGGAGGATGCCGCGCGACTCCAGCCCTTGCTGGCCGGGGAGATTGCCGCGATGGGCGATGCAAATCCGACGACGGACAAGAAGACGGGCTAGCCTATAGTCGCAGGTAGCAGCCTAGGTAACGAGGCTGGTTGACCGTGGCCGAAGAAACCCAAAATCCAGCCCCTGCTACCTGACTTGGGAAGTTCGATTGCCCACCGTCCCTCAAGCCACTCCCACGCTCCGACGGTTGACTTGACCTGCATCAAGGGAATCCCGGGCGGAGCTTTCCGAAGACAACGATTCAGGCCACCTTAGACACACCTAATCCGATTCCCACCATGTCCACCCCCGCCCGCTCGATCGCCCGAACACCCCTTGTCGTCACCTTCGCTTGGTTGTTGATCCTGGCGAAATGCATCCTCGTCACCTGGGCGGTGCAGCATTGGCAGGTACCGATTCATCCCGGCTGGATCGTGTGGCCGACCGTCGCGTTCGGAGCCCTCGCCACCTGTTTGTGGCTGGGCGGCAGAAATACAATGCAATGAACGGTTCAAGATGAACCGATGAACTTCGGTTTCACGCATCCTGGGGAACGGCGGCAATCATGCCGCCGATGAGCCGTGCACGGCGGCAGGATTTCCGCCGCTCCTCACAGCAAGCTCACCTCCAACGCAACGCGGAATCAGAGGTAAAACATACCTTTCGCGAGCAACGCGATGCCGAGCATCAACGAGCCTACGATGCGATGGGTGTATTTGAAACGGCACGGATCCATCGTCCCCCGACGAGCGGCCCGCATCGCGGCGACAAAGATGCCCAGCACGCCGAACGTGAGCAGCACCTTGGTTGTGAGCAGCAGGCCGAACTTGGTCTGAAAAAAGTCGGGGATCGTCGTGAACTTCACCCAAAACATCGCCGCCCCGCTGAGGTAGAGCACACCCACGATGATCGGCATAAATCCACGCACCCGATGCGGAATCGCCTCGGCCACTTGATGCCCGACTCCCGGTGGAAGCGTTTTTTCAAGCGGTTCGATCACGAGCACTTCGAAGAAAACCGCGCCGACAAACGTGATGGCGCAGAGCAGATGCAGGGTAATGAAAAGTCCGTAGTAGGAGACCATGCGAAAAGCTTAACACCTCCGTCCGTCATCCGCCTTGATCCGCCTCAAGTTTTCGTGCGGATGACGAATGGAAACGAAGGAGCGAGTCACCTTCGGAAAAGGACGGCCCCCGTTCGTCACTGACTCGTTCTCCTTCTCTTTCTCTTAATCGTTCTCTCTTCCGAAGATCGTGAGCGAAAGAGAAAGAGAACGAGAACGAATCGACCATCCCCCCACGACCGCCCTTATTCGTTCCCCGCCGAAACAGGACCGATCGTCGCTTCTATATCCGCTTCGCGGATACGCACGAGTGTCAGTCCGGCGGGCCGGCGCAAGAGCGTATCACACCAGGTATGTCCATCGTACCCGTAACGGATTTGCACGCCAAGGAGCAGCCCGGCGGCCAGCCGGGTGCGCGCGGTTTCCAGACTGATGGTCTCGGTCCCCGTGTGTCCGCGCGCGGCGTATTTCGGAATGACCGCGTGAATCTGCGTGCACGCGGCGAGATCGCGGAAGAGTGCGTCGGTCGTCGCGACATCCAGGATCGTTTGCTGAAGCGGAGGCAACCGGAGCGGCGCGTCGGAAGACGTGGCGGCGGGGGCCGGGACGGTGGTGGCGGACGGTTGAGCAGGGGCGGCGTTGTCGTGCGGGGAAATCATGGTGGCGGCGGGATATGGGGAAGGACGGGCGGCGCGAAACCAACGGGTGAAAAATTCGCGACGGCTAAGAGAGGTGGAGGTGGACATGGCCGGAAGTGCGGCGGACTAAAGAGGGTGCCGATCAGCGCACATCGAGCAGACCGGGGATGGACGACACCGGCGGCATCGCTAAGTTGAGATATGAAGGGTGTGTTTCGCGCGTGGCGTCGGTCGCATGGCATTGCAGACAGTTCCGCCGTTGTGGATGGGTCGTCTTGATCACGCTGGAGCCGCCGGGTCCGTGACAGGTAATGCAGTTTTGGCGCATCTCGGTGGTGTGCGGCATGGTGGGCGGCGCGCCCGCATAGGCGCGTGTGCCGGAGGTCGGTGCGACCAGTCCCGTGAACTGGTTGTCGAGCAAAGGCGTGGCGAGGGCCGGAGGCGGACGCGAAAGCGCCGGGCCGGGGCCCATCGAGGGCGCGTGGCACTGAATGCAATTCGTATAGGCTGCGTGACTCATCTGCGGCACATCCATCGCGCCGATTCGGGTGGGCTGGCCATGACAGGCGAGACACGAAACGGAGTGGTCTTGGTCGATGGGGTGCGGGACGGTCGGCGGAGCTCCGTGGTAGGCGCGACGGGATTCGCGGCGAGCGAATAACACGGTGATCTCCTCGGCGGTGAGCGCAGGCGTGTCGGCGGTGAAGGCGGGCGGTGAAGAGAGCGATTCGAGTCGGCTCGTCCAGGCGTGATTGGGCTGACGACTGCGGTCGCCCATTTCGGTGTAGGTGGGCGCCAGCGGTGCCAGTTGCGAATCATGCGCCGCGGGTTCGGCCTCGGCGGCGGCGAGAAGCAGACGAGTCTCCTCGCGGAGTCGTGTGGCGGAGCGATTGGTCTGCAAGCGGGCCATGAAGTAACCGCTCAGTCCGGTGGTAAGCGCGACGATCGCGGCGACGACGGCGAGTTTACGCCCCGCGCCGGGCCGAGGGGGCTGGTCGGGAACGACGGTGCTCATGTGATAGCGGGGGCGGAAGCCACGGGGGCCGAACGGGCGGAGCGACGCAGAATGCGCACGGCGCACTTCTTATAGTCCGGTTCCTTGGAGATCGGGCAGTAGTCGCCGAGCGTAATCGTATTGATCAGAAAATTCTGATCGAAGAACGGCACGAAGACCGAGCCACGCGGCGGCTGGCTGCGGCCATCGATCCACACCGGAAGATCGAGGCGACCGCGGCGGGTTTCCAGCGTGGCCATGTCACCGTTGGCGAGACCGAGGCCGGCGGCATCCGACGGGTGCATCTCGACATAGGCGTTGGGCATCGAACCGCGCAGTTGGGGCACTCGCATCGTCATCGTGCCGGAATGCCAGTGCTCGATCACTCGACCCGTGCAGAGCCAGAGCGGATACTCGGCGTCCGGTTCCTCGGTGGCGGGTTCGTAAGGATTAAACCAGATGAGCGCGCGATCATCCTTGGTGACGGAGTGGTAGAACTGAATCCCCGCGCCTTTCTTCACGAACGGATCGCTGAACTCCATGAAGCGGAAACGCGTTTCCTTAAACGAGCCGTTCGCCTGCTCGACGACGGGCCAGCGCAACCCGCGGGCCTTGGCCAACTCGTCGTAGGGCGCGACGTGTTTGTGTTTGTGGAAGGTGAAACGGCGATACTCGTCGAAGAGCGCCCGGTCGGTGTTGAGATCGTAGTAATGGGCGAAGTCCCAAGCCGGTACTTCGCGATTTTCGGCGTCGCGGAACGTGAAGAGGAAGTTGCCCTCCTTGTCCCTCATGCCGGGATGGCCGAGTTCGTAGAGACGACGCGCGAGGGCGATGGTCATCCACGCATCGGGGCGGGCCTGCCCGGGAGGGTCGACCTGCTTGAACCATTGTTGCGTGCGACGCTCGGAGTTGCCGTAAACGCCGTTTTTCTCGACCCACAACGCGGCGGGCAGCACGAGATCGGCGAGCGCGGTCGTCGCGGTCGGGTAGACGTCGGACACGATGAGAAACTTGTCGGCGACCCCGGCCTTGCCGGTGAACGTCCGCGCGAGGTCGGGCAGCGTCTGGCCGGGGTTGGTGACCTGCACAAAAACCGTGTGGATATCGCCGCCCTTCGCGGCGGGCGTGCAGAACTTTTCCCACAGCTGAATCGCATGATATCCGGGCCGCGGGTTGATGCGGCCGGCGGGCACCTTCCAGAGCTCCTCGCACTCGGCGCGGTGCTCGGCGTTGGTGACCACGAGGCCGCCGGGCAGGCCGTTGCAAAGCGTACCGACCTCGCGGGCGGTGCCGCAGGCGGAGGGTTGGCCGGTGAGCGAGGTAGGCGCGTCGCCGGGGCGGCCCCAGTGGCCGGAAAGGAGATGAATGCCGTGAACGAGGCGGTTGATCGCGGTGCCGCGCGTGTGCTGGTTCATGCCCATGCACCAGAGGCTGGTGATGCGCAGGTCGGGATTGCCGAAGAGGTCTCCGAGCAGGCGGATCTTTTCCTCGGGGACGCCGGAGAGTTTCGAGACGTATTCGGGGGTGTAGGCCGCGACGGCTTCGCGGTAAGCCTCGAAGGTCATGGACTGGCCATTGAGCGAGACGGGCGCCGTATCTGTGCGGAAATTACAGTGCTTCTCGACGAACTCGCGGTTCCAGGTGCCGTTCGCGATGAGGAGATGCGCGACACCGTTGGCGATCGCCAGATCGGTCTGGGGACGAAATTCGAGGTGATGGTCGGCGTAGGCGGTGGAACGGGTGCGACGTGTGCCTATGTCGATAATCGTGACCTTTTCTCCACGCGTACGCCGGTCGACAATGCGCGAGAAAAGCACGGGGTGCATCTCCGCCGGGTTATTGCCCCAGAGAATAATCACGTCGGCGGCATCGAGGTCGTCGTAGCAACCGGCGGGTTCATCCACGCCGTAAACAGAGAGATATCCGGTGACGGCGGACGACATGCAGAGGCGCGCGTTGGGCTCGATGTGGTTGTTGCCCAGACCGGCCTTCATGAACTTCTGCGCGGCGTAGCCCTCGGGAATCGTCCACTGGCCGCTGCCGTAAAAGGCGAAACCGGCGGGATCGAGCATCACCCGACGCGCCATGATGTCGATGGCCTCCTCCCAGGTGATCGGTTCGAGGCGGCCGTTGCGCCGGATTTGGGGCACGGTGAGGCGGTCCTTGCCGTAGAGAATGCCACCGACGTGGTAGCCCTTCATGCAGAGCAAACCCTTGTTCACCTCGGCCTGGGGATCGCCCTGAATGGCGACGACACGGCCGTCCTTCACACCCACGCGGACATGACAACCGGTGCCGCAAAACCGGCAGGGAGCCTTGTCCCAACGCACGCCGTCGGCCGTGACCTGGCCAACGGGTGATGTGGCGAAGGCGGTGTCGCCGGGTGCAGGAACGGCGCCGAGTCGGCGGGCGATAACCGCCGTGGCGGCGGCAAGTGCGGAGGCGCGGAGAAAGTCGCGGCGTTGCATGAGATGGATGGAGTTCAGGTAAAGTGAAAGGTTAGGCGGCACCGACGACGGCGGCGGATTCCGCGACGGAAGCCGGCGCGGGCAGTTCGACAAAAACCACCTCGACGAGATCGACGCCCGGGATGGCCTCCAGCTCACGGAAGGCGTGTTGGGGATCCGTCGATGCGAGGGCCGCGGGCAACCAGTGTCCGCCCAAGACACCGAGTTCGAGATCCGCTCGCTCGCTCAAAATCGCCAACGCCCGAGCCTGCAATTCCGGCAGATGTGTCAGGGTGATGATCAGCGAACTCAAAACAGGCTCGGAGGCTTCCATGGCCGCCAAGCTGGCGAGGCGATTCACCCATAACAAGAATAAAAGATAATCTTATCTTGATTTCGTCATATTAACCTGCCTGTTTCGATTTCGAGATGACGCCGCGCGCCGCCACCACCCTGATTATCCTCGGATTCACACTGACTGCGACAGGCGGTCAATGGCTGCTGGGGGCGCGTCCCACGAACACCGAAGCGACATCAGCCGAGAAACCCTTCCGGACGCCCGCGGCCACGCGTAGTGTCGTACCGCCCCATCGTCCGGAAGGGACCCGGCCGTCCGTCGCGACGGGTCTTGTCAATCATCATGGCGAAGCGGTCGGCGTCGCTTGCATGACTTGCCACACCACCCGCGAACCCAATCGCGAAAACGGCCTGAACGCGGTGCCGCGGGAGTTCCACCAAGGACTCGTCTACGCCCACGCGGGCCAAAGCTGCCTGAGTTGTCATCATGCCGAAGAC
This sequence comes from Opitutaceae bacterium, assembly GCA_024711005.1. Classification (GTDB taxonomy): domain Bacteria; phylum Verrucomicrobiota; class Verrucomicrobiia; order Opitutales; family Opitutaceae; genus Rariglobus. The sequence goes on along the minus strand of JANJTQ010000052.1, from coordinate 10,947 downwards.
TACGATTCGCTGCGTCTCGCGGACGGACGAAAACTCGCATTCGACGAGGCGCAGAATCTCTGCGCCCAGTGCCACGGCCCGCAAACCCGCGACTACCTGAACGGTTCGCACGGCGGCATGAAGGGGTATTGGGACAAGACCAAGGGCGAACGGACCCGCAACACCTGCACCGATTGCCACGATCCGCACGCACCCGCCTACCCGGCATGGACGCCGGTATTTCCTCCCCGCGACGCCGCGGCGCGCCAGCAGGCCGAGCGCGAGGCCAGGCATCAGGACAACCACTAATCTTTTCCCGTCATGATCGAGACTTCAGAACAGACCAACGCTCCCGAAGCCGGCGGCATGGATCGCCGCACGGCCCTCAAGGTGCTCGGTGCCACCCTCGGCGCGGCGGCGTTTTCCCAAGCCATCGCCCCGCTGACGGAGTGGGCCGAGAACATGAGTCTCGATGAGTATCTGCAGAAGCACTACAGAGAGCTTTCGCCCGTCGATCTCGCGATGGTGATGGCGCGCATGGAAAAGCAGACCAAGGAGCAAACCGGGGTGGACGTTCACATCCAGGACTACCGTCCGCAACCGGGCGTGAAGTTCGGCTACGCGCTCAACCTTTCGGTCTGCGTCGGTTGCCGCCGCTGCGCCAAGGCCTGCCACATCGAGAACAACCACGACCGTCCTTCGGGCAACAGCTACATCCGCGTGCTCGAAATGGAGAAGGGCTCGCTCGATCTCGCCAAGGGTCGCGTCAATTACGACCACCCCGTCCCCCACCCCGACAAGTTCTACATGCCCGTGCAGTGCCAGCAGTGCGACAAGCCGCCGTGCGTGTCGGTCTGCCCGGTCGAGGCCACGTGGAAAGAGTCCGACGGCATCGTGGTCGTAGATTATAACTGGTGCATCGGCTGCCGCTATTGTGAGGCCGCCTGTCCTTACCACGCGCGCCGCTTCAATTGGACGAAGCCCCAGGTCCCCGCGGCCGAGATCAACCCCGACCAGGGTTATCTCTCCAATCGTCTTCGCCCCCAAGGCGTGATGGAAAAATGCACGTTCTGCCTGCATCGCTCGCGCCAGGGAAAACTCCCCGCGTGTCTCGAAGCCTGCCCCACGGGCGCACGCGTGTTCGGCAATCTGCTCGATCCCGAGTCCGAGATCCGCTGGGTGCTGAAAAACAAACGCGTGTTCGTCCTCAAGGAGGATGTCGGCACCCAACCCAGCTTCTTCTATTTCTTCGATGAATAAGGCCGAAATCAACGACCAGGTGACCAGCTATCGCCGCTTCCTGTGGAAGGCGGTGCGCGACGCGACGGATGGCTCGGCGTGGTTCTACGCGTGGATGATCCTGCTCACCGCGCTGGCGCTGGTCGGCCTGCACGCGTGGGCGGTTCAAGTGCGCGACGGCCTGGCCGTCACCGGCATCAGCGACCATGTCTCGTGGGGGCTCTACATCGCCAACTTCACCTTCATGGTTGGTCTGGCGGCGGGCGGCGTGATGATGGTGATTCCCGCCTACCTTTATCACGACCGCGAGATGCACGATCTCACCATCGTCGGCGAATTGCTGGCGATCGCGGCCATCGTGATGAGCATCTGTTTCGTCGTGGTCGACATGGGCCGGCCGGAACGTTTCTGGCACATGTTTCCGCTCGTGGGCCGCTTCAACTGGCCGGTCTCGATGCTAACGTGGGACGTGCTCGTGCTCAACGGCTACCTCGCGCTCAACCTTCACATCAGCGGATACCTGCTCTACAAGCGGTTCCTCGGCGAACGGCCCAGCCCCAAGTGGTATGTGCCATTCGTGTATCTCTCCATCTTCTGGGCGATCTCGATTCACACCGTGACGGCGTTTCTGTACTCCGGCCTCGGCGGACGACCGCTCTGGAACACCGCGTTGCTCGCGCCGCGTTTTCTGGTCACGGCCTTCATCGCGGGCCCGGCGTTCATTATCGTGCTCCTGTTTATACTGCGCCGTTTCGGCGGCGTGCCGGTGGCGCTTCGGCCTGTGCAAATTCTGGTCAACATCGTGCGGGTGACATTGCTCATCAACCTCCTCATGGTCGCCTCTGAGTTGTTCACCGAACTCTACTCCGGCGGCAGCCACACGGCCTCGGGTCACTATCTGTTCTTCGGACTGCACGGCGCCAACGCACTGGTCCCTTGGATCTGGTCGGCGGTGGCAATGGGTGTCATCTCCGCGGTGATGTTCCTGCGCCCGGACGTGGTCACCAAACCGATCTGGCTGACGGTGGCGTGCGCGCTGGCGTTCGCCGGCATCTGGATCGAGAAGGGCATGGGCCTGATCGTGCCGGCGTTCATTCCCTCGACTCTTCATGAAATCGTCGAATATTTCCCCAGTCTGATGGAGTGGCAGATCACCGCCGGCATCTGGGCGTGGGGGATGTTGATCCTCACTGTCATGTTAAAAATCGCACTCCCGATCTTGCGTCAGCCTCACCCGGAACCGAACCATGCGGTCAGCCGGGAAAATGCCTCGGTGGAGGCCGACCTCCCGCCATCCCTCGCACACTCTCAACGCTGATGATTCATTTCGGAAAAACCGCCCAGACCGCCATCTCCGCCCTCAGCCTTCTCGCGGAGGTCTATGACGGCGGAAAAACCAAACTGAGCTCGCACGAGATCGCCGAAAAACGCGAACTGCCGCAGCCGGTGGTGGCGAAGGTCCTCACCATCGTGTCGTCGCTCGGATTGGTCGACGGCTCGCGCGGACCGGGTGGCGGCTACTGGCTGAAACGCACCCCGGACAAAATCTCGCTCCTCGACATCGTCGAGGAATTCGAACGGCAGGACAGCAAGATCATGTGTCCATTCGGCCCCAACTGGTGCGGCACCGGTGACCCGTGCCCCATGCACGATCACCTCGTGCAGATGGATCACGAATGGATGACCTTCTTGCGCGACACCCATTTGGATGTGTTCCAACCGGCCAACCGCATCGCCGAAAAGACGAGTGCCCGGTCACGCAAGTAAAGATCCTCGGGACGATCCGGTGAGGTAGCAGCCGAGCACACCTGAACTCGGATGTCCGAATCTTTATTACTATCCCTGCAAACCGTGCCGAAAAATACACCCGCAGCGGACAGGTTTTTTAAACAAACTGTTCAGAATTTCCTGATCAGAAGGGTAATCCCTTACCAAAATCGAAGAACGGGCTAAGGTTTCATGCATAGTCCCGGGACGTATCTCCGTAACCGGAACGCTCCCCACCCCATCCCGTTGAATCAGGAACGCCCCATGTCCATCGGCCCTCCCCAGAGCGATAAAACCGACGGGTTCGCACTGCTCATCACCATAACCCTGCTCGCGTTTCTTGTACTCCTGCTGGTGTCGCTCGCCGCGCTCACGCGGGTCGAAACCCAAGTGGCAAGCAACAACAAGGACCTCGCCCAAGCCCGGCAAAACGCGCTCGTGGCACTCAACATCGCCTTGGGTGAATTACAGAAATACGCCGGCCCCGATCAGCGTATCACCGCGCGTTCCGACATGGATGCCACCTTGGCCGACACCCACGTCGTCAGCGGCCGCTGGACCGGCGTCTATGGCAGCGGAGCACCCGCCGATTATACGATGGCCCCGTCCATCGTCGGCCCCGCCGTGGTCGCCGCCTCCAACACAACCGGCAGTCAGGCCAAACTGCTCAACTGGCTCGTGAGCGGCAACGAGAGCACCGCGTTCGATCCGGCCTCCGGCGTCGGCGCCACCGGGCAGATCACGCAACCGCCAACCGCCTTTCAGTTCACCCCGCACGACGCCGTCACCGGTCTCGTTGCCGGTGTCGGCGCACTCGACTCCACGCTCACGATCCAAGATCGCAACAACACCGCCCATCCCGCTCGTCTCCTCGTCGGACCGGCCACGGTGGGCGCCTCACTCGCCGATCATGTCGCCGCACCGTTGCGTGACATCGATACCATCGTCCCCGGCCTCGGCGATGATCCGGTGACGGTCGGCCGTTATGCCTGGTGGGTCGGCGACGAGGGTGCGAAGGCGCGCATCAATCTTCCTCTGGCCACCGCCGCCCAAGCGCCCAACGCCTTCGTTTCCGCCCAACGCGCCGCCGTGGAACTGGTCGACGCCAACAATCCTTCCTCCAGCACGTCGCTAACCACCGCCGACATGCTCGACCCGACGGGCGCGGCGTCCCGCTACAATCCCGCCCATCCCGGAGTGCCGCGGCTGCTCTCGCCCGAACAGCTCCCCTTGCTGTCCATCGCCAACGCCTCCGCGATCCGTCTCGCCACGCAACATCGATACCATGACCTCAGCGCCTACTCCACGTCCGTGCTCGCCGACACCTACGCCGGCGGACTGAAAAAAGACCTCTCCGCCCTCCTCGCCTCCGGACCCGTCGGCGCCACCGGTCCGGCCGACACGGACCTCATTTTCCCGCCCGAGCCGAACACCCCGACCGACAAGCGCAACGCCTACGGTTTGCCGACTTGGGGGCAATTGAGGTCCTTCGCCCAAACCATGTCCGACGTCGATGGCCTCCTCCCCCGGCCGCCTGGGATGACCAAGATCGCCACCTACGCCGAACCCGTCGGCACCACCGTCGGCATCGCGCCCATCATGACGTATGCGGTATTGGGATTTCAATACACCGCACCGTTGGGCGACGCCCCTGGCAATCCCATCCATCTCGCCCTGTTTCCCATGGTCGTGCTGTGGAACCCGTACACGACCGCACTCAAACCAAGCCGCTACAAAGTCGGTTTGCATCGAACGGAGTTCGCCTTGGTCGAACTTCAAGGCCACGACGGTCCGGACAACAGCGCCTACCCGTGGAGCCTGACCGATGTGGTCGAACGGAAAAACCTGCGTTTCGCCAACGGCTTCTCCGATCCGTTTTTTCGTTTCATCCTCGATAACGACGACGGCATTCCCCCCGGACAAAGCCGGGTCTTCACGCTCCGCAACACGGGAGCGACCTACACCGGCAGCAACGTGTTGCAGGCCGACAATTACAATCAGTTTCACCACGCGCTGATGCCCTCCACGGCCTCGATCTCCGCCGCGGGCCGCACTTATCGGGTCGGGATCAATGCCGACGAGACCACCCACACCTACGAGGGTCGGCCCACCAGCAAAACGTTCTTCACCGCTCAGGAAGGAATGATCGGCTACCCGTGGAACGTGGCGGGCAAAACCGAGGCCTACTTCGGCAACGATCAGGCGGGCGTTCCGTTGCTCGACGACATGGCTCCCTACAAGGGCTCCGCCGCGGCGACTCGCAATTGGTATCAATCCCTCAGTTACCTGACCAACCCGCCGCGCAACGCCGCACCTTACGGTCCCTACATCAGTTTTCCCAGCGACCCGCTCGCCTCCACCCGATACCCGGGGACCTATCCCAACGCGGCCGAGAGCAACAAGTGGCGCGGCCTCCTCCAGCCTCCGGGTCCGCTCGGTCCCGCCACAAGTCCCGCCTGGCGCATGTTGATCCACGCCCGGTTCGACCAGTCCAACGCACGCTGGCTCGCAACCAACAATCCGCGCGGTCTCGTCACGACCAGCATGAAGGGTCGCGGCGTCGTCAACTTCGATGGACTCGAGTACAAGGAAACCACCTGGCCTCCGCTGCTGACCGTTGACGAAGATCCTCCGCGCACCTCCGCCGGCCTCGCCCCCGCCACGACGAGCGCACTCGTCGACGCCACGTTGTTTGAGTTCCGCCCCGACACGCAGCCGCTGCTCTCGATCGGACAACTTCAGCACGCCAATCTCTCGTGGTTCAGCAGCTATCCCGCCTACGCCATCGGAAACAGCCTGGGCGACACGAGCTTCAACAGCGGCCCGCATCAGGTGGTCCGCCTGGCCAGCCAGTCCACCGATCCGACCTACACCAACAACGCGTTTTCCGCCTACTACGATCTTTCCTGGCTGCTCAACCGCGCGCTCTGGGACCGCTATTTCGTCTCCACCGTGCCGAGCCCGGGCACCGGCACCGCAGCCGACTCGACAATCACACCGGCCACATCCGTGCCGACGACGCTCCCCAATCCGCGTCATGTCCGCCATGCCGATGCATCCGATCCGGCGTTGTTGCGCAATGCCGATCGCGCCGCCGAACACCTGCTTCTCTCGGGCGGATTCAACATCAACTCCACCTCCGAACAGGCCTGGCGCGCCGTCCTCGGCGGCACCAACCGCATCAATCACGACCCGACCGGCGCCAATGTCGGCGGTCCGCCGGTCGCCCGGCCCGTCTTCTCCCGGTTTTCCAAACCCACCACCAACGCGACCACCGACGCATGGCAGGGCTACCGTCAGTTGACCGAGGAACAGATCGCCCGGTTCGCCCGCAACATCGTGACGGAGATCCGCCGCCGCGGGCCGTTCGTTTCCCTGGCCGATTTCATCAATCGCCGGCTGCACCACGCCGATGCGTTTCCCCAACTCAACGACACCCGGCTCAAGGGCACGCTCCAGGCCGCGCTGGATTCCGAGACCACCGGCCCGCTCGCGATCAACCCGGCTGAAACCGCCCCGTTCACCACCGTGATCGCCGAGGCCGCAACCGACACCCCAAACCCGTTCCGTTACGGCAACACGACGCCGCTCGCCCCGTACGGTTCACCTTCGGCGTTCGCCCCGCAGTTCCTCACGCAGGCCGATGTGCTCTCGACTCTCGGCAATGGTCTCTCCGCCCGGTCCGACACATTTGTCATTCGCACCTACGGCGAAGCCCTCAACCCCGCCCTCCCGTCGACCGATCCGGGTGGCATCGCCGCGCGCGCCTGGTGCGAGGCAGTCGTCCAACGCCTGCCCGAGTATGTGGACGCCACCGACCCGGCGCTCAACACCCTGGGCCACGCCGTGCATCCCTCCGCCACCAACGATACCAACCGGCATTTCGGCCGACGCTTCAAAATCATCTCCTTTCGATGGCTCACCGCAAACGACATCTAACACGACTTCGTTCAGTTCGGATGGGAGCTCGGCTCGGAGGCGCGACGACCTCGTCGGGCTTGATCGGCGCGCTCTCCCAACCGACCCGACGAGGTCGTCGGGTCTCCACCTCGGACGCCGGACGCAGACTTAACAGAGTAGTGCTAGCCTGTATGGCCTGGCTCGCTCTGGCGTTCCTCGCGCCCATCCGCGGAACCAGTCAGCCCGAGGCGGACAACACCCCACCGCCAACCGTTTTTCGCGCCCTAGCCGTCGGCAACACCGCCTCGGGTCTTTTGTACGACATCGCGCCGAGGAAGCCCTTCACGGTGGAAGCGGGAGGCATGTATCTGTCCCGGGACTATCCGACGCCCGTCGGCGGAAGGGTTTCGTTTTATCGTCTGCTGCCGCCGGTTCCCCCGGACACCACGCCCCGGCGCTCTCCGGTTGCCGAACTCACGTTGTCTCCCGGCGGTCCCTACCTGTTGGTGCTCGCGAGCACGCCCGATCCCGTGGCGCCGGGCATGTTCCAGACGCAGGTTTTCTCTTACGACGACTCGTGGAAGGAGCATCCCTTGCAGACCACGCGCATGCTCAATTTTTCCCGACGTCTGATCGCGGCGCAGTTCGCCGGCGAGGTCGTGGAACTCAAGCCGGGCGAATCCCATATTTTCCCCGCCGACATCTCCGCGCGCGCCGTCCCGCTCAAGGTTGCCCGCTGGGAGGAAAATCGCTGGGTCCTCAAACTCAGACGGCTGCAAGGAGGCGTCCCCAACACTCGCGCAACGTTGCTCATCTCGGACGTCCCTCCGACGCCGGAAAACCCCGATCCGGCGGAGATCAACCTCACCCACATCTTCGACACCTCCCGTCCGCCCGAGTCGTAACGGTGCAGTCGAGAGCCAAAGAGCCTCATGGCCGGCGAAACCAAAAGGTGGACGGCGACCTCCGGGCGTCGTTGAGACCGTCCGCCTGCGAAACGCGCTCGGAGATCGCGCCCTTTCTCCCTTCACTCGTAGAGCCTCGGCGATGGTCTGAATTCTTTCCCGGACACGCCTTGTCACCTCGGCTGCTACCTATACTCGGAGGATCGCCATGCCGCATATGATGGAGGGTCGAATTCCGACGCCCCCTCCAATCATTGCTGGATCTTGTGCATCGCCGTCTGGCCCGACCAAAGCTCATTCGTCTTTGGATTAAAGCGGAGCACCTGGGGCTTCCGGTGCATCAGCGTGCCGGTGAAATCCGTCCACGTGACACCCCCGTCGGTCGTCTTGTAGACACCGCCGTTGGAACTATTGTCCCACGTGACGGCCGAAATCCACATCGTGCGCGGATCGCGCGGATCAACCTCGATGCCCACCACCGAACGCCCGGTCAGCTTCGTGAGCGCAGTCCAGGTTTTGCCGTGATCCGTACTCCGCCAGAGATTGGCCCCGCCTGCGTAAAGCGTGCCGCCCGCCGTCGCATGCACGTTGAAGATCCACTTGTCCTGCGTCAGCGAATAGCTCCATGAATCGCCACCGTCTTCGCTGATGTACACGCCTCCCTTTTCGTTGCACGCACCCCAGATGAGTCGTTGCGAATTCGTCGGGTCGATCGCGAGGCCGTAATACATGCGGCGGCTCCCCGGTTGATTCGGCAGCTGCTTCCACGTGTATCCACCATCCTGCGACTTGAACAGACCGCCGCCGGATTGGCCATCGGAGGGATCTCCGTCGATGCCAAGATAGACGACCCGCGGATTCGTCGGATCGACGGCGAGGGCACGCGGATAACCCCGCCCCCACATCGTGTTCGCCTTGATCTGATACGTGGGCAGGCCGGCGGTCGTCGTCTTGAAGGTCTTGCCGCCGTCTTCGCTGATCACGATGACCACGGAGTTTTTTCCCGTCCAGGGACTGGCCGTGGCGATGATGCGATCGACCCCATTGATGGGCGTGACGGCCAGTCGCCAGTTGTGACCGGAGAGCTCACCCTCGTATTTGAGCGGCCAGAGCTGCCGCCAGGTTTTCCCCTGGTCCTCGGATACCAGAGTGCCCTCGTCCATCGCGCTCACATACGTGCGATCGCCACTGAAACGAATGTCGGTTTGCACCGTGATGTCGGCCCCCTTCACGCGTTCCTCCCAGGTGCGGCCGCCGTCGTCGCTGAAGCACGGACGCCAGTTGGCGCTGATGAACAGTTGCCGCGGATTAAGTGGATTGAGCGTGAGATTGGTCGGTGCGCTCAGCGGCACCTTGGCGCCTTCGCCCGGCAACGTGGGATCGACCTGGTGATCCACCTTGACCGCCACGGAGCGGGTCCAGGTCGCGCCGGCGTCGTTCGAGTAATAAAAACCGCCGCCCCAGCCTTCGGCGCCGATCAGGTAAACATCCTTGGAATTGACCGGACTGACCACGACCTCGCGCACCGAAAACTTAGCGCCCAAGCCCTTCGTGATTTTCGCCCACGTGACACCATTGTCGGTCGATTTCCAAACACCGTCGCCCCAAAACGCGCCATAGATGACGGCATCGTTGATCTCGTCAAAGGCGCCGATCGCGGCCTTCGCCGGCGTCGCCAAAGCCCGCCAGGTCTCGCCTTTGTCCTCGCTTAGAATCAGCCCGTTGTCCTCGGTCGCGGCGATGACCCGCGAGGGGTTCTTCCTCGAAACAGCCACGCTGTAGACGGTCCCGACCGGGGGTTCGCCCAACCGGATGTTTCCGTAGGACTGAACCTGTTTCTCGCGTCCAAAATCGCGAACAGTGTGCGTGAGCGTCCCGCCCTTCGGGTCTTTCGCCACAAAAAACACGCGGCTCAACCGAAGCGCCGACATCTCGTCGGGCGCCGAGACACGGGACAGATCCATGCGATTGACCGTGGACCAGTCGGGAGTCTTGGACGCGGCCGCGGCTTTGTCCGGCGACTTCTTGGCGAACTCGGCATCGATCTCAAAATCGGCGGCAGTGAAGACCACGTCGCGCAGGTGATCGTCGGCGAAAATCTCGTGGATGTTTCTGCTGCGGTAGACCGCTCCGGTCGCCGTGCGCAGCGTCAGAAAAGTCCGCTCAGGCAGAGAACGGTCGCCTTTCAGCGTGAACCCGATCCCGGTTGCATCGGCTGGGGCGATCCCTTCCGGGAATTTCAACGGCGACCAGAAGCCGCCGAAATACGCGTCGTTGACCTTGCCAAACTGCACCCGCACGCCGGCCGACGAACCGACGCCGCCTTTCTGATAAACCACACGCCAGGTCAGGGCGCCGTCCGTGCTCTTGTAGACTTTGCCTCCCGGGCTGGCCGCATAGACGATGTTGCTGTCGGTGGGATCGGACGCCACGGCGCGTACGCTACGAAAGCGCTCGGCGGTGATGCGAAGGTCCTTGCGCCCGGTGTTGGGAACGAACGTCCAGGACTCGCCGCCATCGGTGCTCTTGTGCAGACCGGCCTCGGTCACGGCATACGCGATGTCGGGATTTTGCACGTCCACCGCCAGCGAATACATGCTGTAGTCGATCAACCCGGTGTTCACCATGCGGAAGGTTTTTCCGTGATCGGTGGACTTCGCCACGCCGGCGACATCCATGCCGAGGAAGAGCACGCCGTCACGGGTGGGATGAAACGCCGCTGAAAAATAATAACCTCCGCCACTCCAGCCGGTGGGCGTCCACGCGGGTGAGGCGTTTTCAGCGGTCGGCGCGGCCGACACGCCCGCAGCCAGCAGCAAACCGACCGCACAGACGATGGTCGCCGCGAGCAACCGGCGGCGCACGGCAGACAGACGTCGTAAGAAAAGAGCAGGGGCGGTCGTGATCATTGAAGAGGAATTCAGTTGGAAACTCGTGCGTGGAGAAACGGCGCGTCAGTCGGCAAACGGGAATGGAGCGGTGCAAGATTACGCCAGTCCGCCATGTGCGCGGGACGGCGAACAACCGCCACGGCTCAAGAGGTAAGACATGAACAAGCAGATTTTTGGATCGGCCACACGGCGCGAATAGATTCACACCGTCGGGATCTTTGCTCATGGATTTATTTAAACAAACGCCCGCGAAACACGCGGGCGCA
>JANJTQ010000017.1 GCA_024711005.1 Opitutaceae bacterium | reverse complement strand
CCGATGAGCAGGCCGGCGGCGGATACGATCGGGAACCAGGACTGGCTGGGCATGTGGATGCCACCGTGATCTTCCTCTTCCTTGGCGTGAGCCGCCTTTTCCTGGGTGATCTCGGCCTTGTGGGTCTTCTCATACCAATAGGCGTCGCGGGCATGGACGGTCGGGATGACGTCGTAATTATGCTCGGGCGGCGGAGTGGACGACACGGTCCACTCGAGCGTGCGGGCATCCCACACGTCGTGGCTGGTCTTTTCACCCTTGAAGTAGGTGTAGATCATCACGCTGAAATAAATCGTGACGCCCACGCCGAGGATGAGGGCGCCGACCGTCGAAATGAAGTTGGCGTCGTTCCAGCCCATGTTGCCGTCGTAGACCGCGGTGCGGCGGGGCATGCCGTTCAGGCCGAGAAAGTGCATCGGGAAGAACGTGATGTTGAATCCGGCGAAGATGACCCAGAAGGAGAGCTTGCCCCAGAATTCGGAGACCTTGCGGCCGAAGATGAGCGGGAACCAGTAGTGGATGCCGGCGAGGAGTGCGAAAAGCGAACCGCCGATGAGCACGTAATGGAAGTGGGCGACGACGAAGTAGCTGTCCTGTTGCTGGGCGTCGGCGGGGGAGGCGGCGTGCATGACGCCCGAGAAACCGCCCATCATGAACATCCAGACGAAGCCGAGGGCGAACATCATCGGCGTGCGCATCTGGAGATGGCCGCCCCAGAGGGTGCCGATCCAGTTGAAGATCTTGACGCCGGTGGGAACGGCGATGGCCATGGTCATGAGGGAGAACGCCGCGGTGGCGACGGTGCCCATGCCGGTGGTGAACATGTGGTGGGACCACACGCCGAAACCGAGGAAGCCGATCGTGGCGCCGGAGAAAACGATGATCGGATAACCGAAGAGCGGCTTGCGCGAGAACGTGGGGAGGATCTCCGAGATGATGCCCATCGCCGGAAGAATCAGGATGTACACCTCGGGGTGGCCGAAGATCCAGAAGAGGTGCTGCCAGAGAATCGGCAGACCGCCGTTGGAGATATCGAAGAAGGAGGTGCCGAAGGAGCGGTCCATCATCAGCTCGACCAGCGCGATGGTGATCGCGGGGAAGGAGAGAATGATGAGGAACGCGGTGACGAGTGTCATCCACGTGAAGACCGGAAGGCGCATCATCGTCATGCCGGGCGCGCGCATGTTGATGATGGTGACGATGAAATTGAGCGAGCCGACGACCGAGGAGACGCCGAGGATCTGAAGACCCATGATCCAGAGGTCGGTGGACATGTCGTGGGCGAACTGGTTGGAGAAGGCCTTTGAGGTGAGCGGGGCATAGCCGAACCAGCCGGCGTCGGGGGCGCCGGATTTCACGAACCAACCGACATTGACCACGATGGCGCCGGCGAGAAACACCCAGAAGGCGAAGCCGTTCAATCGAGGGAAGGCGACGTCGCGCGCGCCGATCTGGAGCGGCATCATGTAATTGAAGAACGCCGCCGAGAGCGGCATGACCGCGAGGAAGATCATCGTGGTCGCGTGCATCGTGAACAACTCGTTGTAGAGCTGGTGCGAGATGAACGTGTTGTTGGGCACGGCGAGCTGGATGCGGATGAGCAGCGCCTCGACTCCGCCCACGAGGAAGAAGAACAAGGCCGAGATGCCGTACATCAGGCCGATCTTCTTGTGGTCGACGGTGGTGAGCCAGCTGACGATGCCGGTCTTGGCGGTCGGGCGGGTGAGGAGCCAGGAGCGCTTCTCCGGGGCGGCGGCGACGGCGGCGTCGTGGCCGATGAAATCTGTTTTGGCGGGAGCGGACATGATGCGTGCGATCTTAAAATGGATTACTTGAGGCTGTGCAGGTAGGCGACGAGGGCCCGGGCTTCGTCATCGTTGACGACGATGTTGTGGCCCGTCGGCTTGCCGGTCTCCCGGTCGATGTTGACGTAGCCGGCCATGAGGTTGCCGCCGCCGGTGGGCACGCCGACAAACATCTTGTTGCCGGGCTTCACCTCTTCGGGGTGAACGATCCAGCGGTGGAGATTTTCCTTGGTGTTTTCGAGCAGGCCGGCCGCGATCGTGGTGCGGGCCCCGACGTGGGTGAGATCGGGGGCGGTGGTGCCGGCGCCTTCATGGCCGCGCACGGTGTGGCAGGTCACGCAGTTTTTTTGTTGGAAGAACTGACGTCCCTGGGCGACCAGCGCGGGGTTTTCGCCGGCGTCGACTTCCTGCTGCTTTTCCCAGGCGGCGAACGGCGCCTGGTCGAAGGCCTCGGACCAACCCGGTGCGTTGCGACCGGGGTTCTTGAAATCGTAAGGGGCGGCGGGTTCGCCGGTGACGGGCGCATCGGCGGCGACGGTGCGGGCGGGGGACTTCTGCTTGGCGATCCAGGCGGCGAAGTCGGCTTCGTTGAGCGCGATGACGCGGAAGCGCATGACGGCATGGGACTCGCCGCAGTACTCGGCGCATTGTCCCCAGAAGTAGCCGGGTTCATCGGCCTGAAGCCAGAGATGGTTGCCGCGGTTGGGGATCATGTCGACCTTGCCGGCGAGCTTGGGCACCCAGAACGAATGGATGACGTCGACGGTGCGGAGGTTGATCCGCACGGCGCGACCGGCGGGGATAATCAGCTCGTTGGCGGTGACGAGATTGCCGGCGCCCTCGATCTGCTCCTTCGGGTATTCAAATTTAAACCACCACTGGAGGCCGGTTGCATTCACCTCGTAGGCGTTTTCTTTCTGGTCGGCGGGGATATCGTAGTTGTACCAGATGGCCTTCAGCGTCGGGACCGCGATGAAAACGAGGGCGAGGACGGACAGCCCGATGAGCCCGAGTTCGATGAGGGGGTTGCCATGGCCCTGGTGGGGGACGGCGGCCTGGGCATCGGTTTTGCGCGCCTTGAACTTGAACGTCGCATACGCGAGGATGCTGGAGACGATGACGAAGGTGATGCCGGTGACCCAAAGCGTGACGTAGAACACGTCGAGTTGGGATTTGGCGACGGGACCCTGGGTGTCGAAAGTCGACTGAGGCCCGGTGAGCCACTGAAACCAGCCTCCGAAGAACAGCGGCATGGCGACTACGGACACGCAGGAAAGGGCGCGGTGTTTAAGCGGACGAAAAATAGACGTGAAGGTCATTGGCCGGAAGAGTGGGCCCGTTGGTCAAACGAGCGACTGAGAGACAATAAACGGAGAGAAGGTCCGGAAGTGGATGGGCATTTCAAGCCATAAAACGAGATATGATGCATGTAATAAGTTGCGCGGATACCTACGTATTAAAATTGAATGCCCGACGTTGAACGAGGGCGCGGAATGTTTCCCAACCGCATTGGCGAAGCGGCCTTGCCTTCGGATGGGGAAGGCGCCGTCAACACGAACGCTGGGCGCACGCGAGGACCGCAAGGGGGCCCGAGTCGGCGGTGGGACGCCCGGATCGTCAGCTTATAGGGAAGCTCATCGAGCGGCGTGATGCAGCTCGGTGGCTTGTGTCGGGTCGCTCAGGCGCTCAGGCCTTGGACGGCCACCACTGGTAGAGGAAAAAGTAAACCAGCACGCCGGTGATGCTGACGTAGTACCAGATCGGGAACACCACTCGCGCCCATGCCTTGTGACGGACGAAATCGCCCTTGAGGGCCAGCGAGAAGGTCTTGGGCACCAAGTAGGCGATACTCATCGCGAGGAGCACGTGCGTGAGGAGCATCACCAAATACACGACGCGGATCACGCCCTCGCCGCCGAACTCAGTGTGAATAGCCTCCCCCGCGCCGGCCGCCATGGCCTTGAGAATTTTATGCCCCACGTATCCGACGAGGAATACCGCCGAGACGACACCCGCCGAAAGCATGCAGGCGCGATGGGCGTTTTGACGGCCCGATTTGATGAAGATGAACCCGGTCGTCATCAGCACGGTGGCGAGTGCGTTGAGGCCGGCGTTGAGCGCGGGAATGTCGTTGAGGGTCACGGGAGAAGGGATCGCCACGGTTGGCGTGCGGACGTGCGGCGGGGTCGTCAGGCGAAAATGAGTCGGTCGGCGACAAGTGCGCCGAGTTGCAGCGGCAGCCATCCGATCGTGGTGAAGAACAGCTTGCGTGCGTTCTGGTCGCGGTTTTTCCGGCTGAGAAACGCCGTGGCCCGGGCGAGGAACCACACGCCGAGCACAACGGTGACTATAGTATAATAGATGCTGGCGAGACCGAACGGCTGGGGCAGGAGGCAGACGACCACGAGGGCGAGCGAGTTGGCAAAGGACCAGCGCGCCACCTTGCAACCGCTGGCGTCACGCACCGGGAGCATGGGGAAGTTCACCGCTCCGTAGTCCTTCCGATACATCCAGGCGATCGCCATGAAGTGCGGGACCTGCCAGAGGAAGAGAATCGCGAACAGAATCCAGCCGAGCGCCGTCACGCTGCCCGTAGCCGCCGCCCAGCCGATGAGCGGTGGAAACGCGCCCGCCACGGCGCCGATTTCGGTGGACCAACGCGACCAGCGTTTCGACGGCGTATAGATGGCCAGATAGGAAATGATCGTCAGCAGCGCGAACAACGACGCCAGCCCGTTGGTGTAGGTGAACAACACGCCGAGTCCGCCCGCGCACAGACCCGCGCCGAGCACGAACGCGGAACCGGTGGCGACCTTTCCCGCCGGGATCGGGCGGTCCGACGTGCGCGGCATGATGGCGTCGGTGTCGCTTTCCATCCATTGATTGAGCGCCGCGACGCCCGCCGCGCACGCGCACGTGCCGATGACCAGCGCCCCGAATTCGACGGGATGCCAGCCGGGCCAGGCGGCGGCATAACCGACCAGCGTCGTGATGACCGACAGGGTGCTCAACCGGGGTTTGGTGAGTTCGAGGTAGTCGCCAAAGCGAGCCTTGGGCGCGGCGTTGTCCATGAGGGCGTCTGCGGTCATGCGGTGAGTGAGGAGGCGGTTTCGCGACGAATGATCGCCTCGCGGTACGACCACCAGGCGACGGTGAACACCACCGCAAAAATCGACACGCCGCCGATCACGTGTGCCGTCGTGTAGTAAGGTCCGCGGATCGTCCACACCGCGGCGGCTCCAAGGAGAATCTGCATCGTCAGCAACACCACGATGAGCCCCGCGGCCTTTTTGAGGCCGCGTCCCACCGCCGGCGAACGCCAGAGGTTGACCGCCAGCCACACGAGCACGATGGACAAAACGGCCGCGATGGCACGATGGGTGAAGTGGATCGCCACGCGAAAATCCCAGGCGGCGGGGATGAGCCCGCCTTCAGGCGTGAGAGGGAAGGTGGGAATCGCGAGGCCCGCGTTGTTGTGACGCATGACGGCGGCGACGATAAGTTGCACAAAGATGAGCAGCGACGAGACCACTGCGAGGAGCCGGGTGCCTGACGGAATCCCGACGGACGGACGGGGAGCGGCGGCACTCGCCGATGGCGACGTGCCTTCGATCCATGAACGCGACAGGCCGGCGGCGACGGCAAAAAGCATGCAAACGTAAACCTGCGCGAGAATGCCGTGCGGGATGCGCAACATCTGTCCCAACGACATCTCGAAACCGGGCACCGGAAGGGAGTCGAGCAACACGCGTTTTCCACCGATCAAGCCTTGGATGACCACGACCACGAGGGCGGCCCAGGCGAGTTTCCGCAACCAGCCGCGTTCTTCCCTCAGTTGCAACCAGGTGACGAGGGTTACGGTCAGCACTCCCATGACCATGCCGAACAGCCGATGCGAATGCTCGGCGAACTTGTCGATCTCCGTCAGCCAACCCTCGGGATTGATCGAGCCGTTGGACAGCGGCCAGTCGGGAAACGCCATGCCCGCGTGGATGCTGGTGGTGAAGGCGCCCAAGGTTACCACACCGAACACCCACGCGGCGCTCAACGCGGCGAACCACGCGAGCGCCGGCTTGTAGGAAGAGGTGCGGGAAGATGTCATGATCGGGCTCATCAGACTGCGTTGTGGCGCAGGGAAGGGGAATGACTACCAACCTCAAAGCCTTTGACAAATTTTTCCTCGGGAGAATCCGTAGGTATATGGTTTCTTCCCTGCTTCGCCCTCTGTTGCTAATGATGGGCGCATTACTCGTCCTGACGCTCTCCGCTTGCAAACCGGGCGGCTCCGCGGACGACAACGAGGCATCGAACGAAAAACGTTATCCGCTCACCGGCCAGATTCTCAAAATCGATCCGGAGCGTCTGACGCTCCTCGTCGACCATGACGAGATCCCCGGCTACATGCCGGCGATGGCCATGGAGTTTTCCGTGACGGTCGGCGACGTGGCCAATGCCAGGGAGGGACAGCGGATTCGCGCCGAACTGGTCGCACGCGAGGGCGGGGAGTTTGCCTTGGAGAAAATCTGGGCGATCGATCCGGTCGCCGAGGCGCAAATCGGTTCGGCGAGTGGTGCCTTGCGTCAGGATACCTCGATCCGCGGTCGTCGCGCCTATCGCGAAGTGGGGGAGAACCTGCCCGACTTCGCGCTCTACGATCAGACCGGGAAAGTCGTTTCGCCCGCGCGGTTTCGCGGAAAGCAGGTGATGCTCAACTTCATTTTCACCCGCTGTGCGGTCGCGACGATGTGTCCGTTGTCCACCGCCAACATGATGACCACGCAGCGCAAGGCCGCGGAGGCCGGCATCGACGACATCGAGTTTGTTTCCATCACCCTTGATCCCGAATACGACACGCCCGGCGTGCTTCTCACTTACGCGAAGCAACGCGGCATCGACACGACCAACTTCTCGTTTCTTACCGGGCCGGAGGGCGCGATCAAAGACCTGCTTACCCAACTGGGCGTGATCGCCGAGTTCAAGGGAGGCGTCCTCACCCACACCCTATCGACGCTGTTGATCGATGCGCAGGGGAAAATTATCTGGCGCGCCGATGGCAGCCGTTGGTCGCCCGACGAATTCGTGGCCAAGATGAAAAAATCATGAGTGCCGACAACCAAGGCGGGACCCGTCCGCCGCGTTATTCTCAAATCGTTCTGATCACTTTGATCGCCCTTGCGACGTACGTCGGCTTTCGCCTGCTGCCGACCGGCACGAATCTTCACCAGAATGATTTCAACGTGCGGGGCAAGGGCATGGTGGAACTGTGCGATCCGGCGAACCCGCAATTCGTGGCCGTCACCACCGCGCGTTCGCCGGTGACGATGACGTTGCGCGGTGACATCCCCGCGCAGCCCGGCCACGAGTCACGCGTGACGCTCACGCTCGTCACGTCCACGGGCAAGCCGGTGGGCCCGGCCGATCTGCTCATCCAACACACGCGCAAGCTTCACCTTCTCGTGATCGATCCTACGTTGCGCGATTATCAGCACCTGCATCCCGAGCCGGGTGAGAAACCCGGCGAATGGGTGTTTGCGATCACTCCGCGGCTTGCCGGCACCTATCGCGTGTTTGCCGATTTGGTCCCCGTGCCGACCGGCCGTAGTCTCTACACCGTCGCGGATCTCCCGGTTAAGGGCGAGGTGGCCATCAACATGAACATCCTCTCGGAGGAGGTCGAGGTGGACGGCTATCACTTCAAGCTGACGCCGGACGCGCCTCTGCGCGCGGGCAAGGTCGCCGAGCTGGCGTTCACCCTCACGCGTCCCGATCGTGGCGTCGTGCCGATGGAGCCGGTGATGGATGCTTACGCGCACCTGGTGGCCTTCGACGTGGGAAACAGTGGGTTCGCGCATCTGCATCCGAAGGAAGTTTCTCTGACGCCGCCGCCCGATCCGACGAATCCGAAACTGACGTTCCAGATCACCATTCCGAACCCGGGCGTATATGCGATCTGGGCACAGGTGAAGCTCGGTGGCCGCGAGGTGTTCGCACCCTTCTGGTTCGAGGTCGCGCCGTGATCGAGGGGCCGCCCTGAGCCGTGTCCATGCAATCGAACGTGGCAGCCGAGGTAATACGGAATGTTCGACGGCTCATCCGGAGGCTTCGCCCTGCCCGTTTCTCTCTTGCCGGGTCTGAGAATGATTGCGGCTACGCGTCGTTTGCCGGCGGAGTTGGGCCAGGTTGCGTGGTCCCATCCCATGACGACCTCGCCCATCAATCGCTTTC
>JANJTQ010000334.1 GCA_024711005.1 Opitutaceae bacterium | reverse complement strand
CCCTGCGGGTGAGAAGGAAACCAAGCTGGGCCGGCGTTGCCCTCGGCGGCATGGGCCGCTGGCCCACCTCCGCCTCGGTCGCCTTGGCCGAGCATGGTTTCCCTCTCACGTAGCATCGGTTTATTTTGAAGACAGCGCCTAAAGAGCCTCGTGGCCGGCAAACCCAAAAGGTGGACGGCGACCTCCGGGCGCCGTTGAGACCGTCCGCCTGCGAAACGCGCTCGGAGATCGCGTTCCACCTTGAATCCAACTGCATCGTTGGCTCAGGCGTAAGCGCCGCCTTGGGTGATGCCGAGTTCCTTGCGACGGCGCGAACGATCCGCCGCGGCTTTCTTTTCGTAACCCGAACGGCGGTGTTCCGCGAGCGGGTCGGCAGGCAGGCCGCGGGATTTGCGCCAGGCCTTGAGCGCCGGCGCCACGTCCGCGAAAAACGCCTTCTTTAACTCAAGCTCGGCATCGACGACGTTGTTGATCGCCTGCGCTCTTCTGAGCGCCGCCTGATCGACCAGCGCGGCCTTGGCGTAGAGTTCCTGCGCCATGATCACCGTTTGCAACGTGGCCTCGATCTTCGGCTTTTCGTTGTGCGACTGGTCGATCATGTAGGCGATCGTCGGCGCCTGTCCGCGATCGGCCGCGAAGCTATGGATTTCATGAAAAATCCGGAAAACCTGATACGGATCGATCGAGCCCAGCGTGAGGTCGTCGTCGGCGTAACGGCGATCGTTGAAATGGAAGCCGCCGAGCATGCCTTCATCGAGCAGGAAGGCCACGATCTGCTCAATGTTCTGCCCCTGATAATGATGGCCGGTGTCAACGAGCACCTTGGCCCGAGGACCGGCCTTTTTCGCATGGATGTAAGCCATGCCCCAATCGGCGATGTCGGTCGCGTAGAACGCCGGCTCGAAAGGTTTGTACTCCACGAGCATCGTCTGCTTCGGCGAAAGTTTTTTGTGCAGCGCCTTCAGACACGTCTCGAAGTGATGCTTGCGCTCGCGAATATTTCCCTGGCCCGGGTAGTTGGTGCCGTCGGCGAACCACAACGATACCGAGTCGCTGCCCACCGCCTTGCCGATCGCGACGGAATCATAGCAATGCTGCAACGCGCGCTCACGCACGACCGGGTCGTTGTTGCCGAAAGAACCCCACTTGTAGTCCTGGTCCTGAAAGAGATTGGGGTTGATCGAACCGATCTTCACGCCGTGTTTCGCCGCGAGCTTCGCCGCATTCCTCGGATCCTCGCCTGCCTTGAAATCCCATAACACGTGCACCGCGACGGATGGGCAGCAGCCCGTGAGCGCGTTGACTTGTCCGGCATCGGCGAGCTTGTCGTTGAGGTCGACCGCGGCGGCCTCCTGAAAGAATTTACCGAAACGCGTGCCGGTGTCGGCAAAGCCCCACGAGGGTGTCTCGATGGAAAACCCGTCGAGCACGGGCAGGAGCTTATCGGTCACGGAAACGGTTTTCTTGGCCATGGAATAAGAGGGATTGACAATACAGGTTTTGGGTAACTTTCGGTCCCTCATCCTAACATGCGATTCCTTCGTTGAGAACCAGCCTGTTGATCATTTTCATATAAAAAATGAGCAGCGATTCCAGGGACTTCTTTCGCTACCTGCCCTACCTGCCCGAAGCGGAGGACTGGGGACTCGCCGTGACCGCCGGCGGGCGCGTTCGCACCGGGCCCGGCGCCGCCTACCCGCCCGCCGGACACCCGACGGATCATCAACTCTCCTGGAGCGAAGGCCGCGTGCTCGGCGCGTGGCAGATTGTATTCATCGTTTCAGGACGCGGACGTTTCGAATCGGCCGCCACCAAATCCGCCGCCGTGACCGCAGGCACGGCGATGATCTTGTTTCCCGGCGTCTGGCACCGTTACGCGCCCGACCCCGACACCGGCTGGAGCGAACGCTGGATCGAACTGCGCGGCCCGGTAATGAAGCGCCTGCAAAAAACCGGAGTCCTCTCACCCGAGCAGCCGTTGCGCCCGCTCGGGAAGGCCACCGAGGTCGAGGCGCTGTTCACCCGCATCCACGAACGATTGCGCGAACCGGGACGCGGGTTCGATCCCGAACCGGGCGCCTGGGCGCTCCAACTGCTGGCACAACTTCACGCCGCAACCCGCCGGTGCGACAGCGACGCGCCAATGACACGGGTGATCGCACGCGCCGAACACTTGCTGGCCGAACGCGTCGAAACGCCGCCCGCCATGGATGCGCTCGCGAAGGAGCTGGGCGTGGCCTATTCGCACTTTCGCCGCGCCTTCAAAGCCCGCACCGGCCTTCCGCCCAAACAATATTTGCTGCGCCTCCGCCTGGAAAAAGCCCGACGCCTGCTCGGCAACACACCCGACTCGATCAAGACCATCGCCGACCAACTCGGCTTCAACTCGCCTTTCCACCTTTCGGCCGCATTTAAAAAAGAGTTCGGCATCGCCCCCGCCCGCTGGCGTCGCTCCGGGCACGCGCCTTGACGCCCCGCGAGGCTTGCGCCAACAACCGCCCACCATGACTCCGCACGCCGCCCCCGCTCCTGTCGCGCTCCGCGTGAGCGACAACCACCGCTTTCTTGTCCATGCCGACGGACGTCCTTTTTTCTGGCTGGCCGACACCGCCTGGGAGTTGTTTCACCGCCTCGATCGCGAGGAAGCCGCGCATTATCTCGAAGACCGCGCGCGCAAGGGATTCACCGTCATCCAAGCCGTCGCCCTCGCCGAGCCCGACGGTCTCAATACACCCAACGCTTACGGACATACTCCGCTCGCCGACAACGACCCCGCCCGGCCCAACGAAACCTATTGGGCGCACGTCGACCACATCATCGGCAAAGCCAACGCCCTCGGGCTGGTCGTCGCGCTGCTGCCAACGTGGGGCGACAAGTGGAACAAGAAGCAGGGCGCCGGCCCGGAGATTTTCACGCCGGCGAATGCCGAAGCCTACGGCGAATGGCTCGGCGCCCGTTATCGCGACGCCGCGCTCGTGTGGGTGCTAGGCGGCGACCGTCCTGTCGAAACGGATACACACCGCGAAATCATCCGCCGGATGGCCGCCGGCCTTCATCGCGGCGACGCGGGCACGCACCTGCGCACGTTTCACACCCAAGGCGCCTGCGGTTCGTCACGGTATTTTCACGATGAACCGTGGCTCGATTTCAACCTCCGCCAAAACGGCCATTCCGTTCACTACGCCGGTCGCTACGAGCTGACCCGCGCCGACTACGACCTCACGCCCGCAAAACCGGTGATCGACGGCGAACCGGTTTACGAAGACATCGGGATCGATTTCAACGCGGAGAAATTCGGTCGCGCCACGTCCCTCGATGTCCGCCGGGCACTCTACTGGAATCTGTTCTCCGGTGCCTGCGGCCACACCTACGGCCACAACTCGGTCTGGCAAATGTGGGCGCCCGGCCGCGCGCCGATCCTCGATCCGCTCCAGTCTTGGCGCGACGCGCTCGATTGTCCCGGAGCGTCGCAAATGATCCACGCCCGCCGGCTGCTCGAGTCGCGTCCGTTTCTCACGCGCATCCCGGACCAGTCGTTGATTCCGTCGCAACCCGCGCCCGCCGTCACGCCCGAAGGCGACCGTATGTTCTTTGCGGCGACGCGCGACGTCGAGGGCACCTACGCGCTGATCTACGCGCCGGCGACTATCGAGTTTTTCGTGAACACCGACGTGCTCCCGGGCGCCCGACTGCGAGGCTGGTGGTTCAATCCACGCGACGGCTCCTCGGTTCAAATCGAAGAATGGGAAAACGGTCACCGGCGCACGTTCACTCCACCCGCGGCGGGCGAATCAGCAGACTGGGTGCTCGCCATCGACGACACGGCGCGCGGCTACCCACCCCCGGGCTCCGCCTGAAGGCGGTCGCGCCCGTCGGGTGGCAGCCCCGCAGAAAGCTAAATTCGTGCGATACGACAAACGGAGGGCTTGCCCGGACCGGCGCGCTCTTCGATGGTCGATGCGTTCGTACAACAAGCGGGCCTATAGCTCAATGGTCAGAGCAGGGGACTCATAATCCCTTGGTTCTGGGTTCGAATCCCAGTGGGCCCACCACTTTCGCGAAGCGAAAAATCAAAATCCCCGGGATGAGAACCCGGGGTTCGACGGAGCGTAGCGGAGATGGGACACGCGCAGCGCGGTCGCGTAGCGATGGCTGCCAAGCCACCAATCCCAGTGGGCCCACCACTTTCGCGAAGCGAAAAGTTCACACCTCCAGGGCGTCACCCTCAAGCACGGAGCGGATCGCCTTCGCAAGATCGGTGAGGCGGTAGGGCTTCGCCACCATTCCGTGAAATCCGTAGCCCCGGTAGTTGGCCAGCACCGGGTCGCTGGAATAGCCGCTCGACACGATGCCCTTCACCGACGGGTCGAGCTTGTGCAGCTCAGCCATCGCATCCCGCCCCCCCATGCCACCCGGCACGGTGAGATCCATGATCACCAAGTCGAACCGCTCCTTGCGCTCCATCGCCTCGCCATACACGCGCATCACTTCGTGACCGTCGGTCACGCTGATCACCTCGAAGCCGAGCCGCTTGAGCAACGCCTCCGCCGCCTCACGGATCGATGCTTCGTCATCCATGAACAACACGCGTCCCGCGAGAACGTCGGGGGCCGGCGTCGCCTCCGCCGTCGCAGGTCTCACCTCGGGCACCGCGGGCAGCCAGAAACGGAAACGCGTGCCCTGCCCAATCTCCGACTCCACCTCGATGTGTCCCTGGTGCTTCCGGATAATCGAATAAACCGTCGCCAGTCCGAGCCCGCTGCCCGATGGCTTCGTCGTAAAATACGGATCGAAAATACGCGCCAGATTCTCCGGTCGGATACCCGATCCTGTATCGCTAATCACAATACAAAGATAGTCGCCTTCGCCCAGCTGACGTATGGCCGGGGCGTCAAGGTGCTCGTTACTCATCGAAATGCGGATGACCCCGCCTTCGGGCATCGCCTGCACCGCGTTGATCACGAGATTTTGCACCACCTGGCCGATCTGGCCTTTGTCCACCTCGGCCGTCCACAAACCTTCCTCGATGGAAAATTCGCAGCGAACCTTTGATCCATGAAGCGCGAAATTGGCGGCTTCCGTCACCACCTCGGGCAGGCGAACGGCCGAGCGCACCGGCTCGCCGCCGCGGGCAAAGGTCAACAATTGCTGCGTGAGATCGCGCGCACGCATCACGGCGCGTTCCGCCTCCGTCAGCCAACGGCCGGCCGACGCCATCGCCTGCGAGTCCAGCGTGGCCAGGGTGATGTTGCCCATCATGACGGTGAGCAGATTATTAAAGTCATGCGCGATGCCGCCGGCGAGGATGCCCACCGATTCCAGCTTCGAGGCGCGCAGGATCTCCGCCTCAAGCCGCGCCCGCTCGGTGACGTCGCGCAACACCAGGACCGCGCCGATCGCACGGTTTTCGACGTCGTGAATCGGTGCACAGCGACCTTCCACCACCACACAGGAGCGCTGCCGGTCGAATAACACCGTCTGGGGCGGCAGGTCGACGACGCCGTGCGTCGAAACCGCCAGGGCCGCGGGTGCCGGCACCGGTTGTCGCGTTCTCTCGTGACGCAACATGCAAACATCCTCCAGCGGACGGCCGATGGCGTCATCCTCCGTCCAACCGGTCAGTTCTCCGGCGGCCTCGTTCAGGAAAAGGACGTTTCCTTCGATGTCGGTGGTGATCACGCCCTCCGCCATCGCGCGCAACGTCACCGCCAGACGCTCGCGTTCCGCGGCGAGGGCTTCTTCCGCGAGTTTGATGTCCGTCAGATCCACCAGCACGACCTGCGTCCACGCGAAATTCATTTCTCCGCCCAAGACCGGCACCCACCAACGGTAACACACGCGGCGCGGCGTGCCGTCCAAGGCGTTGATCCGCATCTCACCTTCGACGGCGTTGCGTCCGTCCCACAGCGCACGGCAGAGCGTTCCGCGGACGTTGTCCATGTCGTCCGTCAGAATGCGCGGAAGCGCCTCGATTGCCTCCGCCTTGCTGCGGGCACCCACGAGGTTGAGGGTCTCGCGATTGATGCCCTTCAGAACAACTCCCTCAACCGCCTCGCCAAACAAGCCCGGGTGACTCTCCGCGTAGGCGTTGAAGTCGGTCACGCCCTCCGCCCGGAGGCGGTCGAGCCAGGCGCGCAAGCCGCGGAGGTCGTATTCAATGATGGCCACCGGTGAGTTCTCGAAGAGCACGCGGTAACGTTCCTCCGAGGCGCGCAACGAATCCTCCGCGCGTTTACGTTCGTCGATGTCGGAGTGCGAGCCCACCAGACGCTGCGGCTTTCCCGCCTCGTCGAAGAGCGCCATGCCGCGGGAGAGGATCCACTTGTAATTGTCGTCCTTGCAGCGCATCCGAAACTCCACGCCGTAACTGGACCGGTGGCCCTCCAGGTACTCCCGCATAGCCCGCCGCACCGCATCCACGTCGTCCGGATGGATGCGCGGCCAGAACTCGTCGCGGGCATTGGCCATGTCGGTGGCGGAATAGCCGAGGATCTCCCTCCAACGGTCGGAGATAAACGTCTCTCCGGTCACAAAATTATACTCCCAGATGCCCGCGTTGATCCCAATGACCGCCAGCCGCCAGCGGTCCTCGACGTCGCGCAGCTTTTGCTCGGTGGCGCGCAGGACGCTCAAATCGGTGAACGCAACCTGCACGCGGCTGTAGTCGGGACGTCCGTCTTCGTCCGGCGCGCTCCAATGCATGAGGCTGTGTCCGTCCCGGCCGTCGATGCCCCGATAGCGCAACTCCCGCGTCATCTCGGTCCCCGATTCCCAGATGGCCAGCATCTGCGCGGTGAACGTCTCCAACATCGCGGGAGTCGGCGCGCCACGAACCGACTCCTCGTAATCCTTCATGGTCTCAACCCCGCTCAAGCGCAGCACGGTGCGATTCGCGGCCACGACGTGCACGAGAAGAAACTTCTCCGCCAGCAGTCGGGGATGCTCCGCAAGATGAGCTGTCAAATCGGTCACCCCCTGCCGCTGCAGTTCACGCAGCCAGGCGGCGACGGACGAGAAGTCTTCCTCCACGATCGCCACCGGCGTGTTCTCAAAAAGATTGCGCATCCGTGTTTCGGATACACGCAGCGCGCGTGTTTGAATGTTGATCTGGCTCTGCAGGCGCAGATTGATCCAGAACACCAGCAGGGCGCCGAGCCCCATCGCGATGAACACCCAGCCCACCCACCGCACCCAGTTGTCGTCCTGCAGCGACGTCGAAAACGGAGTTGCAGCCTGGGCGGAGAGGCTGGTCGCCAGCGTGATGAGCGACACAAAAACCAGTGCGGGCAGACGCTGGAGTAAGGGGCGTTTCATGCTCGGTGCCACAAATCGGCGAGACAAACTTCGCGCCTCTGCCATGTCGAGGCGCAATGCCTCTCGCCGGGGAGAGTTTTTAATCACGCCAACCATTGGCGCAACGTCGCCGCATCGCGCAAAAACGCCTCCGGCGAATCCCCCTGCACAAACTCCAGCAACGCATGGCGGTCGCCGGGCGCCTGCTTGATCAAAGACCAGAACGGCGACCACCGTTCGGCGCCATTCGCCAGCGGATGTCGCTCCGCCGCCGTCGGCCACCAGTGAAACACATGGATGTTGCTCACACGCGGCAGCACTTCCTCCAGACCCGCCACACACTCGTCGGTCGCCTCGCCGTTGTGCGGCTGCCATCCGATGAACACATTGGGGTGATCCACCTCCACGAGCAGTTTGCTCGCGGATTCATTGGTGTCGGTGAGCGTGCCGCCATGAAACTCCATCGAAATGCTCACTCTGGACCGCGCAGCCAGACCGGCGATGCGACGCAAGTCATGGATGATTTTCCAGCGCCCCTCTTCGTCGATCTCGGCCGAACCCACTCCGCCCGGCCAGACGCGAATCGTGGGCGCGCCCAACTCGACCGCGGTTTGCAGCACCCGTTCAAACGGCAGCCCTGTGCTCTCGCCCTGACCCGCGCGATAATAGCTCCCGTATGCGGCCGTCACCAGACCGTGCTCAAGCGTCACTTCGCGCACTTCCCGTGCCCGCGCGAGATCGCCATGCGGCACATGCACGTCGCCTCCCCACTCGATGCTTTGAAGCCCCGCCTTCTTCACCAACGCCGCCACCTCGGTGGGGGCCAACTTGCGGAACGTGACGGAAACCAATCCAGGCAGAATCATGCAGCCAGCAAAACGATCCGTACTTCCACGACAACCCCCAAGCCACGTCCTCCATCGCAACCATTCATCCTTCTAATATTCACGATTTCGTGCATCGCTGTGCCCGATCTGCCCGGAGCGAGTTCTCGCTGCGGACGCGTCATCCATTCCTCCGGGCGCACATGCGCGCCCGGGCTCATCCAAAAAACCCATGAAAACCTCCCTGCTTCGCATCACCATCCTCACCGCTCTGCTGTCCGTCTCGACCGCGGGCCTGTTCGCCGGCCCAAGCCAGGAGTTCTGGAAGCGTAAACAAGCCGGCCGCGCCGCAGCCAAGGCCGCTCCCGCCGCCAACACCGACGCCCCTGCCTGCTGCCCGAAGACCCAGTGCGATGCCCCCGGCGCCAAGGAATCCGCCAAGCCCGCCGGCTGCACGAAGGCAGAAAACGCCCCCGTCAAAGGCGCCTGCTGCAAATCCTGATTCGACCGTCCCAGGTCGACTGACGCCACAATGCGCGGGACTCGTTCCCGCGCATTTTTTCCGCACACATTTACCTCCCGCCCGACAGGCCAAAGGGCCATGGTCGTGACTGGCCGTCAGATGACTCGCGCCCTGCAACCAAGCCCACTCACACGGGTCCGTGGGCGAATGCCCTCCCTGCCGTTATCCGCCCTCGCCTCCACCGCCCATGCCTTGGTCGCTCCCGCCAAGGGCATTCTGGCCGCCGACGAAAGCTTTCCCACCATCGAAAAGCGATTCAAGCCCCTCGGCATCGCATCGACCGAGGCCACCCGGCGCGCCTACCGCGAAACCCTTTTCACCGCGCCCGAACTCGGCGAGTTCGTCAGTGGAGTCATTCTGTTCGATGAAACGCTGCGTCAAAAATCCCGCGAGGGCGTCCCGTTTCCCGCCCTGCTCCAACAGCTGGGCATCGTGCCGGGCATCAAGGTCGATCAGGGCGTCACTGCACTCGCCAATTTTCCCGACGAGAAAATCACCCAAGGACTCGATGGGTTGCGCGAACGGTTAAAAACATATCACGAACTCGGGGCACGTTTCACGAAATGGCGCGCCGTCTTCACGATCAAAGGCAACAGCCTCCCCTCTCGCACCTGCATCGAGGCCAACGCGCAACGACTCGCGCAGTTCGCCGCGCTCAGCCAGGAGGCGGATCTCGTGCCGATCGTCGAACCGGAGATTCTCATGACCGGCGATCACGGGCTTGAGCATAACGAGGATGTTGCGGAGGTCGTCCTGCACACGGTGTTCGCCGCACTCGTCAGCCATCGGGTGCAACTTGAAGCCATGTTGCTGAAACCCGCGATGGTTCTGCCCGGCGTGGATTGTCCGCAACAGGCGTCCGACATTGAAATCGCCACCCACACGCTGCGTTGCCTGCGACGCACGGTGCCCGCCGCCGTTCCCGGCATCGTGTTTCTTTCCGGCGGACAAACCCCCGACCAAGCGTCCCAACGCCTCGCCGCGATCAACCGCGCCGGAGAAGGTCCGTGGGCGCTCTCGTTTTCCTTCGGCCGCGCACTGCAGGACCCAGCTCTCAAAGCGTGGTCGGGCAAACCCGAACACGTGCTCGCCGCCCAAGCCGCACTGCTCGACCACGCCCGCCAAAACAGCGCGGCGCTGAAGCGCTAGGGCAACCCGCCTGCAACATCGACAGGAAGGCGGGCGAGTCCCCAGGATCGATCCCATGGGTCACGATGCCAGCCATGGGAATTATGGGAAACATGAGAAGCATGGGAATTATGCGACGCGCGCCGAACGCATCCTCCCGCCTCGCGGCGACTACCAGACTCTCCTCTCCTTCCAAAAAGCCGAGGTCGCTTACGACCTTACGTATCGCTTTGCCCACAAGTACCTCAACCGGGGCGACCGCACTATCGATCAGATGATCCAGTCGGCGCGTTCGTGTAAGCAAAACATCCTCGAAGGCAGCAAAGCCGCGCAGACCTCGAAAGAAACCGAGATCAAGCTCACCAACGTCGCCCGCGTCAGTCTCGAGGAATTGCCGGCCGACTATCGCGACTACCTGCGGGTGCGTGATCTCCCCGTCTGGGACAAAGACTCCACAGAGGCGCGATTCGTGCGCCAGCTCGGACGCAAAACACCACAGACCTACGAACTCCATCGGGAGTTTGTTGAAACCCGTCCGCCCGGAGTTGTCGCCAACATCGCGATCTGCCTGATCCACCAAACCAACTACCTCATCGACCGGCAGCTCAAGCGCCTCGAAGCCGATTTCGTCAAAGGCGGCGGCCTCCGCGAACGCATGACGCGCGCCGCCTCACCCATCGCAACGGTCCTCCGCAAAGGTGATCATCTGACCACCACAACCAAACGATGTCCTCACCACATCGTACCCCTCGCGACTGATTGCCCTCGATCGTGTGTTGCGTTCTCCTCCCGGCCATGTCCGCCGAGCCCACGCTCCTCCTGCTCACCGACCAGCCTTCGCTGCGCCTGCGCCTTCTGCGTGAGGACGAGGCTCCCGATCTGTTCGCGCTCACCGAGCGCAACCGCGTCTGGCTCCGCGCCTGGCTCCCGTGGCTGGACAACAACACCACCGTCGCCCACTCCCTCGCATTCATCCAAACCAACCGCCGCGACTACGCCACGGGCGCCCGCCTGGCCTGCGGGTTGTTTTTCAAAGGCCAGCTGATCGGCATGGCCGGCCCCCACGTCATCGATCACGCCAATCGCGCCTGCCAAATCGGCTACTGGCTCGACCACGCGCACACCGGCCGCGGACTCATGACGTCCGCGGTGCGCGCCCTCGTCGCGCACGCCTTCACCGCGATGAATCTCAACCGCGTTGAAATTCGCGCCGCCTCCGGAAACCACGCCAGCCAAGCCGTGTGCGAACGTCTCGGATTCATCCGCGAGGGAGTCATCCGTGATGCCGAATGGCTTTACGACCACTACGTCGATCTCACCGTCAATGGCCTCCTGTTTCGCGAATGGCAGGCGACCCAGGCCGACGAATCCGTGCCATGATCCCCACGCATAAGCACCTCGATTACGCCCTCGGTTACATTGGGCTCAACCTGCTCGCCGAAGCCCGTGCCGAACTCGCGTTGATCAAACCCATCGACCGCGAATCGCCCGAGGTGCTCGGCGTGCACATCGAACTGGCGATGGCAAAAAACGCCTGGGCTCGCGTCATCACGCTCGCGGCCCAAGTCACCGCCGCCGCGCCTTCGTTCGAACGTCCGTGGATCGCGTGGGCCTTCGCATTGCGAGAGAAGCAGCGCATCGCCGAAGCCCGCGACACCCTCCTCCGCGCCGAACGCGAGATCCCCGAACCCGGCGCGTTGGTGGACTACAACCTCGCCTGTTATTATTGCCTGCTCGGCGACCTGGCCGAAGCCCGCCGCCGACTGAAACGCGCCTGCGCCCGCGAACCCGAGTGGAAAGCCGAGGCCGCCTCCGACCCCGACCTCGCCGCGCTGCACGGAAAAAACCCACCCGCCCCATAAACGGCTCGCCGCAACGCCTCCTCCAGAGGCGAGCCGGCCAACGGTGTCGACAGAACCCTACCCCGAGCAGTTTCGACCCGCAGCGCGAAAAAAGGGGTCTATGTTTTACCCTTGCGCGAATGAGGTAGAGCGCTCGCTGGCAGCGGGGCGGAGCTGAAAATGTCAAAGGTAAAACATTGACCCCTGCTATGGGGCCTACCATTTGATATCCTCACAATAAACAAAAATCGAATTACGGTCCATCAATGCCTCAGCCTTTTTTTTAATCAAAGAAGAGATTAAAATACAGTTAGTGGAGGCGATTGAAAAAAACTCAGCTTCTTATTTTCCGCCAGCAGTCTACTGTGACATTTTCTCGTATATTGCACCGCGCCGCAGGTTTTTTCATAGGAAGCTCGTCCGCAGGTGGGACAAGTGCCCATGTGATTTAACCCGATTGGCAGGTCCGAAACTAACTTAGGTTTGACTATATACCCCCCTCCAAAACGCTTATTTCCCCCTAAAGTAGCAATTATCGACAGTTCACCCAACTCGCTGGCTGAAAGAAGACTTAAAAAATCCTCCCTTACCACATTAAATTCACCCGCATACCATACCGGCAAAGAATGCCTAGCGCATACTGTAATTGGAGGAGAAAGCGCACCGGGTGTTAGTTGTTTTTCAGTCTCCGAGTCCAAACCAAGGATCGAAGCAAGTTCAGTCTTTAACGCGATAAACTCCTCGTGAAGAATACAACGTGGATAGCGCTCAATCAGCTTCAACGCCTTGTTATTGACAGGGAACGGCAATATCTCATCACCAGACCAAGTCGAGCCACAGCGAGGACACATCACCCCGGGTAAAGAAACAGAGCCCGAAATGATGACTCCATCCCAAACACGGCTATCGACCGGATGCTCAATCGTCCAAAAATCCATATCAAAGATCTCCATACACTTTCAGAAACGCCAGATGGCCAATAATACCCGGAGCCATTTCTTGCATGTGTTGATGAAGGTCAATCTCGGCACCTATCACACCTGCTTTTATATTGATCGCATCATTCATCAAATTGCATGCTATTGATTTTGCATTTAATGCCAGATTTCCAACTGAAATAGTTGCTAAAGCCGAAGTTGCAATCACTCCCATAGTGCCAAGATGCACAGATCCCTTCGAGTGGTAATTAGAAGAAGCCGGCATTCCTTTAGAAAGCCAATCTGAAAATTTTGGATCTCCAAACATATCATCAAGCTGTTGCCATATCGAGGCCGCAGTAGCATTCGGATTCTTATTGCGAAACATTTTCCACTCCCGATTCCATTCACGATGGGGAGATCCTTTTCCGATATGATCATTCTCATTCATTATCCACCCCCACTCTCGTGCATGAATGTTAATGGGCGAAAAAAGGGGCGCGAAAAAAGGGGTCAATGTTTTACCCTTGCGCAAATGAGGTAGAGCACTCGCTGGCAGCGGGGCGGAGCTGAAAATGTCAAAGGCAAAACATTGACCCTTTTTCAGCTCCCCCCGGCCCCTTGCGGCTCATCCTTCATTTAGGGCCTGATCCCGTTTGATCATTCCCCTGATTTACTTTAGCGAATTTCACCAAGAGCCAAACTAGCACCAACAATGCTATAGGGCCACTAGCATACGATAAGAAACGCAACTCCAGCCGCTTTCCGAGCCAAATGATAGTAAAAGCAGTGGTAAGAAAAACCAAAAGCCCAGCTATGACCATGGACAGAACTCGAATCAGCCTGTAAAGAAAACTATTATTCATTGATCAATATAATCACGGGCCGAATAGCATATCATGATACGAAGGCAGGGCGGGAAAAATCTGACTTCCATAGATTTCAGCGTTTGCGCCAACTAGGCCGCTGATAACTTTATCCGCTACGGTTTCAAATCCAGAAAGGGGACTTGCCCCCGTGATGCTGCCAGCAATTCCGCCCGCAGCCATTCCGCCGAGAGTGCTATATAATAAGTCTTCACCACTAAACTCGTCATCACATTCGGCGGCATCCCATGTCTCTGCGATGAGCCCGCTAGACAAACCACTGGCTGCACCACTGATAAGTCCAGCAGCGAGTCCGCTCGCCCCCAGCCCAGCAGCATAGTTAAACGTTGCCGCACCGACCGCGCCGCCAATGGCTCCAGAGATAACACCCCGCCAGAAGCCGTCTCCGGTTGATGCGCCTACGATTCCTCCGGCAAGAGCGCCGAGTCCTGCGCCTATCGCTATGTGCAGCCAGCGCCCATCTGGGTCAATATAGCCAGTTGGAGAGTTCCGAACGTAAGCATATAAATTTGGCCCCTGCGACAGCTCGGCATTTCTCAATGGATCCCTGCTTAGCCACCGCCCCAAATTCGCATCATAAGCGCGAAATAACGTTAAGCTGAGCCCCGATGCCGCATGTGCATAGTGCCCGGTGAAGCCAAAATCCGCCTCCAAATCCCCCTGCACCTTGGTGCGGCGGCCGAATGGGTCGTAGTCGTAGCGTGCTCGAATGACTTTGGTTTCGTCGGTCAGCTCGCGGATCGAGCCCAAGTGGTCGCGCGTATAAAAATACTTGTCCGTCCCGACCTGCATACCGTGGGCATAAAAGCGTTTGGTAACGGCGTGGGTCGCGTCCCGCTCCTCGACCGGTTGATAGCCTTCGGCCCAGAGGTGTTGTTTGGTGGAAACGACCGTGCCGCCGTCCTTCTCGACGATCTTCACCCGCCGCCCCATCGGGTCGTAGGTGAACTCGGTCCTCAAGGTCGAGCCGGTGTTGATGGCGAGCAGGCGGTTGGCCGCATCCCATTCGAAGGTGCGGCCCGCCCCGTCATCCAAGAGGTTGCCGTTGTCGTCGTAACTTAACGTGATAGTCGCCCCGGTTGGGATGGTGACCTGCCACTCTTTCGTCGCGGTGTTGTTGCTCCGGTCCTTCGCGGTGAGCGCCACGGTGTTGGTGCCCGCATTCAAAGTCGGATGCGCCACGAAGTCTTTCCCGGTGAGCATGGTGGCGGGCGCGGCGGCTCCGCCGTTGACCGCCACCGTGACCGTGCCGGCTTCATTCAACGAGCCT
>JANJTQ010000322.1 GCA_024711005.1 Opitutaceae bacterium | reverse complement strand
CGCCGGCCATTTGGCGTAATACCAGGGCGACCCCTTCAGATAATACTCGAAGCCCTCCCGCGTACCGCCACCGAGCACATATTCACGCACGAAATTGCGGTAACCGTCATTCCACGACGCCCAGCCGGTGTCGCGCAACTCCCCCGCGATGTGGCCACGAAAACTCCACGGCTCGGCGATGAGAATGATGTCGGGTTTCACTCGCTTGAGCGCGGTTTCGACCTGCCGGAGAACGGGCGCCCCGACGAGATCGGCCAGGTCAAAGCGGAAACCGTCGATGCCGTAGGTTTCCACGAGGTGCCGGCAACTGTCGATGATGAGGCGGGTGGCCATCGCGGCGGAGGCGCGCAGATCGTTGCCGCAACCGCTCCAATTCGACAGGTCCCCCTTTGAATCCTGCTCAAAGTAATAGAGGCGATCGACGAACATCAGATGCGCCGGCTCGCCGACATGGTTGTACACCACGTCAAGGATCACAGCCATGCCGCGGCGGTGAAAGGCCGCCACCAAGGACTGCAATTCCTTCACGCCGCTGGCCTTCGCCGGATCCGACGAATAGCTACTGTCCGGCGAGAAAAAGTTATTGGTCATGTATCCCCAGTGATACTCCGCCGGCCCCTTCGCGTCGTTCTCCTGAATGGGCTGAAGCTCCACGCAATTCACGCCGAGCCGGTGGAGATAAAAATCCGGATGCTCCACCCATTTTCGCAGGCCCGAAAAACCGCGCCGTTGTTCCGTATCCAGCGCGACCGGTGCTCGGGCAACGAGATCACGCACATGCGCCTCGACAATGACCAGATCCTGCCATGCGGGAGTCTTGAACTCGCGATCCCCCTTCCCCACCCACGCAGGGTCCAGAACGATGCCCGGCCCAAATCGCCCGACCGCCGCCTGCGCATAGGGGTCGAGCACGCGATGCGTTTTCTCGAACAACCCAAAGGCATCCCGCGGCCCATCCACGTGATACCAGTAAAACCAGCCGTGGAGATTCTGCGCGAGCGTCACCTCCCAAACCCCGTCCCCGCCGGCTCCCGCACCGTCGATGCGTTTAAGCGGATAACAATGCGGCGAGTCGTGCCCTTCGAGATCGGCACAGACACATAATTCGACGGATTTTGCCCGAGGGGCGAAGAGCCGGAAAACCGTCTCGTCGCCCTCCACCCGGGCGCCCATCGGAAGGTCGCTCTCCATCCGGTAAAAAAACTCTCCGGGCATGAGCGGCACCGAATGCCGGTCCTCATCGTCGGCCCAGTGCACCGACCACGAATACGACAGGTCGAGCGGCTTATGCAGGTCGAACCTGAACAAATGCTGTCCCGTGCGTTCCGGATCGATCGCGTAATTCACGTTGCCCAACTCATCCCGCACCGCGTTGGGCGCCGAAAATGGCACGGAGAGCCAGCGCCCCGCCTCTGTCACAAACTTGAATCGCTGATGCGGATAGGTGCAAAACCGGTCCGCCTTCCCCGACCACACCAGCGCCGGATTGCCATCGATCGAGGCCGCCCGCATTTCCCATTCGTCGTTGGCGACCGCCTCGTGCCAACCGTTGAAATCACCGGCGAGAAAAATCCGCTCCCCGCTTGCGGCCGGGTCAGGATGCCGGTCCTGCCGAAAGACGAACCAGATGTGCCCTTTGCGGTTGATGAAATAGGCGCTCTCGGAGGCAAACGTGGAGTCCGGCACGCGCTGCAAAGTCGCAAACTTCACCCCGGCATTCAGGGCCACCGGCGGCAGATGCCGGGCTCGCCAGTCATGGGAAAGTTCGATCACGCCATGTGACGGCGATTCCAGCCGGGCTCGGGCGATTTTTTTTACTCGGGAAGACATGGGCGCAGGGTCGGTATCATTCCGCATGCCATTCGTCGCACAAGAGTGAAAGCTCCCCCGCGCGATTGACAAACCACGCGGTCCGTTCACGTCGTCATACCCCGTGTCCGCATCCGATAAAATCCTCGTCGCCATGTCCGGCGGAGTCGACAGCTCCGTCGCCGCGCTCCTGCTCAAACGGCAGGGACACGAACTCGTGGGCGCCTACATGAAGAACTGGATCAACGAGGACAATGTCATCGGCCACTGCCCATGGCGGCAGGACATCGAGGACGCCCGCGCCGTCTGCGACCGGCTCGGCATCGAGTTCCGCGTCGTCAACCTCATGCAGGATTACCGCGAACGCGTCGTCGCGTATTTGCTGGACGGGTATAAACGCGGCCTCACGCCCAACCCCGACATCATGTGCAACCGCGAGATCAAGTTCGGGGTCTTCCGCCAGTGGGCGCGCGACCACGGCTTCGGCGCGGTGGCCACCGGACATTACGCCCGGCGCGTGGAAACGGCCCCCGATCAAAGTAACCCAATAGGTTACTCTGGATCGGATGGTCCGGCCGGTTTTTCCCTCCTCGAAGGTGCCGACAAAAACAAGGACCAGTCCTACTTTCTCGCCCTGCTCTCGCAGGAACAACTCGCGGACGCGCGTTTCCCCATCGGCCATCTGCCCAAGCCCGAGTTGCGCCGACTCGCCGCCGAGGCCGGCCTGCCGACCGCCACCAAAAAAGACAGCCAGGGAATCTGCTTCATCGGCGAAGTGAAGATGCAGGACTTTCTGCGCCAATACGTGCCCGACCAACCCGGCCTCATCGTGCGGGCCACCGACGGCAAACGCCTCGGAGTTCACCGCGGCTTGCACTACTACACGCTCGGCCAACGCAAAGGCATCGGTGTTCCCTCCAACACCGACAACCAGGCTTACGTCGTCGTTGGCAAACGCGCCGAGGACAACGCGCTGCTCGTCGCCTTCGATGCCGCCGACGCGCCCGGACTTTTTCAAACGGAAGTACGCGTACATTCGCTTCAGTGGAACTGCGCGCCGCCGACCACGTCGCGCCGGCTCGAAGGTCGCGTGCGGTATCGCGATCCGCGTGTCGCGATCGAGTTTATCCCCGAGGGCGGCGGCACCGCGCTGGTGCGTTTCGACCAGCCCCAACGC
>JANJTQ010000314.1 GCA_024711005.1 Opitutaceae bacterium | reverse complement strand
GGCAAGATGCCCATGCCACCTCGGTCCCTACCTCGGACTTTCGGAGCGGCGGGCCCGGCGGTCCTCGCCCTACCTTCGGACTAGTTGCGAGTAGCTAGTGACTAGTAACTAGTACGCGTTTTTATTTCCGATGAACGTCCTGATCATGATCTGGAAATCGAACCAGAAGGACCAGTTTTCGATATAATAGAGGTCGTAGTTGATCCGTTCCACCAGGCTGGTGTTGCCGCGCAATCCATTGACTTGGGCCCAGCCGGTGAGGCCGGGGCGGATTACATGGCGGGGGTTATAGTGTGGAATCTCGTGTTCGAACTTTTCGATCAGCTCCGGGCGTTCAGGGCGGGGCCCGACCAAGCTCATGTCGCCAACGAGCACGTTCCAGAACTGGGGGACTTCGTCGAGGTTCCACTCACGCATGAAGGCGCCGACTTTGAGGCGGCGTGGATCGCCCTCCACCGCCCATTGAGCACCGCCTTTCTCCGCGTCGAGGCGCATGGAGCGAAGTTTTAGAATGGTGAAGGGACGTCCGTGGCGTCCCGTGCGCACTTGCCGGTAAATAATCGGCCCGGGGCTCTCTCGTTTGATGATGATGGCCAGTGCGATCATGATCGGGGCGGACAGGGTGAGTCCGACCAATCCGCCAACGATGTCGACGGTTCGCTTGAGGACCGCGTTGAACAACGTGGTCATCCGGAGTTGCTCGATCCCGAGTACCGGGACGCCCGAGATGGTCTGCAGGTGCAGGCTGGAA
The DNA here is from genome assembly GCA_024711005.1 of Opitutaceae bacterium. Taxonomy (GTDB): domain Bacteria; phylum Verrucomicrobiota; class Verrucomicrobiia; order Opitutales; family Opitutaceae; genus Rariglobus. The sequence continues at coordinate 16,448 of JANJTQ010000314.1, read as the reverse complement.
ACAAAGATGCGGAAGAACGAAGGCACCATCTTGAACTGAACGTAGAGCCGTTCGCACAAGGAGATGCAGTGGGAGAGCTGCTCCTGGCTAAGCTCAAGATCGGCCACGATCGCGATATCGATCATCTGGCTCCTGAGGATGGTTTCCAATTCGTCCAAGGTGCCCAAGCGAGGGCAGGGGTGCCGAACATCCTCGACCGGGTCGCGGGTTTCCACATAGCCGAGTACCTCGTAGGGGTGATGGCTGTCGCTGTTGACAGCGTGGACGAGTTGGTCCGCGTCGGGGCTCCAGCCGACGATGATCACGCGTTGCACGATGCGGTCCCGCAGGGAGCTGCGTGCAAGCCACAGATTGAATCCGGCACGCCAGAGGCAGACACAGCTGAACGTGGTCACGCACGAGGTGGCGACGAAGATGCGGGAAATCGACGGTTCGAACTTCAGGGCGAGCGATACACCGAGAAACAGACAGAACCAGAATGCCGTGCCTTTGGCAAAGAGCGTGTAGATGCGGAGCGGCCTGAGCAGGAGGCGGGCATCGTAGACCTTGAGGTAGCCGAAGCTGGCGACGAAAAAGAGCGCACCGATCAGCAGGAGGGGAAGGTAGTTGGAGAATTGGCTGTCCTTGGGTTCGATACCGATGGTGCGCAACGGACCTTGAAAACGAAGCCAGTAGCCGAGTGCCAACCCGATAAAGGCAAAGACCGCATCGCCCGCAATCTGGACGAGGAGCAGAGCATTTTGAGTACGTGGATACGTGCGTTTGCCTAGCATAGAGACCGCCGAAAATGCAGGGGGACCGGTAAAAAACCAGCGAAATCACCGAAGGGAGGGAACCGGGCGGATCGGGGGGCATGGACTCTTCCGATTGCGGAGTCCTCTTATTGCGGAGTGGGGAATCTCTGAATTGCGGAGTGCGGATTGGGGATTGCGGAGTGCCTCACGCTGGCCCGACTTCTTTCCCAGACACACCCTAGCACTACTCCGTTAGGTTCGGACGGGGCTCGGCTTGGAGGCCCGACGACCTCGTCGGGCTTGAGCGGCTCTCCGAACCGACCCGACGAGGTCGTCGGATCTCCATCTCGGCCCGACATACCCTAGCACTACTCCGTTAGGTTCGGACGGGGCTCGGCTTGGAGGCCCGACGACCTCGTCGGGCTTGATCGGCTCGCCGAACCGACCCGACGAGGTCGTCGGATCTCCATCTCGGGCGCAGACTAGCGCATTTCAACTCAAGTTGTAGCCGCGGCCGTGTCGGCCGCGTGGCTCGAAATCCGCTCCGAATCCCCGAAGCACGCCCGACGTGGCATCAGGTTCAATGCTTCGCGGGGTCGCGGTGGTTGGCCATGAAGTAGAGCACCGGAACGGCCATGCGACTGATCAGCAACGAGGCGATCTCGCCGAACATCAGGCTGATCGCGAGTCCTTGGAAAATCGGGTCCGCCAGGATCACGCTCGCGCCCACCACGACCGCGAGCGCGGTCAACAACATGGGGCGGAAACGCACCGCGCCGGCTTCAACCACCGCGTCGCGCAACGACAGACCGTGTGAGCGGCGAAGTTCGATGAAATCCACGAGGATGATGGAGTTTCTCACCACGATACCCGCGCCGGCCATGAATCCGATCATCGACGTGGCGGTGAAAAACGCGCCGAGCGCCCAATGCGCGGGCAGGATTCCGATCAGCGAAAACGGTATCGCCGCCATCACTACAAGGGGCGTCACGTAGCTGCGGAACCAGCCGACCATGAGCATGGCGATGAGCACGAGTACGGCGGCGAAGGCGAGACCCAGGTCGCGAAACACCTCCAGCGTGATGTGCCATTCACCGTCCCATTTGAGCGCCGGCCCGAGGTCGTCGGCCGGAACATTGAGATGATAAATGGGCAACGCCGCTGTGGTGCCGCCATAGCGACGCGCGTCGAGCTTCCGCAACGCGAGGTGCATGGGAATCATCGCGTAGGCGGGACTCTCGATCTCGCCGGCGACATCGGCGGTGACGTAGGTCACGGGTTTGAGGTTTTTGCGATAAAGCGAACGCGGGCCAATTTCGTGGGTGACGGTGACGAGTTCGGACAGGGCGACGGGAGCGGCTTCGGGACGTTGAGCGGAGCGCACTTCGAGCGTGAGCAAAGTGGCGGGTACGGCGCGGGCGGAGGGCGCGAGTTCGAGCACGATGGGAACGTCTTCGCGCTCGGCGGAAAGGTGGAGAAGGTCGATGGCGTTGCCTTGCGCGCCGAGCGCAAGGGTGCGGGCGATGTCGTCGACGGTGATCCCGTGATGCGCGGCTTTCTCGCGATCCACGACGTAGCGGATCTTGGGCTGGTCGGCCTCGACGTACCAATCGATGTCCACGACGCCGCGCGTTTTTTCCATGAGCGAGCGGACCTCGCGGGCGAGAGCGAGGCGGTGGGTTTCGTCGAGGCCGTAGATCTCCGCGACGAGCGATTGAAGCACGGGCGGGCCGGGCGGAACCTCGGCGACGGCGACCTCCGCGCCGTGGCGGGCGGCGATGGGCGCGACGAGCTCGCGGGAGCGTTTGGCGATCGCGTGACTTTGGTCGGCGCGCTCGTCCTTCGGGACAAGGTTCACCTGAATGTCGGCGACGTTGGGCCCGCGCCGCATGAAGTAGTGGCGCACGAGTCCGTTGAAATTAAACGGCGCGGCGGTGCCGGCGTAGATCTGATAATCACGCACCTCGGGCTGCTCGCGGATGGCGGCGGCCATTTCCTGGGCGATGCGCGTGGTTTGTTCCAGCGGGGTGCCCTCGGAGGTGTTGAGGATGATCTGGAACTCCGACTTGTTGTCGAAGGGCAGCATCTTGATCGTGACCGCGCCGCCGAGTACGAAGGCGACGGCTGCGAGCAGGAGGATGACGATCCCGCCAAGGAAGGCCCGGCGCCAAAGCGGTCGGTCGAGCAATGGATCCATGACGCGATGATAAATCCGCGTGAACCAGTCGTTAGGAGCGTGATCGGCCGCGCCGTGAGCCGCCCCGTCGTCGGTCGCTCCCGGCAAAGTATTACCTGTTGGGCGACGCTTTTCCGCGCGGCGGCGGAGGACGCGGACCGCGGCCCAAGGGGTGATAGTGAACGCGACGGCCAGGGAGAAGAGCATCGCGGCGGTTGAGCCGATGGGAATGGGGCGCATGTAGGGCCCCATGAGTCCGCCGACGAAGGCCATCGGGAGGATCGCGGCGATCACCGCCCAGGTGGCGAGGATGGTCGGGTTGCCGACCTCGTCCACGGCCTCGAGGGCGATTTGCCCGAGCGACTTGGCTTTGCTTTCGGGCAGCCGCAGGTGGCGGACGATGTTTTCGACCACCACGATGGCATCGTCGACGAGGATGCCGATCGAGAAGATCAACGCGAAGAGCGTGATGCGGTTGAGCGTGTATCCATAAAGGTAGAACACGAGCAACGTGAGCGCGAGGGTGGCGGGAATCGCGATGAGCACGACCAGCGATTCGCGCCAGCCGAGAAAGAGCAGGATGAGCACGGCCACGCCGCACACCGCGATGCCCATGTGCAGGAGGAGCTCGTTGCTCTTTTCGGCGGCGGTATGGCCGTAGTCGCGCGTGACGGTGAGCTCGACGTCGGCGGGAAGAAGCGTGCCGCGCAGGGCGTCGAGCTTGGCGAGAACATGTTCGACGACGGTGATGGCGTTGGCCCCCGGGCGCTTGGCGACGCCGAGGGTGACCGCCGCCTCGAGTTCGCCGGTGCGGGATCCGTGCAACACGTAGTCGGAGGGTTCCGCCGCGGTGTCGCGAATCGTGGCGACGTCACGCAGGTAAACGGGACGGCCGGCAAAGACGCCGAGCACGACCGAGCCGACGTCCGCCGCATCGTGGAGGAACGTGCCGGTTTCGAGGAGGATTTCCTGGTTGGCGAAGGGACGCGATCCGGCGGGCAGTTGTCGGTTGACGGCTTGGATCGTGGAGGCGATTTGCGCGACGGTCAGGCCGCGCGCGGAAAGGGCGGACGGGTCGAGTTCGACGCGAAGGGTGCGACGTCCGCCACCGATGATGTTGGTCTCGGCGACCTGCGGAACGGATTTGACGGCATCATCGACCTGCGCGACGAGGCGCCGAAGGGTAAGGTGGTCGTGGGTGCGGCTGTGAAGCGTGAGTGCGAGGATCGGAACGTCGTCGATGGTCCGCGGCTTGACCAACGGTGCGCTGACGCCGGAGGGAATCCGGTCGGCATGGGTTTGGAGTTTTTGATTGAGCCGTACCAGCGCGGCTTCGATGTCCGTGCCGACTTCAAAGCGGACAATGACCACGGACTGCCCGGGCGAGGACGTGCTGTAGAGATACTCGACGCCCGGGATTTCCCAGAGGAACTTCTCCATGGGCCGGGTCACGCGGTTCTCGACCTCGGCGGGGGTGGCCCCGGGCATCGCGACGAGCACATCGACCATCGGCACCTTGATTTGCGGCTCTTCTTCGCGCGGCAACTGGAGCACCGCGAAGAGCCCAAGCAGGATCGACGCGATGACCGCGATGAACGTGAGCTTTGAATCGACCGCCGCCGCCGCGAGGCGACCGGCGAGACCGTAGCGGGGAGGGGATGAACTCACGGGACGATCTCCACGGGTTGGCCGTCACGCAACGAGGCGGGCGGGGCGAGCACGACGGTTTCGCCGGCATCGAGCCCGGCCGCGATTCGCACGAAGCCATCCCCGGTCAGGCCCGCGGTTTTGACCAGGCGAAGCCGGGCCCGATCATCATGGACGACGAAAACGCGTTCCATCTGGCCCATGACGGTTACGGCGTCGGCGGGCACGGTGAGGGCGGTGATCTCGCCGGCGGGCCAATCGACACGCACAAAATCGCCGGAGTGCGCGCCGGAGCCGTCCGGCAGGGAGATCTTGGCGAGCCGCGTGCGGGTTTGCGGATCGGCGGCCGGCGAAAGTTCAACCAACGTGCCGGTGATTTCTCCGCTCGGCGGACGCACGCGCAATGTGGCGCCCGCGGACAGGATCGGCAGCGAGGCGGGCACCTCGACTTCGGCGCGAAGATCGCCGGCTCCCTCGATCGCGAAAAGCGGGGTTCCCGGTGCGGCGAGGTCGCCGCTGTTGACGAACTTGCGGGTGACGAAACCGGCAAACGGGGCGGTGACCGTGGTGTAATCGCGCAACGTGCGAGCTTCCGACCGGGCGGCCTCCGCGATGCGGAGCCGATCGGCGAGGGCGCGTACCGATTCGGAGGTGGCGACGCCCTTTGCGAGGAGACCCGACTCGCGTTCGTGATCGCGTTTGGCCTGGTCGAACGCGGCTTCGGCTTGAGCGAGCCGGGCCGTCGTCTCCTCGGCATCAAGCGTGATTAATGCTTCGCCGGCCGCCACCTGCTGGCCGATGACAAAGTCGGCGCGGGCGACCCGGGCCATGATTCGCGAGGCGACCATCGCGTGGGCGAACGGGCGAAGGGTGCCGGCCGTCTCCTGGGTGCGTGCAACGGTGCCGAGCTGAGCGGTGGCGGTGCGAACCGGGAGGGGATCAACACGGTTTTCGGCCGGGGCTTCGACGGGACGTTTGCATGCGCTTAATCCGAACACGACGGCGCCGGCGAGGAGAAGCAGGAGGCGTGGGGTAAGCATCGAGGAGGGGAGGAAGTTCAACGGGTTAGTCAGGGGAGGCCATGAGGTGTAACGCAGGTTCAGTTGCGGTTCTCCGGGGCGGACAAACCCCCGTCCCCGCAGTCGGGCTTTATCCAGTGGAGCTTGCGGGCGATCCACTCGGGGAGGCAAAAGCCGGTGAAGGCGGACTGGATGAGGTTGAGCGCGATGAAGCAGGTGAAGAGCAGCCACCACGGGCTTACGAAGCGGGCGAGGGCCACGCTGAGCAGCACCATCGTGCCGGCGAGAACACGGATGAAGGATTCGGATTTCATAATTGACTATATGAGTGAATAAGCAAACGCTTGAAACTATGTCAAGGTCCTGTTCTCTGGTGGCGATGCCCAAGAAGAATCGTCCTTTGAGTGATGAAGCCCTGCTTCTGGTTGCCCGCCGGTTTGCCGTGCTGGGGGAGCCGATGCGGTTGCGCCTGTTGCAGACGTTGATCGAGGGCGAGAAATCCGTGGGGGTTCTGGCGGAGGCGACCGGTGGCACGCAGGCCAATGTATCGCGTCACCTGCAAACCCTGGCCGAGGCGGGTTTGGTCAGCCGGCGCAAAGAGGGGCTGTTGGTGTTTTATGCGATCGCCGATCCTTCGATTTTTGAGCTGTGCGAACTCGTGTGCGGCAGCATCGGAAAACAACTCCAGGTGCGGGCGAATGCGTTTAAGCCGTAACAATTCAATTGAGAGGGTCGTATCGAGGTAATCCGACGGCACCTTTCGGCGTTTCATTTCCGGCGAAATACCCTCCGGGTATTCCTTGGTCATTCACCATCGAAATCCGCTCGCCACCTTGCCCCGCTACTCCGCCTTCAATCGAATTGTTACGGCTAAGTGAGGTTGTCTCCGCTTGCCGACGACCGGCGCGGCGTGTTCCGTAAGCGCACGATGGAGGTTATATTTCTCGGCACCGGCACTTCCCAGGGCGTTCCCATGATCGCGTGCGATTGCGGGGTGTGCACGTCGGCCGATCCGCGCAACCGCCGCATGCGCGCGTCGATCCATGTGGTCATGGACGGCCTGCATATCCAGGTGGACGCCGCCCCCGAGTTTCGGCTGCAGTGCCTGCGTGAAAATATTCGTTGGATCGACCTGTTTATCCTGACGCACGGCCATGCGGACCACATCGCCGGCATGGATGACTTGCGTCGTTACTGCGACTTGCTCGGGGGCGTGGCGCTGCCGGTGTATTCGACGGACGAAGGGATGGGGCGCGTGCTGGCGATGTTTCCCTACGCGATCGCCGAGCGGCCCATTTCGAGAGGCTACGCCGCGTTCAAGCTGCAGGAGATGCCCGCCTGCATTGAACTTCCTCAAGGCACGATCGAGTCGACCCTGCTCCCGCATGGCGGGGTCAACACGCTGGGGCTCGCGTTCACCGAGAGGAGCAGCGGAAAAAAGTTTACCTATTACACCGACTGCAAACGGGTGCCGCGCGAGGCCGTCTCCCTGGCCCAAGGCTCCGACGTGGTCGTTCTCGACGGGCTGCGCCCCGACCCGCATCCGTCTCACATGAACGTGGAGGAAGCGCTTGCCGCGTCGGTGGAGATCGGCGCGCCCACGACCTACCTGACTCATATTACTCATCTGATGGAGCACGCCGACTGGGCGTCACGCCTGCCTGCCGGCGTGAAGTTCGCCTACGACGGTTTGCGACTGACGGTGTAGGCCGGCTATCGAACCGAGTTCGCGTTTGCCCCCGACCGCCAATCGCATTCACTTTCCCTTTTTCATCAACCCACCCACTACCATGGCTCGCATCTACAACGACATCACCGAAACCATCGGCAACACCCCGCTCGTCCGTCTCAACCGCACCGCCGTCGCCCACAACGCCGAGGCCGAAGTGCTCTTAAAGCTGGAATTTTTTAACCCGCTGTCGTCCGTCAAAGACCGTATCGGTTACGCCATGATCGAGGAGGCCCTGAAGTCCGGCCGGATCAACCAGAACACCGTTCTCATCGAACCGACCTCGGGGAACACCGGCATTGCGCTGGCGTTCGTCGCCGCCGCCAAGGGACTGAAGCTCATCCTCACGATGCCCGAGACGATGACCATGGAGCGTCGCAAGCTCCTGAAGATCCTCGGCGCCAAACTCATTTTGACCGAAGGACCGAAGGGGATGAAGGGCGCCATCGCCAAAGCCGAGGAACTCAACAGGCAGATCCCGAACAGCGTCATTCTTCAGCAGTTCTCCAACCCGGATAATCCCGCGATCCACCGGAAGACGACGGCCGAGGAAATCTGGAACGACACCGATGGCCAGGTGGACATCGTTGTCTCGGGTGTGGGCACCGGCGGCACCATCACGGGCGTCGGCGAGGTCCTCAAGGCCCGCAAGCCCGGCGTGAAGATCGTCGCGGTCGAGCCCGCCGGTTCGCCCGTCCTTTCGGGTGGCGCCCCCGGCCCTCACAAATTGCAGGGTCTCGGCGCGGGCTTTATTCCCGCCGTCCTCAACACCCAAGTCATCGACGAGATCATTCAGGTGAAGGAAGAGCAGGCCGCTCCGATCTCGAAACAAGTCATCAAACTCGACGGCATCCCCGTCGGCATCTCTTCGGGTGCCGCGATCTTCGCCGGTCTCGAACTTGCGAGACGCCCCGAGAACAAAGGCAAAAAGATCGTCGTCGTCGTTCCCTCATCCACCGAGCGGTATTTGTCGTCTTGGCTATTCGCCGATGTGGACGTCGAAAGTGACACCCTCGCCGAGTTCACCGGTACATCGGCCACCCAATAACCGACCCCACCTCTGCGCCCGCAGATGCAGCCCTCCGGGGTTTGCGTCTGCGGGTTTTTTTGTCGTCAGGATAATCCTCTCTAAATCACCGCGGCAGTCGGAATAATAGTAAGCCAGTTTCATAAATCCGGACTTGATTTAAATCCTACCGAATTAATGTAGTTTAACCCGATCCGGTAATGAAGCTCTCTAAAAAAGGTGAGTACGCCCTACGGGCATTGATTGACCTCGGTATTGCCGCCGATGTGGGGCGTTCGCTTGTGCAAGTATCGGAGCTCGCCGGGAAGGAGCGCATTCCGGTGAAGTTTCTTGAGCAGATCATGCAGCTCCTGAAAGAGCAGGGCTTCGTGGAAAGCCAGCGAGGCAAGTTTGGCGGCTACCGGCTCGCTCGTTCGGCGGGCGAGATTTCCATTGGCAGCGTTGTGCGTCTGATCGATGGGCCGCTTGCGCCGATCGGCTGTGTGAGCCAGACGGCTTACGAGAAGTGCAGTTGTCCCGACGAAGAGCACTGCGGGTTGCGCATGTTGATGCTCGACGTGCGCAATGCGATCGCCGGCATCCTCGACCGCTACTCGCTGGCCGACGTGGTCGAGGTGACGCTTCGCAAGATGCGTCGCGACGAGGTACCCCTCCCTTATTCCGACCCGATCGCCTCCCGTCGCCTGGTCCGCCGGGGCAAGTCCCGTTCGTCCGACCGTCCCGATCTAAAGCCCATCGAGGGCATGCTCTCCAATCTCCTGTCCGACTACACCATCTAGCCCCGTCCTCATCATGAGTAACACGGCCGCGCCCCAAACACTTCCGCCCGCTTGGCTGGATCTCGTCCGCCAGAAGGTCGAATCCCTGCGCTTCGGCGTGGTCCAGATCGTCGTTCACGACGGCAAGGTCACGCAGATCGAACGCACCGAAAAGACCCGGATTTCCGACGGTGGCCGCGATGACTGAGGCGCCCGCGTTTTGAGATTTCTCTTTCCTACCGGTACCCGCCGGAGGTTTCACGATAGCAACACCACCGCAGTCCAACTGACCCGAAAACGGGAAGTTCCCATGCACATGAAGCCAACCTTGTCTTCCCATGAGGAACCTAAAGTCACTCCGCGCCGCCGGCCTGCTGGCGGCGCTCACCGCATCCCTCTCGCCGCTCGCGGCGCAGACCGGCGATCGAAGCGAACTCGATTCGCTCCGTGAGCAGATTCGTCTGCTCGACGAAAAATTGCGCGCGCTCGAGCGCAAACTTGACGAGAAGGAGCAGGCCGCGGCGGCCAAAGCCGCCGAGCCGCTTCCCACGCTCACCGTGGGTGACGGTCGCGTCGAAATCGCCTCGGCCGACGGCGCCAACTCGCTTCGTCTGCGCGGCCTCGTCCAAGCCGATGCGCGTTTCTTTCTCGACGATGCCAACGCCGCCCAGGATGGCTTCGATCTGCGTCGGGCCCGACTCGTTTTCGAGGGGAAATTCAACGACCTCTTTCACTACGTCATTCAGCCCGAGTTTGCCGGCACGGTTCAGATCCTCGACGCCAATATCAATGCCGTGCTCTCGCCCGGCCTGCAGATTCGCGCCGGACGTTTCAAAACCCCCGTCGGACTGGAGCAGCTTCAGTCCGATCCTGTCGCCTTCCTCAACGAACGCTCCATCGCGACCAACCTTACGCCCAACCGCGATGTCGGTATCCAGGTCCACGGCGACGTGTTCGGCAATCGGCTGAACTACGCGGTGGGCGCCTTCAATGGTGTGCTCGATGGCGGTAACTCGCCGAGCAACAGCAGCAACTCCGAAGGTGATTTCACCACGGTGGCCCGCCTCTTCGCCACGCCCTTCGTCAACGACAAGGACTCCGCCCTCAAAGGACTTGGCTTCGGTCTCGCCATCGGAACCGGAAACTACACGGGGAGTGCGAATACATTGAACGTTTACCGCACCGATGGACGTCAGACGTTCTTCGCCTATCGTTCCGGTGCGACGGTTGCGGACGGGACCGCCGCGACGATTTCACCGCAGGCCTATTTCTACAAAGGCCCGTTGGGGATTCTCGCCGAGTATGTATCTTCCTCCGCCGAGTTGACCAACGGGTCAAACGCGCGCGACATCACCCACACGGCATTCAACGTCTCCGTGGGCTACGTCCTCACTGGTGAGGAATCCGGCTATCGCGGCGTCTCGCCCAAGGTGAACTTCAACCCGTCCGCCGGCACGTGGGGAGCCTTCGAGGTGGTTGCGCGTCTTGCCCGGGTCGACGTCGACGACGCCGTGTTTTCCGGCGGAGCGATCTCGTTGGCCGATCCGGCCGCCAATGCAACCGAAGTCACCGGCTACGGTCTTGGCTTGAATTGGTATCTTTCAAAAGCGGCCCGTGCCAACTTCGACGTCTTCCACAGCAAGTTCAAATTCGAGGGTGCGCGTCCGCTCGCCGGTGCCCTCTCCGACAACGAAACCGTCTTTGTCTCCCGCCTCCAGGTCGCGTTCTAAACGCGCGATTCCGATCCCGTCATGAAACCGTCATTTATATTTCTCGTTATCGCTTCGGTCCTGCTGCTCGTTCCAGCATCCGCAAAAAACCAAGTCATCCGCGTCGGGTATTTCCCTAATATCACTCACGCCCAAGGAGTGATCGGCAGCGATTCGACGGCCGCCGGCCACGGCTGGTTTGAACAACGTCTCGGTGCGGATGTGACCGTGCAATGGTTCGCCTTCAACGCGGGTCCCAGCGCGATGGAAGCCATCCTTGCCGGATCGGTTGATCTCACTTACGTCGGTCCCAACCCGGCCCTCAACGCCTACATCCGTTCCCGTGGCGAAGAGATTCGCGTGCTGTCGGGCGCGGCCCTTGGCGGAGCCGCGCTGGTCGTTGGCAAGGACAGCGGCATTACCGCGCCGGCCCATTTCAAGGGCCGCACCGTGGCGACGCCTCAACTGGGCAACACCCAGGACGTGGCCGCGCGTGCCTGGCTCAAAAAGCAGGGCTATCGCATCACGCTCACCGGAGGCGACGTTTCGGTGCTGCCGACGGCCAATCCCGACCAGCTTAATCTCATGAGGACCGGCCGGCTCGACGCCGTCTGGACGGTGGAACCCTGGGTTGCGCGGCTTGAACTCGAAGCGGGCGGGCGCGTCTTCATCGAAGAACCCGAGGCGGTGACCACGTTGCTCGTTTCCAGCGCGAAGTTTCTCCGCAAACAGACCGCGCTCGCCGTGAAATTCCGCGAAGCGCATGTGGAGCTTACGGCATGGATCAACGCGCATCCCGACGAAGCCCGCGAGCAGGTGCGCGCCGGCCTGAGTCGCGCGGTGAAACGCGAAATCCCGGTTGCGCTCGTGGAACGAGCCTGGCCGCGTATCCGGTTTACGGATGCGCTGAAATCCGCGCAACTGGAAAGCTTCGTGGCGGACGCGCGTGACGTGGGTTTTTTGCGCGATGCCATTCCGTTGGACCGTCTTTTCCCCGTCCTGCCATGACATTCGAAATTGAACTTATCAGTCCGGCTCCCGCCAAGCTCTCCGTCAATGACGTGAGCAAACGGTTCGTTTCCGGATCCCTCTCGGTGCATGCCCTCGATCACGTGTCGTTGGAAATCGGCGAGGGGGAGTTCGTGTGTCTGGTCGGGCCGAGCGGCTGCGGGAAATCCACGCTGTTGAATATCATCGCCGGGCTTGAACGCACCGATGGCGGCTCGGTGTCCACCGATGGTTCGGGCATTTCGGCGCCGGGCCGCGATCGCATGATGATGTTTCAGGAAGCGGGTCTCTTCCCCTGGCTCGATGTGCTCGGCAACGTTCTCTTCGGACTGAACTTGAAGCCCGGGCTGACCAAGACCGAACGCATTCAAGTCGCGCGTCATTATCTGCGGCTGGTGGGGTTGGAGAAATTCGAGCGCGCCAACGTGCACGAACTTTCCGGAGGCATGAAACAGCGGGTGGCGCTGGCGCGGGCGCTCGCGCCGAATCCTCGGGTTCTCCTGATGGACGAACCGTTCGGCGCACTCGACGCACTGACCCGCGAGCAGCTCTACGGAGACCTGCAGCGAATCTGGGCGGAGCGGCGCAAGACGATCGTCTTTGTGACTCACAACGTGCGCGAGGCGGTCTGCCTGGGGGATCGTGTGGTGTTGTTTTCACCGAACCCCGGGCGCATTCGCGAGGAGTTCACCATCGATCTGCCGCGACCGCGCGACATCAACAGCGTGGATCTGGCGCGATACGCGACGCGCATCACGGCCGCGTTGAAAAACTATACGGCCGGCGACGGCCCTGAGGAGGCATCCGAATGAAACGTCTGGTCTATACCCTCGGCTTTTTTGCCACGCTCCTGATCGTGTGGGAATCGCTGGCGCGAGCCGGCGTGTGGTCCGCGGTGCTCCTGCCGTCACCGGGAAGCGTCGCCCGCTACCTGGGCGATTCCGCGCTCGACGGTACGCTGGCGGGCGCGTCGCTGGTCACGCTGCGCCGGCTCCTGGCCGGTTATGTGGCGGGCATCACGGTGGGGCTGCCACTGGGCCTGTTCACGGCGCGTTTTCGGTTTTTGCGCGACACGTTGGGGCTGGTGGCGCTCGGTTTGCAGACCTTGCCGAGCGTCTGCTGGGTGCCGCTTGCGCTGCTTTGGTTCGGGCAGTCGGAAGGCGCGATGTTTTTCGTGGTCCTGATGGGGACGGTCTGGTCGATGATTATCGCGACGGAAAACGGGGTGAGAAACGTGCCTCCGATTTATGCACGCGCCGCATTAACGATGGGATCAAGGGGCCTGCACACGTGGTTGCGCGTGCTGTTGCCCGCGTCGCTGCCCTTTGTGGTGAGCGGCATGAAACAAGGCTGGGCGTTCGCATGGCGTTCGTTGATGGCCGCGGAAATCTACGTGACGGTTCTCGGCGGGTTTGGCTTGGGACACCTGTTGCACTATGGACGCGAACTGAACGCCATGGAGCAGGTGATCGGTGTCATGGCGATGATCGTCGCCATCGGTTTATTGGCCGACAAAGTCCTGTTTTCGCCGTGGGAACGTTTTCTCCACCGCCGATGGGGAACGGCCCGGTAGGCGGGACCGGGATTTGGTGTAAACGTAATCGGCAGTGAGGGGGGAGAGAGTTTCGACGTATTTGCACCGGACGCGCCACTCGCCGGATTTTTTGCCATATGGGCAATTTGCCCTCTGTTATCGGATGCCTTCATTCGATCGCCGACTTGACCCGGATATCGCCCCGACCCGATCGGAAAGCCGCTTTGGGATCGGATGCCCCGATAGTCGAGTCGTCCTGGCACCTTCCTCACTCCGATGCTGATCCCCATTTCAATCCTCCTGGTTGGAGGTGCGGTGATCACCTGGCTGGTGTATCTGCTGCGAGAAAAAAATGTGGCGTTGCGTCGAGCGGAGCGGAATTGCGCGAAGGTACTTTCCAATATCACCGATGCGTTCATCGCGTTGGATGAGCACTGGCGATTCACCTACATCAGTCAGCGCGCCGGCGATGTTTTCCGGCTGCTGGGGAAAGACCCCGACGAGATGATCGACACTCGTTACTGGGACCAGTTTCCGGGAGTCATCGGAACCAATGTGGAGGCCGAATTTCGTCGCGCCCGGGACGAAAAAACGAGCGTTTCCTTCGAGAGTTTTTTTGCGGAAAACCGGCGCTGGTTTGAGATGAACGCCTATTCAACCGATGACGGACTGTCGGTGTTTTTTCGGGATATCACCCAGCGCAAGGTGATCGCCGAAGAGACTCAGACAGCGTTGCGGGAACTCAACGACGTCAAGTTCGCCCTCGACCAGCATGCCATTGTCGCGATCACCGATCCGGCCGGGAAAATCACCTACGTAAACGACAAGTTTTGCGCGATTTCCAAGTACGCGCGGGAGGAACTGATCGGGCAGGATCATCGCATCATCAATTCCGGCCATCACCCGAAGGAGTTCTTCCGCGACCTTTGGCGGACGATCAGCTCGGGGCACGTGTGGAAGGGCGAGATCAAGAATCGGGCGAAAGACGGTTCGTTTTATTGGGTGGACACCACGATCGTTCCTTATCTCGGGGAGGACGGTAAGCCCAAGCAATACATCGCGATTCGCGCCGACATCACGGAACGCAAGAATGCCGAGGAGCGGACCGCTGTCGCGCTGCGCGAGCTCGGAGATTTGAAGGCGGCGCTCGACGAGCACGCCATTGTCGCGATCACTGATCCGGCCGGGAAAATCACCTACGTAAACGACAAGTTTTGCGCGATTTCCAAGTACGCGCGGGAGGAACTGATCGGGCAGGATCACCGCATCATCAATTCCGGCTATCATTCGAAGGAGTTTATACGCGACCTCTGGCGGACGATCGGCTCGGGGCACGTGTGGAAGGGCGAGATCAAGAATCGGGCGAAGGACGGTTCGTTTTATTGGGTGGACACCACGATCGTCCCTTATCTCGGAGAGGACGGTAAGCCCAAGCAATACATCGCGATTCGCGCCGATATCACGGAACGCAAGAATGCCGAAGAGGCGTTGAAAAATGCCCAGCAGGCATTGCAGGCCCATGCCGCGACGCTGGAACAAACCGTGGCGGAGAGAACCGCCATGCTCCGCGAGAAGATCGGCGAATTGGAGGCGTTTTCCTACAGCATTTCGCACGACATGCGCCAGCCGCTGCGCTCGATGCAAGGCTACGCGCGCGTCCTGTTGAGCGATTACGGCGGAGCGCTCGACGAGGAGGCAAAGCGGTATTTGGAACGCATCAGAAGTTCCGCCAACCGTCTCGATCGCCTGATCCAGGACGTGTTGACTTACAGCAAAGCGACGCGGGCGGAGGGCCGGTTGGTCCCGATCGATCTTGGTCGGATGGTGAGAGAAGTCGTGGAGATCTACCCGATGCTCAAGGCCGTGGACGTTGAAGTCGCGACGGGGGAAGCGTTCGTGCTCGGCTACGAAGCCATCCTTACGCAGTGCATTTCGAATCTCCTTACGAACGCGGTAAAATTTGTGGTCAAGGACCGGGTGCCGAACGTCAGGGTATGGACGGAATCAAGGGGGCAGTTCGTCCGGCTTTGCGTGAAGGACAACGGGATCGGCATCGCTCCGGTCGATCAGCAGCGCATCTTCGATATTTTTTCCCGAATCCACGCCGACACAGCTTACGAAGGCACCGGGATCGGCCTCAGCATAGTGAAGAAGGCTGTCGAGAAAATGGGTGGCCGGGTCGGGGTGGAATCCGAGCTGGGCAAGGGAAGTCTGTTCTGGATCGACCTACCGCGGGCGACAAATCACACCACTTATGACTGAAACAATTCTATTGGTTGAGGACTCCGAAGATGACGTCTTTTTTATGAAAAGAGCGTTTAAAGTGAGCGGCTTGAAAAGCTCGCTCCAAGTCGCTCCGGACGGTCGGACGGCGCTCGATTATCTCTCCGGCGAAGGCGACTATGCGGATCGCGAAAAATACCCGATTCCCTCCTTGTTGCTACTCGATCTGAAATTGCCGTATGTGCTCGGTCTGGACGTGTTGAAATGGATCCGCATGCGCCCCGAATTACAGATGCTCCCCGTGGTCGTGCTCACATCCTCGAGCGAGCCGTCCGATTTGGAGCGGGCGTATCGCCACGGTGCGAATTCGTTTATGGTGAAACCCTCGGATCCCGACGAACTGATCGGACTCGTTCGATGCCTGCATGAGTATTGGTTTAAGTATAACGTCATCCCGCATCTCGAGTGATTCCGTTGCGGATGGACGTGGCGTGGAAACGCAGGCGTTCCGCCGTGTTTTCGAAGATCACGCTTACTCGCAATCGAGGAAGATCCAGCGGTCGACGTCGATGTGGTGGCGGTTGAGCGCCTCGGCGTATTCGGGTTTCTTCACCAGACTGTCGGGCGAGTTCATCACCATCTGGATTTTTTCGTTCGGGATGTGGTGCTTCAGCAACATCAACGACGCATCGTAATCGCGGCTGTCATACGCGACGCCGAGCTTGCGGTAGGCGTCGTCGGTGGACGCGGCCTGGCCGGTTTCGGCCATCATGGCGTCCGTGGCGAAGGCGCCGAAGCCCGCGCCGCGGCCGTCGTTGTGCAGGAGCAGGAGCGCGCCGCTGCCGTAGCCGATGATATGCTTCACGGACTGTTTGAGCTTGTCG
>JANJTQ010000307.1 GCA_024711005.1 Opitutaceae bacterium | reverse complement strand
TAGCGGGGAGCGTGAGCGACTCGGGTGGGGTTTCCCTTCGGGTCGCTCACGCTCCCCGCTACGTCAGCCGACCTGCACAACAATCGTTTCGTCACCCAACGTCACGCGGTCGCCGCTCATGACTTTTTTGCGTTTCTGGGTTTCGACGACGCCATTCAGCAAGACGTGACCTTCGCTGATAATGGCTTTGGCGGCGCCGCCGTTGTCGGCGAGTCCCGCGAATTTCAAGAGTTGGCAGAGCTCGATGGGTTCGGCCCTCACGGCAATGATGCGGGGCGCGGATGAAGACGAATCGGTCATGGTAAAGGGTGTTTTCTAAAATGGGTTCAGTCGCCGGATTTTCCACCGCTCTCCCCCAACCGGATGCCGTGCTTCGCGATGATGATGCGACGATCTTTGAACAACGAACCGATCGCCTGCTTGAAGGCCTTTTTACTCATGCCAAAAGCCGCGCGGATTTCCTCCGGGGAACTGTCGTCATGAAACGGGAGTCGTCCGCCCGCCGCCGTCAGCGCGTCGATGATTTTATCCGTGTTCGAGGCGATGCGCTGATAACCGGCGCGATCAAGACGCAGGTCGATCTTACCGTCTTCGCGCACCGTGCTGACAAAGCCTTCGACTTTTTGCCCGACCCCAAGCGGTCCGGACAAATCGCTGTGATACAGCAGACCGCGATGTGCATTGTTCACGATCGCATTGTAGCCGAGCGGTGTCTCGCCGGTGATAAGCAAATCCACGGACTGTCCTTCGCCGTAAACCGGCGGCGTGGTACTCAGGTGGCGGTTGATCCGCGCGCTCGCCATGATGCGGTCGGTCTTGGTGTCGAGCATGACATAGACGATCAGCCAATCACCGCGCTGCACGCCGCCTTCCTTGAGTTCTCGGATGGGTAGCAGCAGGTCCTTGCTCAGGCCCCAATCAAGAAACACGCCGATACGCGGTGCCACGCTGACGACTCGTAAATAGGCGAACTCGCCGACTTGCGCGTGCGGTGTTTCGGTCGTGGTGACCAGCCGGTCCTCGGAGTCGCGATAAAGAAAAACGTCGAGCACATCGCCGACTTGGGCGGCGGGCGGGATAAGCGCGCCAGGCAACAGCAATTCGCCGAGGGGACCGCCATCGAGATAGTATCCAGGCGGAGCGGACTTGAGTACGAGGAGCTGATTGCGTTTGCCGATAATGGCCATGTGTCCGGCAAACGTGACCGAGTCGCCATGCCACGCAACCGAGGATTGCTGCGAGATTACTTTCCGGCACAACGACGTTTTTTCTGGCTTCGGCCGCTCCAAGGAAAGCGCACCGACCGAACGACGAGTTGCCCAATACTGGCGAAAACCAACAGCCGCCGACCTTGCGCCGGATTAAGCGGAACGTTTAGGGTCTGCGCCCATGTCCCTTCTCTGGCTTGCCAACGCCGATCCCGCGACCGCCTGGGCTCACCAGACGTGGAGCGATTTGTCCGCCCGCCCCGACAAAGCACGAACGGTTGTCGTGTTGCCCGTGCATGGTTTCGCCGATCACGGTCTCGGCCTGCCACTCGACGCCGAAGAGGTGGTTGGCTCCGCCGTGTTGCGCGCCGCCATCACCGCCGCCGGTTCAAAGTCACAGCTGCTCGTGCTGCCGCCGTTGCGTTTCGGCGCAGCCCCCTACCCGCACGCTCATTTCGGTGTCGATCCGGAAACCGCGCTCGACGCCCTCAATGAGATCGTCGCCAGCCTGAAGGCGTCGGGATTTTCGCGCGTGCTGTTTTTCAACACCAGCCCATGGAACGCCGAGCTCGTCGCCACCGCCGCGCTCGACGCGCGTACCTCGCTTGACCTCCGCACCTACGTGATCGGCGCGGCGGGGATTGGTCTCGGCTTCCACCCGGCCGATATAAACCGCGCCCGCACCCAGGCCGTCGCCGCACGCCTGCTCGGCCGCGTCCCCACTTTGTCCAATGCTCCCGCGGACGTGCGCGATGCGGATTTTCGACCCGGCTGTTTTGTCCAACCGACACCGGTCGCGTTCGATCCGTCGTTGGATAGCGAACGCATTTTCTCCGAAACCGCCTGGACGCTGGCGGGGCTGCTCGACGAAATTGTCGCGCATAACACAGCCCCTTCTGTCTTGCCCACGCATCCGGGGACGATCGTGGTTCCACCACCCTTGCCCGCCGGACGCTCGCGCTCACTCGTCGCGATGACCGCGGAGCAACTCGTCGCCATCACCAACAAAGAAAAGGCACTCGTCATTATTCCGACCAGCGCGATCGAGCAGCACGGCCATCATCTGCCGCTCGGCACCGACGCGATCCTCGCCCGGCTCTGGCTTGCCCACGCATTGCCCCGGCTCGCGAAGGACGCACCGGTATTCGTCGCGCCGCCGATCACCTACGGAAAAAGCAACGAGCACCTTGGGTTCGCCGGCACGATCACGATCTCCGCACGCACGCTGCGCCGACAACTGCTCGCGATCGCATCGGAACTCAAGGCACTCGGCTTCCGCCAAATCGCCGTGCTCAACACCCACGGCGGCAACAGTGCCACGATCGTCACCACGTTGCGCGAAATCCAGACCTCGCTGGGGCTCCGCGCCGGCATGCTCAGCGGTCATTATCGTCCGGCGCAAACGCCCCAGGAATCCGCGTTCGGTTTCCACGCGGGCGATTGGGAAACCTCGCTCATGCTCGCCGGCGCCCCCGAACTCGTGCGCATGGACCGCGCCGTTTGCGAATATCCCGCACATATCGGTGCACCCGGCGTGCTGAGACCGGAAGGCTCCGCGGCGGTGTTTGCCTGGAAGACCTCCGACATCTCTCAAAGCGGCGTGATGGGCGACGCCACGCTCGCGACCGCCGACAAGGGCGCGCGTTGGCTCGATGAATCCTCCTCCGCTCTGGTCCGCAAAATCGAAAGCCTCCTCGACTCCGGAAAACCTTGAGCGCCGACATCCCGGGGCGCTGCTTGTAAGTGATTTCGTGGGAGCGTTTCGAGCGTGAGCGACAGTCCGCCCCTTGCTCACGATTCCGATCCTCGCGAGCAAGCTCGCTCCCACGTTCAAACCCTCCGCGCCTTCATCCAAGCCGAAACAAGCTTCCGGGTATTGGACCCATGGCGAATATACGTCGGCACTGTTTGAGAGAGGTAGGCCGCCTGCTTGCAGGCGCTCTATTTTTAAAGGCCGCGCCCAATCCGTCTGACGCGCCTCAATCCCAGAGCGCATCCGCACGGTACGTATTCGGGCGATGCAGCAACGGCCACACGTTCTCGATCGTCGAAGCGACCGCGAGTAATTCAGCCAGCCCGGGTGACTTGAATTTCTCCGTCACCATGCGTTGGAAAAAACGCAGCAGGTCATCGTAGAATCCGTCCTGATTCAACAGCACGAGGGGCTTCTGAGTGAGGTTCAGGTAACGTTCGCTCATGATCTCGGTCATCTCCTCAAGCGTGCCGACTCCCCCGGGCAGGGTCACGAACGCGTCGGCGCGCTCCGCCATGACACGCTTGCGCTCGCGCATGGTGGGCACAACCACCAATTCGGTCGCCTCGATGTAGGCCAGCTCCCGCACTTGCATGAAGTCCGGGATCACGCCGACCACCGTACCGCCGGCCTCCTTCACGCTGCGCGCCACCGAACCCATCAGGCCGATGTTGCCGCCCCCGTAAATCAGTCCCCACCCATGCGTGACCATTTCGCGGCCGAGCCGTTCGCCCGCCTCATAATACTTCGGGGCGAGCTTCGTGCTCGAAGAACAATAAACGCAGAGAAGCTTCGGCATCATTTTTGAAACCATCAATGAACACCAAAAGGGGTTAATTTAGGACTGAATTTTTCCAGGTTTCGTGCCCAGTAGTGAATTATTAGTGGTTAACCCTGCTTCCAGTTACTGCGGACGCCTTGCCCCTTCGCCCACGGGACACCTGCATCTCGGCCATGCCCGGACTTTTTGGATCGCCCAACAACGCGCCCACGCCGCCGGAGGACGTTTGCTCCTGCGCAATGACGACCTCGACTCCAGCCGAGTCCGCCCGGAGTTCGTCAATACCATGATCGAAGACCTGCGCTGGCTCGGCCTTACATGGGAAGAACCCATGATTTCGCAGTCTCAACGCCTCGACCGTTACCGCGCCGCGCTTGTCCACCTCCACGCCGCCGGCCGCATCTTTCCCTGTCACCACTCGCGCCGCACACTCGCCGAGGCCGCGGTCTCCGCTCCGCACGAGGGCGGCGAAAATGACGAACCGATTTATCCGCCCGCATTTCGTCCGCCGGCCGATGCATCACTGCCACCACTCGATGCCAACGGCCTCGCGACCAATTGGCGCTTCCGCGTGCCCGACGGGGCGACGCTTGCTTTTGACGATGGGTATTTCGGCACGCAGTCCGCCGTCGCCGGCCGTGACTTCGGCGACTTCCTCGTCTGGCGCAAAGATGGCGTGCCCAGCTATCAACTCGCCTGCGCGGTGGACGACGCCGAGCTCGGCATCACCGAAGTGGTGCGAGGGGCGGATCTCATCAAATCCACGTTTCGCCAGATCCTGCTGATCCGCGCTCTCGGCCACACCGAACCGGCGTATTATCATTGCCCGCTGGTGTGCGACGACCAGGGCGTCCGCCTCGCCAAGCGCCATGACGCGCTTGCGCTTCGCTCGTTGCGAGAAGCCGGTGTGTCCCCGGCGGAAGTGACCGCGCGCTTGGAAAAACCCGGTGAGTGATTTCCGTTCCAAGATAGAGACGGATCGCCGCGTCCCATGCGGTTGCGTTTCAACCCGACCACGTTTCTATCCGCCTCGCCATGATCAATCTTTTCACGCCCGACCTCACCCGGTTCCCGCCACGCAGTCCGCGCGTAAAACTGGGAGGCTATGTTCACCTCCCTCGTCTGCTCGACAAGGCTCGCGCGGTCATCGCCGGCAAGGCCGGCGAATTTGAATACAACTGCCCGCTCGACCGTCAGTTCTTCGACTTCACCGGCATCGATCACGAGGCGATGTTGCAAGCGGTCAAAACAGGGAAAAGCGACGGCGAAATGCTCGCCTGGGTCGCCGCACACACCTCGCGCCAACCGTGGGAAATCGTCGCGTGGTCCGCGTGGCTTTCACAGCTCGGCGTGGGCTCCGCCGACATGCACGAGTGGTTCGTCGAAATGATCAAGGCCGACGGCCCCGCGCGTGAAGACATCACCACGTTTTTCGACCTCCTCGATCTCGACGACTACGTCTCCTACGGCGGAAAAGGCTGATCGCGGTCGTGCTCGCGATTCCGATGTGGCATGGGCATCCTGCCCGTGCCACTTTCAAAAAAAAAAGACGAACGAGGAAATTCTCGTTCGTCTTTTTTTAGCATTCCAAAAGGACGCCGTACGCGCCCCGCCGCGGATCGATCCGGATCAGATATGAATCGCTTCGCCGAGGGACGCCGCGGCGGCTTCCATCACGGCTTCGCTGAGCGTCGGGTGCGCGTGGATCGTCTGGTGGATCTCCTCGACGGTCGCCTCAAGTTCGATCGCAAGCCCGTACTCGGCGATCAGCTCGGTCGCTTCGCTGCCGATGATGTGCGCGCCATAAATCTCGCCGGTCTTCGCGTCGGTGATGACCTTCACGAAACCTTCGCTGTCGGCGGACGCCACGGCTTTTCCGGACGCGGTGAAGGGGAACTTGCCGACCTTGTAATCGAGCTTCTTTTCCTTCGCCTGCTTCTCGGTGAGGCCGGTGCTCGAGACCTGCGGCTGGCAGTAGGTGCAGCCGGGGAATTTGGTGACGCGTTGCGGCTTGCCGTGACCAAACATTCCGTTGACGGCGCTGACGGCCTCGAAGGTCGCGACATGCGCGAGCCAGGGCGGCCCGATGATGTCACCGGCGGCGTAGATGCCTTTGACGTTGGTCTGATAATCATTGCCGACCTTCACGTAGTTGCGGTCGAGCTCGACCTTCACCGCGTCGGAGATGACACCCTCGATGTTGGCGACGACGCCGATGGCGGAGAGCACCACCTCGGCCTCGACTTCCTGCTTTTTGTCACCGGTGACGAGGTCGACCTTCACGGAGTCTTTTCCAACGCGGAAGTTCTCGCACTTGGTGCTGGTGAGGATCGTGATGCCCTGCTTTTCGAGCGAGCGCTGCAGGACTTTGGCCACTTCGGCGTCTTCCACGGGAAGGACCTGGTCGAGCATCTCGACGAGCGTCACCTTTGTACCAAAGGCGTTGTAGAAGTAGGCGAACTCCACACCGATCGCACCGGCGCCCACCACGACGATGGATTTGGGCAACGTGGTGTTGGCAAGGGCTTCGCGGGAGGTCATCACGCGCACACCGTCCACGGGCAGATCAGGGATGCGACGCATCTTGCAACCCGTGGCGATGAGGATGTTTTTCGTTTTGAAAAATTTCCCCTTCTGCTCGCCCTCGATGATCTCGACCATGCCGGAGGCGATCACGCGCGCCTTGCCGGTGAAATAGTCGACCTTGTTCTTCTTAAAAAGAAACTCGATGCCCTTGGCCATCTGGCCGGCGACACCGCGCGAACGCTCCATGACTTTGGCGAAGTCAAACGTCACATCCTTCACCGAGATGCCGAAGGTCTCGGATTTTTTGATCTTCTGGTAGAGCTCGGCGCTCTTGAGCAGAGCCTTCGTGGGAATGCAGCCCCAGTTGAGGCAAGTGCCGCCGGCGCGCTCCAGCTCGATGCAGGCGACTTTTTTGCCCAGTTGACCGGCGCGAATCGCGCCCGCGTAGCCCGCAGGCCCGCCGCCGATGACAATCAGATCGTATTCAGGTGTGTCTGCCATGATGTGAAAAATTGAAAAAGTTATGCCGACGAAAGGCCAACCGTCACGCCCCCCGGTTCGCCGGTCAAATTGAAACTCAACCGGACGAAGCGGACTCTTCATGCGCCACGGATGACGACGACCACCTCGTGGTCCGCCGCCCGTTCCGCGCAAGATACTAAAGAAATTGATCTTACAAAGGATCCGATCCGGCGACCGCCAGGTCAGATGTCGATGACATCGTCGGACTTGAGCTTGCGCGATCCCCCCGAAGACGACGATCCACCCTCTCCCGGGCCGGGCGGACGCGGCTTTTTCCCGATCAACGAACTGATGACGATATTCGTGAGGCTGACAATCAGCGAGCCACCCAAGGCCGACCAGAAGCTCTCGACCGAGAATCCCGTCACAAGTCGTCCCACCAGCATAAACAGAACGGCGTTGATCAAGAGTATGCCGAGCCCGAGCGTGAGCACGATAAACGGCAGGCTGAACAGAACCAGCAACGGCTTCAGCACGGCGTTGAACAGACTCAACAGCAACACGACCACAAACAGGGTCGACAACGTGTCGTAGTAAATGCCGGGGATCACCTTGGTCGCGATCGTGACGCCGAGCGCCAGCACCGACCACCGCACCAACAGCGCGAAGAAAGGATGAGTCATTGCGCCACTTTCAAGGCGCAGTCGACCCGGGCAACGAAAATTTCCCTGCACGATACGCGCCTCGACCTTTGCCTGCGGATTCCTAAAACCCATCGTCATGACGAACAAGCAGCGGCTCGACCTCATCGAAAAACACATCCGTGAGCACAAATACGCCGACCTGCACACCCTCGCCACACTCTTCGACAGCTCCCTCTCCACCGTGCGTCGCGCCCTCGATGAACTGGAATTGCGCGGAGTTCTCCGTCGTCACCACGGCGGCGCCTCGCTCATCGAAACCGACGAACTCGCCAAGGAATACGACTTCATTTCCCGCGACCAACGCCAGTCGGAGGAAAAGTTCTCCATCGCGCGTCTCGTCGCCGATCAGGTTCAGCCCGGCATGACGGTCATCCTCGATGGCGGCACGTCCACCTATGCCGTCGCCCGCCTGCTTACCGCCAAGCGCCTGCAAGTCATCACCAACTCGCTGCCAATCGCCGGTCTCTTCAGTGAAATCGGCTCGCTCGAAACCATCGTCACCGGTGGCAGCATTCAAAACCGGCTCGGCGTCCTCGTCGGTCCGCTCTGCGAACAGTCGCTCGAACAAATCCACGCCGACATCGCGATCCTCGGCGGCGCCGGCATCACCGAGGCGGGTATCTGGAATCACAACGGACTGATCGTCGCCACCCAACGCAAGATGATCGCCGCCTCCGAACGCACGGTGTTCGCCCTCGACAGCTCCAAATTTGGCCGAAAAGCGCTCAGCCTCACCGCACCGTTCAATCAGCGCTTTACCATCGTCACCGACCAGCGCCCCGCCGCCCCCATCGCCACCGCGATCAAAACCTCCGGTGCCACCCTGACCCTCGCCCCCGCGTCGACGGATTGACGTCCCCCCGATGATCGCCGGACCTCGTTCCGCTTTCTCTTAATCGTTCTCTTTCGTCAGGAGCCCGGCAGGAGAAAGATTAAGAGAAAGAGGAAAGAGAAAGATTCGAGCCGCCACCCCCGCTGACACCCCTATGTCAGCAGCCGCGCGTTTCCCCTGCGTTCACGATTTGCTTTCCGCCTTTCCCCGCGCATCCGTAACCCGGTGGTTCGTTCCGTTTCTCCCGTCACTTCCTCACTCAAGCCCGAATGCATCCGCCTGCGGGGCGTTCGCCAGAATAACCTGAAGGGGTTCGATCTCGATTTGCCGCTCGGCAAATACGTCGTCGTCACCGGCCTTTCCGGCGCGGGCAAGAGCTCGCTGGTGTTCGACACGCTCCACGCCGAGGGCCAGCGTCGCTACGTCGAAACGTTCTCCGCGTACACACGCCAGTTCCTCGACCTCCTCGACAAACCCAAGGTCGATTCCATCGAGAACATCCGCCCGTCCATCGCCATCGAGCAGACCAACACGGTCAAAACCTCGCGCTCCACCGTCGGTACGATGACCGAGCTCACCGACTTCTTTAAAGTCTGGTTCAGCCACGTCGCCACGTGTTTCGATCCCGCCACCGGCAAACCCGTCGAGGACGACACGCCGCAGACCATCTGGGAAAAAACCCACGCCGCCTTCCGCGAGGCCCAGGTGATTATCGCCTTCAAGATCGCCAAGCCCGAGAAGCTCGCCTGGCCCGAAATCCTCACCAACCTCAAAGCCCAATCCTACGTCCGCGTCCTCAAAGTAGCGCAGACTTCCAATCTGCATCCGTCACTCTCCGTCGCCCGCATCGACGACCTCCTTGCCGAAGACTGCAAGAGCCTGCTCACGGCCGGTTCCGACCATCTCTACGTCGCCCAGGACCGCATCGCCGCCTCAATCGCGCAAAAATCCCGTTTCCTCGAAGCCGTCGAAACCGCCCACCACGTCGGACAAGGTCAGGTTCACCTCTTCTCCGCCGATAAACTCGCGCCCGTTGGCCATTACTCCCGCGGACTCCACTCACCCGAGACCGGCCGCACGTTCCGCCCCGCATCACCCGCACTCTTTTCGTTCAACTCACCCCTCGGCGCCTGTCCGCAATGCCGCGGTTTTGGACGCATCATCGAGATCGACTACCGCCTCGCGATCCCCGACCAGACACTCTCCATCGACGAAGGCGCCATCAAGTGTTGGGAAGGCGAAGTCTACAGCGCGTCCAAAGACGACCTGCGCTCCGTCGCCAAAAAGAAAAAAATCCCCACCAACATCCCCTTCGGTTCGCTCACGCCCGAGCAACGCGACTTCGTGATCAACGGCGAGCCCGGCTACGGTAAAAACGGACTCGATTGGCCCAAGGCCTGGTATGGCGTCAAAGGCTTCTTCGACTGGCTGGAGAAGAACACCTATAAGATGCACGTGCGCGTCTTCCTCTCGCGCTATCGTGCCTACAATCTCTGTCCGTCGTGCAACGGCACGCGCCTCCAGCCCGAATCCCTCTGCTGGAAGTGGAATGGCAAGACCCTGCCCGAACTCTACCAAATCCCCGTCGGCGATCTGCTGTCACTCATTGGGAATTGGTCATTGGACATCGGTCATTTCCCCAATCCCGACCGCAGCGCCGACATCGCGTTGGACTCGATAAAAACCCGCCTCCGTTACCTTCAACAGGTCGGCCTCGGCTACCTCACGCTGGACCGCACGTCCAAGACCCTTTCCGGCGGCGAGGTCCAACGCGT
>JANJTQ010000259.1 GCA_024711005.1 Opitutaceae bacterium | reverse complement strand
CGCAGGGCGAGCGAGACCGTGGGCTGGGTGACGCCGGCGACGCGGGCAATGTCGCCTTGGGTGACGCGGCGGGGATTATCGCGTTGGTGCATCGGGGGAAGCGTTCCGCCGAATTCGCACGCGGGCAATCGGAGTGAATTTCATACAGATAAATCGCCGGTGCGATGTGCCCCCCAGCCACCGATTTATCAGTATAACCCAAACCGCGGTGGTGCCCGTGCCAATATTCGGCGAGCCTATCGGCCAAGCGAGACGTGAGCGCTCCATTATATCCGCCGCCATTTCCGGCCTGTTTCGCCCTATGGATATCACCGCCTCCCTTGACCGACACTTCCCCCGTTACGGGAAATATTCCCCGCTTGTCCCGGTCTGGTGCGTGACGCCTTCCGCATGGCACGCCACCCACCGCTTCTTCGACACCTCGCCGATCAGCCCCTCCGGGCGATATCTGGCCGTGCTGCGCCTCCCCTTCGAGAACCGTCTGCCAGAACCCGGCGACGTGGCCCACGTCGGGGTCGTCGACCTGCTCACCGGCGTCGAGACCATCGTCGCCGACACTCGCGGATGGGAACACCAACTCGGTGCCAACATCAACTGGGGCGGCACCGATCATGAATTGTTCTTCAACGATGTGGACGTCTCCACCTGGAGGCCCTTCGCATGGAAACTCGATCCCCTGTCCGGCGAGCGCCTGCGCCTGCAGGGCACCGTCTACCACGCCTCGCCCGACGGACGCTGGCTGATCTCCGCCAATCTCCCGCTCATGCGCAAGACCCAGCGCGGCTATGGCGTCGTCGTCCCCGACTCCGCCGCACCGGCCTGGCGCGTCGGCCCGGCCGACGACGACGGTTTCTGGCTCACCGACACCCGCATCGGCGAACGCCGCCTTCTCGTATCCATAAAAAAAATACTTAACGCCACTGCGTCCTCGGTCGCTCCAATCCGTTTCGACGCGACCACGCCGACCACCGACCCGGAGCGCTGCGAGATCACCGGTTTCCACTGCAAGTTCAACCCGCGGGGCGACGCCCTCATGCTCAGCCTGCGCTGGTTCCCCGCCGGCGGGCGGCCCGGCTGGGACATGTTCATCAACGACTATCACTCCGTTCGTTACGCCTGGGTCACGCTCCGCCTGGACCCCATTTCCGGCGAGCCGGACCTCGCCTCGCTGCGTTGTGCCACCGGCCCCGAACTCTGGCAGCACCCGGGGCATCACGCCACTTGGTTCCCGGACGGGCGTCGCATCTCCCAAAACCTCGCGATGCCCGACACCGGCAGCGGCGACGAACTCCGCCTCGTCGAGGTCAACTCCGACGGCTCCGGGCTGCGCGTCATCCCCGGCACCGAACGCCTTTCCGGCTCCGGCCACCCCACGCTTCACCCGGACGGCGTCCATCTGCTGACCGACACCTATACGAGCGAGAAAACCGCCTTCGGCGACGGCACGGTCCCGCTTCGTTGGATCGACTTGCATACCGGCGAGGAACGCTGCCTTGTGCGCATCAACGCCCTCAACCCCGCCGCCGCCCTCCATTCGGTCCTGCGTTGCGACCCTCACCCCGCCTGGGACCGCACGTGGCGCTACGTGACCTTCAACGGCATGGAGGGCGACACCCGGCGCGTCTACATCGCGGATCTGCAAAAGGTGATCGCCCGGCCCTAAAATGGCTCCGAAGCCGATGAGCATAAAGGACCGCCGCCGACAAGGGTGTCAGGCAGGCAACCCGTGATTTATATGTATGTATTCCGCGCCAATTGCCCGCTGCGGATGAAGAAGATTTATTGCCGGCATGGATCGACTCTCCGTGCCGATCTCTCATGCGTCCCCAAAAATCCAAACAACCCCGACCCTACATAACCATGACCTCAATCACGAAATATGTGCTCCCGCTCTTCGCGGCCTGCGTTCTGGCTCCCGGCCTGAGCGCCTCGTCGCTCTTCTTCGATGACTTCTCCGACAACAACGCCAACGGCTGGTACGCCTCGGTGAGCGGCAGTCTCGATGCCAGCAGCGGCGCCATGGCAGTCACGGCCGGTCGGGCCGCCCAGATCGCCCTCACCACTCCCTCGACCCTCGTATCGGTCGGCGACACGATCACCTTTACTTTCGACGTCTCCTTCGCGACGTCCGGAAATGCAGACAACGGATTCCGTTTCGGCCTGTTCGACTCCAACGGGGGCAACTTGCCCAGCGCGAATGGCGCCACGGGATATGATAATTATCTCGGCTTCATCGCCACCACCAACCCCGGTGCCACCGGAGGCAGTCCCGTGAAGTTTTGGAGTCGCGATCCCGCTAACATCAACGGTGCCCTCATCACCAGTATCGGTGCCTTCGATCAGGTCGGCGTCAACGGAGGCAGCACCACCGGGGCCTTCCCCACCGCGACCTTCCTGAACGCGACCCTCTCCTACACCCGCACCGCCGACGGCCTCGATCTCTCCTACTCGCTCTACAACGGCGCCACCGAGCTCCAGTCCCACTCGATCAGCTTGACGGCTCCCAGCACTTACACGTTCGACGTCCTTGCCCTGTCCGGCATATCCACGATCGGAGCCTTCACCTTGGACAACGTCAGCGTGGACCTCACGACCATTCCCGAACCGTCCACCTACGCCTTGGTGGTCGGCGCCGGTATGCTAGGCCTCGTCGCCTGGCGTCGCCGCCGGGACTGACCCCTCCTCCGCCGGACAAGCCGCCACCTCTTTCACGTGGCGGCTTTTTCTTTTGGTTCGTTCTTCCGCACAATCCCTCTCCGCGGGTCTCCTTCGATTTGACGACGATCCGCAGGGCGACGACTCACATACCCGCGACGCTCCGAGCCCGACGAGCCAAATACGACTCCCGCTTTATTGCCTTTCCAAGACTCATGAATCCGATCTTCCCCTCCACGCTCGCACTCCTCGCAGCCTGCGCCCTCGCCCCCGGACTGGGCGCCAAGACGCTCTTCTCCGACAACTTTTCCGACAACAACACCAACGGCTGGTTTGCCTCCGCAACCAACAGCCTCTCCGCAGGCAACGGTGCGATGCAAGTCACGGCCGGTCGCCACGCGCAGGCGGCTTTCCCCGCCACCACCTTGGCGGTGGGTGACACGATCACGCTCTCGTTCGACGTCACCTTCGCGGGCTCCAAAACCTTCAACCAATACAACGCGTTCCGTTTCGGCTTGTTCGATTCCAATGGGACCGCGACGCCCAAGGCCAACGGCAACAGCCGGTTTGCCCCCTACGACGGCATCATCGCCACCACCAACCCTGGGGCCACTTCCGGAAGCCCCGTGGCCTTTCGCTCCCGCGTCCCCGGCCTTCCCTCGACCGCGGTGGGCTACGACTCCCTTATCATCATCCTCAATCCCTACAAACAGGTCGGCGAAAACGGAGGGGCCGCCGGCGTCTTCCCGACCGCCCGACCGCTGAGAGTGACGCTCGCCTTGACCCGCACCGACACCGGTCTCGATCTTTTCTACTCTGCCCGCGACGGCGTCGACGAGATCCAGTACCATTCCGTCCAAACGAGCAGCCCCCCCACCACCACGTTCGACGTCCTTGCCGTGTCCGCGCTGTCCGCGATCGGCGACTTCACCCTGCACAACGTCAACGTGAGCGTCTCCTCCAGTCGCTAACCCGTCGCTTTCTACAAACCGCCCCCGTCCATCCTCGCGACGCGCTATTCGCGCGGTCCATTCCCATGCGCAATCCCCTGATTCCCCTCGCTCTGTTGTGCCTCGGCGCGCATCTGCACGCCAACGTCGTCCCCGCGCCGTTGTTCACCGACAACGCCGTGCTCCAGCGCGACAAGCCCATCCCTGTCTGGGGCACGGCCGACGCCGGCGAAAAAGTCGCCGTGACCTTCGCCGGTGAAACCGTCGCGACCACGGCCGACGCCTCCGGCCGCTGGCGCGTCACCCTTCCGGCTTTCCCCGCCCGTTCCGAACCCGTCGATCTCGTCATCCGGGGCAACAACACCGTCACCCTCGCCAACATCGTCGTCGGCGAGGTCTGGCTCTCCTCCGCCCAGTCCAACATGGAGTGGATCGTCAACAACACCTACGACAAGGCTCTCGACATCCCCGCCTCCGCCCACCTTCCGCTGATCCGCCATATCAAGGTCGCCAAGACGGTCGCCAACACCCCCGCCTCCACCTCCTCCGGCCAATGGCAGGTCGCCGGCCCCCGGACCACCGGCCAGTTCACCGCCGTCGGCTACTATTTCGCCAAGGACATCCACGACCTGCTCAACGTCCCGGTCGGCATCATCAACAGCTCCTGGGGAGGCACCCCGATCGAGGCTTGGATCGACTCGGGAACGCTCGCCTCCGACCCCGCGTTCGCCTCCGTGGCCAAGGCTTGGGCCAAGGCCCTGGAAAACTATCCTGAGGCCAAGGTCAAATACGACGCCGCCGTCGCCGCGTGGGAAAAAGAACGCGACGCCGCCAAGGCCGCCGGCCGGCACTTCGCCAAATCCCGCCCCACCTCGATCTGGGGTCCCGGCCACCAAGCCACGCCCTCCGGCCTCTACAACGGCATGATCAACCCGCTCATCCCCTATGCCCTGCGCGGCGCGATCTGGTATCAAGGCGAGTCCAACGCCGTTCGCGCCAACGAATATCGCGCGCTCTTCTCCGCGATGATCACCGGCTGGCGCAGGCAATTCGGCCAAGGCGACTTCCCGTTCCACTGGGTGCAGCTTGCCAACTTCCACTCCGGCAAAATCGACGGCACGCCCTGGGCCTTCCTGCGCGAAGCCCAGACGCAGACCCTCGCCCTGCCCGCCACCGGCCAGGCCGTCACCATCGACATCGGCGACGTAAACGATGTCCACGCGCGCAACAAAAAGGACGTCGGTCGTCGTCTCGCCCGCGTCGCCCTCGCCCGCACCTATGGCCAAAAAATCATCGATAGCGGCCCCGTGTTCGCCAAAGCCGAACGCCAAGGCGCCGGCGTTCGCGTGACATTCACCGAGGTCCATGGCGGCCTGCGCGCCCCGCTCAACACCTTGTCGGGCTTCGAACTCGCCGGTGCGAACCGGATCTTCAAGCCCGCCGAGGCCAAAATCGAAAACGACACCGTGCTCGTGACCAGCGCCGCGATCCCCGATCCGATCGCCGTCCGCTACGCCTGGCGCAACGCCCCGGTCGCCGGCCTCTTCAACGGCGAGGGCCTCCCCGCCGTCCCCTTCCGCACCGATACGTGGTAATCGCCCGGGGGGACGCGTCCCCGAGCCCGTAGAAATGCAGCCGAACATTCCGTATTCCCGTAGCAGCCGAGCACAGGGACTGAGGCGCTGCGCGGCCCAGTTGGAACCGCAAGAAACTGGGTTTGCGGGAGGGGCATGCTTCCAGGGAGGTCACGAGGCTGGCCGTAGTGCGGAGCTTCAGCCCGCACCGGGAGACGATCGGATACGGGCTAAAGCACCGCACTACGTTTCGGACCACGGCGAGGAAAAGAACCCATCGCTTTCGTTCGACCCCCAACTCTCTCTCGTTCCTCTTAATCTTTCTCTTTCTGACTTGGGTGTGTCTGCCACCCATACGGACCTGCGGGCGGCATTGGCATGTTTCTTGGGAGGTAACGAGGCGGGGGTTTTCAGCCACCGTCCAACCGTTACCTCGGCGGCCACCCGCGACCGCATGAACACGGCTGAGGCGATTTCGGAATTGGTTTTCCTCGAATTTCCATGCCATCCCTCCGAGTGACTCTGGGCCAAATCGCGGCACGCGCCGGCGTTCATGTGACCACGGTGTCGTTGGCTCTCCGCGACAGCCCCAAACTTCCCGCGGCGACTCGCGAGCGTCTCCATTCCCTCGCCGCGGAAATGGGCTACCGGCCCGACCCCGCCCTCACCGCCCTCAACACCTATCGGAGCAATGTTCGCTCACACGCCTATCAATCCACCGTCGCGTGGTTCAACAATTACCCCGAACAATCCCAGCTTTTGCGCAGCCCCGCCTTTCGCAACTACCACGCGGGCATGTCTCAGCGGGCGAAGGAACTCGGCTACGAGTTGCAGGAAATCTGGATGCATGAACCCGGGCTGACCCACGGGCGTCTGCGCAAACGCCTGCAAGCGCGCGGCATCTCCGGAATCATCGTCTTCCCCCAGCCTGAACCCGCCGACCTGCCGCCCTTCGCATGGGAAGACTTCAGCGCCGTGTCCCTCGGCTACAGCGTGACCTCGCCGCAACTGCATCGGGTCACCAACCACCAATTCCGCTCCGCGCTCACTCTCCTGCGCGAACTGCGCGCACTCGGGTACCGACGCATCGGACTGTATTTGACCGAAGAATACGACCGTCGCGCCAATTTCGGGCCCAGCTCGGCCTATGCGGCCTACGACCGCGCGTTGCCGGACGAGGAACGCGTGCCGATTCTGGTCGCCCGCTATCGCGACGATTCGGCGCGCATCGGTCGTTGGCTCGCCGACCACCGGCCCGACGCGGTGGTGTCGCAGCACTTCGGCCTGCACAACATCTGCCGCACCCATGGTCTGGACGTCCCCGGCGACATCGGGCTCGCCTGTCTCCACGTCAACAAGGGTGAATCACTGCTCAGCGGCGTCCACCAGAGCGACCGACAGGTCGGCCGCGCCGCGCTCGATCTGCTGGTCGCCATGCTCCACCGCAATGAGCGAGGCGTGCCGGCCATCGCCCAACATGTGTCTATCGACGGCGAATGGATACCGGGCGAATCCACCCGCCGAATCGGCGATCCCGCCCCTTGGTT
The DNA here is from genome assembly GCA_024711005.1 of Opitutaceae bacterium. Lineage (GTDB taxonomy): Bacteria > Verrucomicrobiota > Verrucomicrobiia > Opitutales > Opitutaceae > Rariglobus. Next base: position 3,790 of record JANJTQ010000259.1, on the reverse strand, counting down.
CCTCGACAAGCCGATCTTGCCCCTGCCCGATGCGCCGGGCCCGCACGCCGCCGATCCGTCGGATCGGTCATAATCACATCCCGCCGCTATTCTCAAGGTCAGTTATCGAACACCGTCCTGACCTGAAATGCACCGGTCGCGGCAAGCATCGCCTCTTCCCGCTCCGATCTTGGCGGTGTCGGGGTGATCAGGACGAACAGGCGTTTGCCTTCGCTCACGGCCAGACGGGTGCTGCTCTGCATACGCCACAGTCCTTCCCCTTTCTTTCGGGCGAACTGGAACGAGACATGTCCGTCGTCCCCGACCGTGCAGGCGAACACCATCGAGTCGCCGGCCGGGATGATCGCGGGCTTGTCGTCCAAATGGACCGCCAGCGCCTCGGTCGTGAAATTAATGATTCGCGCGTATCCGGCCGGATGCGCCCCCTCGGGGTCGGGGATCGCATAGGCGCTGCAGGTCCGCGCTTCATCCACCCCGCCGACGGCCGCAATGATCACCAGATAACGTCGCACCTCGGGATCGATCCGAAAACGTCCCGCCGGAGCGTCGGGTGCGATCGACGCGCCTGCGGAGGCGGCGGGCACGGTCGTTTTGTAGCGATAGAAATTAACATAACCGTCGACGACGCGGGCTTCGATGTCGCGCGTGAAGACCCGGGGCCTCGCCACGATTCGCGTCAACCCAGACGGTCCCCTGACCGCAAAGTCGGTGACATAACCCTCGAACGCGATCAGGCGCAACGTGACGCTACGCGGCGCCTCCGCCGAAGTCTGCGCGGTGGAGATCGAGCCGACGAGGCAGGCAAGACAGAGCAGGGCGAGAATGCGTGACATGGGAATGGGGAAACTGCCTTTGCTTCCGAAAGGGTTTATATCTCCGAGGGGCTCAGCCAACGAAACGCGACCACTTGGAAACGTCGGCCAAAACGCTGGTTTTCCGGAGTGAGCACGACGACGCCGGCGAAGGAGACCGGTCGGGTTTCCGCGGGGTTGCCCACTTCATCGACATAGTCGGGCAACCGTTGCACGACGGCCTCGCACCAGGCCCGACCGGTGATGTAGCCGGCGTCGGAAGAGGCGAGCAGCGGATTGACCGTCTCGCCATAGGCACGGATCACAAACGTGTCGGACCGGGCCGCCAGCCCGGGCCCAAGGACCTGAAGCAGGTCCGCCTGACTGAGAAACCCCGGGGCCATCGCGGCCTTTGCGCCTGTCAATGTCGTGTTGCGCCGCGGAGCGAGAATGTTCTGCCAATAGTAGTCGTGGGGAGTGCTGCCGATCGCCCGGGTCTCGGCGGTGCCCAAGGGGATGTCGTTCGCGCCGCTGCTCGGGCGCACCTGTTCCAGCACGGCGGTGTTGAGCGAGGCCGACGCGTCGAGGGCGGATTGCAACGCCCCGCTCAGTCCCGACTCATCGGGATACGCGGCCAGGCTGCGGTTGACAAAATCCGCCAACGAAAGGAAGGGGCCGCGGCGCTTGACCTCCGCGACCATCGCGGAAGCCAGGGTGCGGACCTGCGCGTCGGTGAGCGCCCGGTATCCGTTCCACTGGTCCGTCGCCGAAGCGGAGTTCTGCCCGCCCGGGACGAGCGGGGTCCGCACATAGGGTGAACCGGTCATGGTCCCGGTGGCACCGGTGGCCGGATTCACCGACACCCCTCTCAAACTGGACAACAGCGCGGTCCAGGCCTCCACGGAAACCGAGTTCACGTTGAACGCCCCCTCGACGGTCAGGCTCGCGGCGCCGCGATCAAAGTCGCGTGCGTCGGCTGCGCTCACGTTGGCCCGGTAACGCAGACGGCCATTGGGCAGGGGTTCGCCCGCGTCGATGCGCGCCTGCAGGACGCTGTCGGCCACGGCGGGCGTGCCCGAAAAATAGAACCGATCCCACAACACGCGGTTCAGCAGGTAGGAGGTGTCGATCAGGTGGGGCTCGCTGTTTTTATAAAGGGAGCCAAGGGCGTTCGGATTTGGATTCACCAGCTTGTCCTGGGCGATCAGAGGACTGGCATACGAGTTGCCCAGCGGATAGGTGGGCTCCAGTCCCGAGGTCATAAAGCTGAGCGCCGCATGCTGGAGCTGCCCGAGCGACAGGATCGGCGTAGCCGTGCCCGGCAGGTGAAACAGCACCGCCTGGGACACCCCGTTGGACGCGAAACGGCTCGGACCGGTGTAGGTCTGCGATCCGCCAACCAGGTCGATCTCCCAGTCGCTGTTCTTGGAAAACAGCGTGGCCGCCGACCAATTGGCCGCGGAGGCGAAGCCCTCGCTCCACTCAAACCAGGCGTGTCCGACCGAAGGTGCGCGCTGGTTGTATTGGGCCAGCCAATTGTAGCGCCCGCTTTTGTCCTGCTGGTTGCTAATGCCGCACAGGCCGCTTTGCCCCCGGGAGGAGACGGCGTTCGTCAGGTTCTTGAAATCAATCGAACCCACCGCGCTGCCACCCGTGATCGCCGAGGCGGACGCGCCGCCCGCATCGACCGTCACTTGCCCGCCGAGAATACCCACCGAATCAATCATCTGCAGATTTCCCCCGCTCGCGTCTTCGAGCAGATGCACCGAGATCGTGCCGCCTCCCGAAGGCGAGGCCAGCACCACCGCGCTGTCCTCGACCTCATCCGGCGTGAAAACATGCGAGATCGGGCGGGTGAACGAAGTCGTGGTATTGTAGCCGGGAACCAGGGGATTGTTGCCCGAGGTCTGGTAGGCCGAACCGGCCCCGGCGGGAGTGAACACGATCGCCTGACCCGCCGGTATCGACACGGACGGAAGGGTGAACTCAAGCGTGTGATTGCTGTATTTGCCGGGTCGCGAGCTGTCGGCGACAGCGATCAAATCCCGGTGATACACCGTGTAGGGGGCCGCCAACACGGGAGCGTCATCGGCATCGCGACGCGGCGTGACGAAATAGAGCCACTTGGCCGCGGTGCTGTCGCTCGAACTAAACTCCATCCGCACCCGGTAGCTTCCGGTGAGAGTCGCGTTGTAGGGATTCCAAAGAACAATGTGCGGGAAGAGATGAAGCTGCGGACTGCTCCCGTCGCCACTGCTGCTCAAATCGAAGGCGAGTCCCCAACGCAGGATCAACGGTCCCGTCGCCATCTGCGAATCGGACATGGCGGCCGCGGCGACCGACCCGGAGTTGGTCTTCGCAAGACGGTAATAGCTCTGCACCTGGGCCCAAGTGGCCGCGATCGGGGAACGCGCATCGACTCCCTTGCTGGAATCCATCGAATAGACCGCGCTTTCATAGAGGTCGGAATTTTTGAAATCCGCGATGCGCAGCAGACCGCCATCGTTCACGCTCACCTCCTCCAGACTTGCGCCCAGCGATCCGGTCCAGGCCGCGGGGGCCTTCTCCAGGAGCGCGGTCAGGTCGCGCCGCAGTCCGCCGCGCAGTTGGTCGGCCGGCACGCCGCTCGAATATGTAGTTGAATCATGGATACGACGCTTCAGCCCGGTCTGCACGACCGCGGTCTCAAAACCCGGCAGCAAGGACACCTGCCGGCCCGTCAACGCACGTCTCAACACGCCGCGGAAGGATTCCGCCGGCGCCCCGGTTCCCTCGACGTCGTAGAGAGAGTCACCGAAGGGCGTTCCGGCCTCTTCGCGCCACATGAGCTCGATGCCATGGCGCTGCCCGACCCGCAACCGATTGAAGCGTTCGGCGTTGGTCGATGCGAGGTCCGCCCAGGGATCCACCCAGTTGAGGCGCGCCTTCACGCCCTCGTCGCCGACCCACCAAGCGTAGCGCCCGATCACCGTCGGGTCCGTCCCCGTCAATCCCGGGAT
>JANJTQ010000225.1 GCA_024711005.1 Opitutaceae bacterium | reverse complement strand
GTGCCGCCTTTTTGAAAGTAATCAGAACTCGCGATGACAGTGGGGATGTATATTTTGAGGTGAAACGAGTATGCCGGAGAAGTCGCGGATTTACCATGCATTTACCCAAAGAGAATTTATACTTTAGCGACATGTGTCTGTACGAACGAACCTACCATGGTCGTCGCGTGACGATTCGCCCTTGCCGCCGATCATTTTGCGGGGATGGCGTTAGTCAAAAACCGACAGTCCTCGCGTACCGCAGTATTCGAGGGATGGAGGGCGCTCTAGGCGGGGTTTTTACAAGAACCTCCCGCTTGTGCTATTTATAAAATATTTGTTAATTAGATGCTATTTTTCTGCATTCCTGTGGCTTTCGAAATTAGGGCCGTCCTCGGTGCTCGGGACTGGGATGGGCTAGGAATTTAACGATCATCGTTTCGGTCTGAATGCTCCGCAACAGTGTGGAGCGCAAGTGCCCGGGCGGTGCTGGAGAGTGACGGCGATCTTGTGGATTGTGAGAACGGGGGCACCTTGGAGAGAGTTCCCGGGTGGTTTGATCCGAGGGAGGGCTGCTATTCGGCATTTCTCCAAGCAATGGGTTGCTCCAAGCCAGTTATTTCAGCTAAAATTCATATGACCTGCGATCCCTTGGGCTACTGAGCAAGTTGCGCCGCATGCGATTTACGGTACTGACAGCAATCTCTCCTCAGCCTTTCTGTCCAACAACTTCGCTCTGCTGGTACTGGTCGTCGCAGTGATCATACAAGCGCTGGTGGGAGATCGAGTTGTTCTCGGTGGATCAAGCAGCACCTGTGCCTGCGAAGATTTTTTTCGGCTACTCCCAACGGCGTGGGCGTCCAGTTTTGGTCGACGATCTGCGCCTACCTGCTCGTCGTCATCGCGCAAGCATCGGCAGGAACTTTCCGGAAGTTTGCATCAAACTTTGCGGATAATTTGATCTCTGCATTTAATAAACCGTATTAAAATAAATTGGTTATGATTATAAAAGCGGTCGATTACAACATTTTACTTGAAATGTTTATTGCTTGCGGCGATAGGCGAGGGGCGAGCGGCCAACCTTCGCTTTGAATTGGCGGGAGAAGAAATGAATATTGTCATAGCCGAGTTCATCGGCGATCTGGGAAATGGATAGCGCGGTGCCGTTAAGCAGATGCTTGGCTTTTTCAATACGCGCGGCGATCAACGCATCCATGGGGGTTTTGTTAAATATTTTCTTAAACAGTCGGGTAAAGTAATCGACCGATACCTTGCAGTGGCGGGCCATGTGCTCGACCGTCGGAAATGTGTGGAGGTCGTGACGCAACTCGTAGGCGATGGACATTAGCTGCAGATATCGTGCTGGATCGATCTCCATGCCGGACGGTTGTTCATCGGCTTCTTGCTGAATGAGAATCTCCTGCAATTGAGTTCTGAGCAGATCTCCGGCGAGTTTGTATCCGGGAGTGGAGATTTTCGTGTCGCGCCATAGAACTCCGAGTTGAAGAATGCGTCGGCAGACGGTTTCCGTGTATTCCGGCTCGTGCGATTTAATCGCGACCGGAATAGATTCCAGCAGAACCGGGTCTATGGTTGTATTCGTCTGGCGGTCGACTATATCAAAATGAAACCAAGTCATGCTCAGCGGTTCGGACTCCGCTGAAACAGGGCTTACTGACCAGACGGACATGGGGCGCAACAAGACCACAACACCTCGCTGAAGGAGATTTTGGGTGCCGTCGGTGGCAGTCAGGAGGGCTTCGCCGCCGTTGATAAACCAGAAATCATAGTCGCGGAGATACTTTTTGAACCAAGCTTCGGAAATAAAGCGGTTGGCGGGGTGACGAATAAAACCTTGGGAGGGCGCTAGGTTGATTTGCAGGCGAGACCAATCGACGGGGCCATCCTTGGGGAGCTCATGCTTGGGCGATGTCATGTCAGGCAAGTGGTGATCAACGAAAGGAGTGATCGCTTTGGGCCTTAGGTTTTGAGGCCAGTCCATCGGAATTAGTCAATTACGCTGTCTCGCTGTTTCAGTGGGTAGAGAGGATGTCAAGGCACCTGTCGGTATCAACCAGCAGTGCCAGTGCCTGCGAGACTGTCCACTAGGCTCCGATGGCATGCAAGGCTCCGGTCTTAGGTCGGGGTGTAATTCGGGTTTTTATCGCTGCGTCTTCTGCGATGAATGAACCTCCTCCGCCCAAGGAGCTTCTTGCTGCTTTCGCGGGTGACCTTTTGATGAGGACTGTCCCGTCGATTGCGCGATCAGGAGGAGTTCATGAGGCTCGCGCGACCTGATATGAATACCGGACTTCAGATTTGAGCCGAAGAGGACTTGGCGGCGTAGGCTCCCGCGAAGTCCTAAGTGATGTCGTCCGAATAACCCGTGCTCAGCTGTTGAGTTCATGAAGGGAAAGGAATAGAAGCACTTTGCGGGAAAATGATAGATCCATAGAAGTGAGCTGGGCTCCGTGAGTCAAATGAGTCGAATTGTGGAGCGGCTTTCTCTTGGTCGAGAGGCCGAAACTTGACTCGTGGCGCATTCGGCAGGCCGCTTTCTCCGTGAAAAACCCAAGGGAGAACACCGATTCGACTGACCCTACCAAGGGCGGGGGCGCGCACGCTCGCTGCGGAAAAGCGCCCGCATCAGACGTAGGAACGCAAAAAATCATCAAACTCGCCGCTGACATCACCTCACCGCCCCGCTGCAACTCGCGCGCAGATGATCCCGGAAAAATCGGGTGTCCGTGTTCCTCGCATTGTTTTTGGCTTCGGTTATAGCATCGTGAGCATGCTCGGCGTTTATATGAATGTCTATTATGTGTTCGGTGGCGACATCAAGGTTGGCGGCTGGTTCTACGGCTATATGGGCACGGCCTATATGATCTCCGCGATTGCGTGCTCTGTGTTTGTGTACCCATGGCTGTCGCGACGGTTCGGCAAACGCCACACGCTGCAGCTGGCCGCCGCCGTGTTTATGGCCGGCAGCATCTCCAAGCTTTTCGTCTATCACCCGGGCATGCCGTGGCTACAGTTGATTGTGCTGGTGACCAACGGTGCCGCGGGCTCGGGCATCGGCCTGATGGGTAGCGCGATGCTCGGCGACATAGCCGATTACGAGGAGTGGAAGACGGGTATCCGCAACGAGGCATTTCTCGCCTCAATCATGAGCTGGTTCGACAAGATCGGCAGTTCGCTGGCGACGCTACTCGGAGGCTTCGTGTTAGTGTGGATCGGCTTCGACGCGAAGATCGGGGCGCAGTCCGAGCACACGCTCATGCATATGAAGATTAGCTACTTCCTGATGCCGTTTCTCGGTGCGCTGCTGACATTCCTGCTAATGAGCCGATATGAACTGACCGAGGACCGGGTGTACCAGATCAAGGCCGAGCTCGCCGCCCGGCGCGCATGAAAAAGCCCCGCTTGGGTAATGCTGGCGGGTGGACTGTCAACGTCTGCGGAAATTTGACATTACTTGTGGCCGTATAAAATGCCCCATTCCACGCGTAAGGAAAACGGAGGGATTATTTGTTTTCAGCGGAATTTCCGCTACCTCATGCCAACAGCAGGCCCTTTGCCGAACACAACTGCCATGGTGCTACGATCTTGCCGCTTACGAAGCGGCGAGTGGTCAAGCTGGTCGCCCACTCATCGGATCTCCGCTGCCCACGGAATGGTCGCCGGGATTGGCGGAGCAAATGCGTGAACGTGGACGTGCCTACGACGAGGAGGGTATCGTCGAAACATTCCTGGCTGAACTGATGGTGGAATGAGCTGATCGAACTAAAGTGAACCGTAGAACCTACGCGTTAACTTTTGCTTCGAGGCTACGCCTGCTTTGTTGTCGCGACATTCAACGCCTGCTATGTCTACCGAGCCCAGTCCCACCTCCGCCTCGACCCTGAACCACGTCGAAGAAGTTCTTATCATGTTTCTGGCCGACCCACAGCCAAGGGTTCTGGCATTGAAAGGCGAATGGGGTGTCGGGAAAACTTATCTATGGAACCGATTCATCAACCGGCAGAGGCAAGCGGCCGGTTGTGACAGCTACGCCTATGCTTCTGTCTTTGGCGTCGCGAACACGACAGATTTACGGCGGACCTTGTTTACCAGCTTACGCCCGCTGGACCCCACGAGAAAACCAAAGATCCCGGTTTGGGAACGGTGGTCCAGCAATGCCGCCCGCCACATGGATGTCGGATTCAGCGTAGGGGTAAGTGTAGAACTGAAAAACACGGAATTGTGGGCCGATGCGGTCGAAAACCAAGCTCTACGCGGGATGGTGGTCTGTATCGACGACTTGGAGCGCAAGGAGGAGTCCCTGTCGGCTTCGGCTTTACTCGGCCTGATAACCAGCCTGCGGGATGAGCGTTCCTGTAAGGTGGTGTTGCTATTCAACGAGACCAAGGCGGCGGCCAACAAGGAATTTGCCCCCGTGCTGGCTGAATTCCGCGAGAAGGTTATCGACCGAGAAATCCTGCTGAACCCAACGGTTACAGAATGCTACAATCTTATCTTCGAGGACCGACGCTTCGAGGAGGCCGCCGCAAAACCCACCCCTTCGACGCCTTTCCAGCCGGCAGATCCAAGGTCCATCCTGGAAATCTTCGAGTCGGTAAACGTCTCGAATATCCGGGTCCTACGCAAGACGCGTCAGGTGCTCGAATATTTTGAGGCGCACATGGCGACCAAGTATCGCCAATTGTGGCCCACTTTTATCCGACAGGTCGTGAAAATTTGCTACCTGCATTACTGCCACGAGAAAGATTTTTCGGTGCGGGACGTGACTGATCAAACACGTTGGTTAAGCATCTATTCTCGAAGCGGGAAGGATGATAAGCGAGAGGAAGAGCTGAAGCGGTATGAGCCGGTAAACACAGTGGGCTATCAGCGGCGACCTGCCGACGAAATCATCCTCGAATTTTTGGAGGCCGGGTTTGTCTCTTGGGTCGAGGCGGATGCGTTGCTCAATAAGTTGGAGACCGAACAGGCCAACATCGAGCTGGGCATCCAATATCGTGCGACTTGGGAGCGCTACTGGAGCAATTTCCAAGCTTCGCAGGCGGACGTGCTAGCTGGCCAGCGCGCTTTCCTTCACGCGCACCATGACAAAATGAGCGTCGCCGAAATCTCCCAAGTGCTGGAGTTTCTCGAATCTTTTGGACCTGCTCCCGCTGAGGAAAAACTTCTTGCTGCAGCGATCGATGCGTATGCCACAGCGAATCCTGATCCGAGTCCGTTTGATTCACACCGACTTGGCGTAAGTAAGAAAGCCAGTGAGATGTTGCATGACCGCCGAGCCCAAGTGGTGCACAAGAAGCCGATTGACGAAGCTGTGGTCATGTTGGCCGGTTCGGATGGTTGGAACAGTCGAGACTTGCGATTCCTAGCCACCTATACTGAAGACGACTTTCTGGAGTGGTTGAAAACGTCTACCGACACGCAGCTTCTGCACCGGATCAAAACCTTCCGGGAACGTTTTAACGCAGACCCGCAAGGTTCGCCTATTGTTTCCCGGATCGACGCGGCCCTGCGTCATCTCGAAAAACGTTCTGAGTTGGACGCGCGACGTATCCGGGATGGTGTCGGCTTGCTTCCGGCCAACGCGGCAACGAATTCCGGCACTTCGACCGTTTAGGTCTAGAACGAATGTGGGTCGTGATTCAAATGAGGCAATTAACCAGATGTCCTGCGGCACGGGGTCTTGAATTGAGTCCTTGCGGCGGGCGACCACCGGGTTTTTAGCTCGGGAAGCTACTTCCTTCGTGCCTAAGCCACGCCCAAAGTCTGCTGATGACATCAACGACCTATTAGCGCTTATCAAGGCGGGTCGCCTATTTGAGGGTTCTTCACGTTTTGTTGTGGGTGAGGAGGCGGATCTGAGCTAGTGGAGGGCAATGAGTAAGGAGATGAGCGTTCACGAACATTATCGCCGACTGTTGCTGCTGCCCGAGCCATGGGAGGTGACAAAGGTTGAAGAGGA
>JANJTQ010000213.1 GCA_024711005.1 Opitutaceae bacterium | reverse complement strand
ATTCGGCCGGCTCGGGAAGCCCCGGGCACGCGCCCTGCTCACGCAAGTCGCCATGGTGATTTTTTGGTCCAAAGGATTTCCTCCACATCAACCGTCGTTCATCAACATCCCTCCCCAGCTTTCGCTCGGGCTCACGGGAGCGCTGCTCTGCCTCAAGGAAAGCAATTTTTTCATCCGCTGGTTTTTCGCGCGCATCAAGCAACACAACGGGCAGAACGGGACAAACCCGGAGGAGGCGGTTCGCGCCAAGACCGGCAACGGTCGCGTGATCGGCTCGTTGGAACGACTGCTCATCTATGCCTTTCTGATCGCCGGTCACAACGTTGCGATCCCCGTCGTGGTAGCTGTCAAGGCGCTGGCCCGTTTCAAGAGCATGGAGGAACACCAATCCTTCGCCGAATACGTCATTATCGGCACGTTCCTCTCAATCCTGCTCACCTTCGGCATCTACGCCGGTATCTTCATGATTCCGCGTTGAAGCAAAAGCGCGCCTGCCGCCCCGCTCACCTCAGCGTGAGTAATAACCCCGTACTTCCAGCAGCAGACGGCCTTTGACTGCGGGGAGGATCCAGCCGGTGCCGTCTTCGGTTGGCGTGAGTTTTTCACCGGTGCCGAAGAGGCGGACTTCTTTAACGGGCGATGCGAGGCGGAGAACTTCACCCGCGAAGCCCATGCGTTCTTCACACACGTCGATGTCGAGCGCCTTCCGCACGGGGACGTAGTGCAGGAGCGTGACCAGGAGGTCGCGTTTGCGGCGGCGAGCAGCGCAGAGCACCGTGCTCGGCAGGCCGTCGCCCACGAGGGGCGGGCCGACGAGATCGCGGAGCACACGGCGCCAAACGTCGCGCACCGCCTGGTTTCCGGTCTGCCGGTACTCGCGGAAAATCGGGTCGGCGAAATAGACGAAACCTTTGCCCGCCACGACGGCCGGAAAGCGGTCGGGGTCGGCTTGCGGCGGTGTCTGGAAGTGCGACGAAAACGTGAGATCGGTGCGCTTGAAATACGGAAGCACGCGATCCACCAGAACCTTGGCGCCGCGCCCGGGATAGACGTTCACCCCCTGCGAATACACGACGCGGTCGCTCGCGCTGAGCTCGGGCCAAAAGGTCTCCCGCGCACGCCAATAGGTGGGGAATTTTTCGACGACGCCGTTGAATCCAAGCGGAAGAAAATCGAGCGCCCAGCGTCCGGCGGCATCACGTCCGGCGCGGTGCGAAATCAGAAGTTTACCGCCGGCGGCGTGGTAGGTTTTTAGCTTTTTGTAGAGCTTGGGCGTCACGACCACGTCGTCTGGAAGAATGAGCGCATGGTGCGAAGCGAGGTCGGAAGCGTCGTCGAGCAGCGAGACTTCGTAATGGGTTTCCTCACACATCTGGATCGCGCCTTCGTCGGACTTGCCGGTCTCGGCCAGGTTTTTTCCGGGATGGTTGGCGGAGAGCACGCCGATGTCCGTCAACCCGACGCTCCCGGCGTAGAAGGGTTCGGCGGCTTCGCACCGAGCGTACACCGCGCCGATGAGATCGTAGGCGGCGGCATCGAGCCGGCCGCGCGGCGGAAGTTGGTCTCCGACGGAGTTGCCGCCGCCGAGTGCCTGCGAGCGGAAGCATTCGTACTCGAGCGCGGCCTGCGGTTTGATCCCGCCGAAGTCACCCCACATGCGCTGAAAACGGCCGGTCATACCGATCCAGGGTTTGCCCCAGCGGCCCGCCCCGCGCGCGAGTCGCGGGAAATGCAGGTATCCCCAAAAGCCCGAGGGCAACGATTCGATCTCGATGTGCGTGCAGTGCGGCAGGCGTTGGCGTCCGCCCGTACCGTCAACAAACACATCGAAGGGCGTGTTGTAGAAGATCGAGGTCTTGGGCGAGAGACCGCGCACGAGCTTGCTGAAGCGCGCGGCGAACCGGGCCTGCGCGTGCGATTCGAAGCGTTTAAAAGTCTCGACGTCGTCGGCCGCGAAGCCGTGACGCGCGCGGTAGGCGAGGCACGCCTCGCTGTGATGCGCGAGGTGATCGTAGAAGAGGATGTCGAAGAACAGTCCGTCGAGTTTTCCGTAGCGGGCAAAGAGTTCGCGCACGTGGGCTTCGAGGTAGTCCTGATAGTCGGGGTTGATCCAGTCATTGAAGCGCCAGCCGCCGGGATGACGAGGCAGGCTCGGATCGGGGTTGTCGCAGCGGGCAAAGGTGCCGTCGGCGCGCATCTGTCGCCACTCGGGGTGCAGATCGGCAACGTTTTCCTCCCACGCGACCGGCGTGTAAACGGGGCAGCGGATACCTTCGCTCCGGAGAGCATCGAGCATCTCGCCAAGGAGGTCGCGATCGCCGAGCGCGGGGTGTGTTTTCCCGGTCTTTGTCGGGTAGTAGCACATGCCGTGATGGCATTTGGCGAACACCGTGACGCTGTTGACGTGCGCGCGCTTGAAGGTCGCGGCAAATTCGCGCGCGTCGAACTCCGCGCCGACATCAGGGATGAACGGCGAGGTGTGGAAATCGAGATGAACCTGACGTTGGGAGATGGACATTAAAGGGAGTGCGAACCGGGAAACGGCGCGTCGTGCGCCGTCCGGGAAAACGGATCATTGGATTTCGATAACGGGCACGGCGGGCGCATTTTCACGGCTGCCGAAAAACGCGGCTTTTCCCACGGACGAGGGCTGTATTAGCACGAAGGATACTTTTTTATCGGAAAGATATTGCGCGTTCACGTAGTCGGTCACGTCGACCGAGTAGGTCTGTCCCACCGTTCCGGCATTGGTGATGGTGGCGATCAAGGTTCCCGTGGATGCGGGCCGGTTGTTCCAGACCGTACCGGTTTCCGTCCACGAATCGTTTGTGAGTTGGCGCACCTCGACCGTGCGGTTGCCCGCGCCTTCGCCCCCGATCTGGGTCACCTTGAGTTTAAGCGTCGCGGTCTTCGCCTGGGCGGTCAACGAGCTCAGCGGAAAACGGAGGTAGGAGATACGATCGTAGCCCGGTCCATAGACGTCTTTGACCACGAGGACGGTCGACGTGCCATAGTTGATCGTCGGGCCGCCATTCCACACGTAGGTGTCGGCCTCCGCGGAAACGTTGCGCGGGGCACCCACGGTTTCCTCAACGGCGGAAATCGTCGTTTTCGTCTGCTGAATGTAGCTGGTGACCTCCGGAGCGTTCGGGTCCGCGATCTTCGGCACGCCCGGCTGCAGGTTCGGATGTCCGGAATAGTCGATGTAGCCGGTTTGGTTGGCGTAATTATATCCGGAATTACCCCACATATAAATCGGCCCGTAGGTGTTTGCTTCGATGTCTCCCGTGCCGGGCATCGCCCAGTAATCCGCGCGGCCGGTGTAGGTGACGGTCGGCCCGTAAACCACGTTCTTTACGAAGTAGTTGTTCATCGTCAGGCGCCCGGTGAGTTGGAACGTTCGAAGCGTGGTTCCGTTATCACAGATTCCCATCATGTGGCTTTCGCCAAACCACTTTGCCATTACGCCCAAGTTTCCAACGGTGCGGCTGCTTTGAGTTCCTTCTTCCATATAACCCACCCAGCGACTCGTCCCGACAATCACGTTTTCAAAGGCGATACAGTTGGTGGATTTGTAATCGAAATCATAACCATCGGAGGCCCAGTCGATGAAGTTATGCTTGGCCACAATGTAACCCGCGCCACCGCTCGACACCGTGTGAATCGCCCGGCGACTGAGGTCGTGACAATAATTGTTTCTAAAAACCGCGGTGTAGACGTTCCAGCGTGCAGTGAACGCCTGCTCCGTGAAACCGATATCGAAGCCTTGAATCAGTACATTCGTCGCGTCGTAAACCCAGAATCCGCTGGCGGTCTGATCACTGACGATCTTCGCGTTGTCGAGTCCGATGACCCGGATATTTGCGCCGCTGATATCGACCACCGCCTTGGTGGCCCAGCCGTTCGACATGCTTTGATTTTTGAGCGTCAACGATCCGCTGACATACAACGTCGTGTTCGACCGGACGTTCAGGGAACCGCTTAAAACGAAGTCGCCGTCGAGGTGATACACGCCGCCCGGGACGATACCGGAGAGTCCGGCGACGGTGGTGATCACTTGGGCGTTTGCCGGCACGGTCGGGTCCGGCGCGTTCAAGGCATCCAGGACGGTCGCGAGCGTGGGCTCCGACTTCAGCGAGGAATCCCAGCGCGGGTGCGCTTCGAGGAAATTGAACGCGCGGGTTGAAATGCCGGCGGCAACCATGTCCGCGGAGATGTCGGCTTGCAGGGGCGCCGCGATCAATGCACCCGCGGCCGCGAACAACGGGAGTCGAATAACCCGAAGCGGGTTCCGGCTGGGCCGGGGAGTGGGAGCGGGCTTGCTCGCGATTCCGAACTTCGCGAGCAAACTCGCTCCCACGTCGAATACTCGCGACGTGGGGCCGCTCGGGTGATTTTTATTCCGGAATCGAAACGCCAGGGGGTGGTGATGGCTTGGGATGGGGTGGGTTTTCATGGGGTATGGGGTAAAGTAACGTCACCAATTTCCAACTACACGCGGCCGGATGCTCGTTCGATGGAGGTTCGGGTCAGCGACGTAGCCAGAGCGGGCCGTATTTCTCGGGGTCCTTGCCTTCGGCGATGCCGCCGAAAAGGCGGAGGGCGCGACGACTGTTTTCGCCGGTGTCGGCATCGGCGAGAGAGAGCGAGATGCCGATGGCGGAACCGGCCGTCATGGGACGATCGAGCCCGAGGGTTTCCCAAGGGAAGAGGATGTTATAGGTGGTAAGGTCTCCCTCGCGGCTGACGCGCAGGCGAATGCGAGGCTCGGGCTGACCGACCGGGAGTTCGGGCACGTAGGAGATCCAGCGCCAGGTCATCGGTCGGAGTCCGTTCCAAGCGACGCCGTATTCGAAGATGCGGTGACCTTTGAGGCCGAAGAGGTCGTTGGCCTCCCAGGTTTTTTGCACGTCGGGATCGAGTCCGATCTGGATGGCGTCGTGCGACCAGATGTCCTCGCCGGAGCGGGTTTGCAGGTGTTCGTCGTCACGCACCACGACGCGAAGGTGAAGTCCGTCGGAGCCGTGGGCGGCTTGGAACGTGGCGGAGCAATCCTCGGGAGCAATGGGACCACCGAACGGATCCCAGTTGGAGAAATCCACGGGCGGAATTTTTGCCCAATCGGGTGCGGTACCGCGCGGCAGCGACGGGGCGGCAAGCACGGTGAGATCGAGCGAACGGGAGATCAGATCGCGCCGTCCTTCGTGGCGGCTGTCCACCGCGAGCTGTCCGCGGTAGCGTTTGCCGATGGCGAGACCGGAGAGCGGAACGCTCAGGCGGCGGGTATCGCCAGGATTGATGGCCGGCGGATTAAGGAAGTGATCGCGAGCGTCGCCGAGGGTGACGGCAAGGCGGGTGGTGACAGGCAAGGTTGAGTGCGAGGTGACGGTGGTCGTCAGCACGGGCTCGGTCTGGTCGGCGGGCCAATCGAGGACGGGAGCGGTGGCCTCAAGCGGAGGAATGACGCGCACGGGTTGGCCGAGCCAGCGGCCGTCGGCCTGAGTGAGGAGGAGGTAGTCGCCGTTCGCGGCCGCAGCGGGCACGGAAAGGCGGCCATCGCGAGCATGGAGCGGCTCGGGGGCGATCCAGGAACCGCCGCGCGGAAGGACGAAATCCTCGCCGCCACGCATGACGTCGAGCACGGGCAGCATCTCGATGTCGGGTGACTGGGCGCGGGAGAACTCCAGAAAAATCGGACTCGACGACAACGCGAGGTCGGCCGCATCGGTGGAAAGGGCACGGCCCATCATGTCTTCGCGGCGGGTGGTGGCGAGAGGCAGGCCGATGACCCGTTCACCCTCGGTGTCCCAGGCGACGGCAATGGACGTGTCGTCGGTTTTCTCGAAAAGGATGAGGTGCGTCGTGGGCGTAAGACGCAACCAGGTGCCGAGTCCGCGCACACCGGCGAGCCAGCGGGCGACGTTGGCGTACGAGGCGAAGGAGGGCTTGGGCGTGGAATCGTCACGGACAAGCGAGAAACCGCGTTCGCCGGGGTTGGGAGCGGCCTTGTAGTGGAGACAGAAATACGTGGCGTTCTCCACCCCGAGGGCGGCGAGGAGCGTGAGCGAACGCACGGCGTAACGCGCCTGGGTGAGTTCATCGACGGGTTTTTGCCAGGTGCCTTTGCCGGAGGTCCAACCGAACTCGGTGATGTGAAGCGGGAACTCGGGACGGCCGATGTCGCGAAGGAATTGCTGGAGTTCGACGACGCGTTGGATGAACTCCTTTTCGGGAGCGGAGCCGTCCACGTAGGCATGCACAACAAGGCCGTCGAGGTGGTCAAACAAGCCCTGCTCGTTGGCGGTGACGAGGTCGAGGCGCGCGGGGTCTTTGATGCGGATGGAAGAGAAGCCGGGGCCAAGGACCTTGGTCTGCGGACGGGCCTCTTTGATTCCGTCGGCGAGGGTGGCGAGGACGCGAACGAGTTCCTCATTGGTGCCGCCGGTCCATTGCCATTCGGGCTCGTTGTAGATCTCGAAGTGATCGGGGAAGTGCTCGGTGTGTTGGCGGGTCCAGGCGGAGACGAGCGCTTTGAGTTTGGCCCAATCGGTCGGCTTGGTGAGCGGATTCCCGAAGCTCTTTTTCTTGTCGGTGGGCTCCATGATCCAACGAGGAAGGCCGAAGGACATGACGCCGACCTGGGAAAACGGAGTCGGACGGAAGAGCTGTTTTTCGGGCGGCGGCGGTTCGGGCAACAGGAGATCTTGGCCGAGCGTGTGGATGGAGATCATGCGGCGGTTCCAACGGGCGCCGGCGGCGAGCACGAGGTCGGGATCGCCTTGCACGGTCCAGAGACCGAGGCGCGATTGCATGCGGAGCGCGTCGGGGATGAGCGGTCCGACGACGGCGGCGGTGGTTTCGGCGCGGGCGGTTGTGCCGTCGGCACGTTTCACCTCGGCGGCGAGCACGTAGTAACCCTTGCCGGGGAGCGTCACCGACAACTCGCCGGCGGATTCGGCGGGGATGGGCACGGTCTTGATGACGCGCCCGGATTCGTCGCGGACGGCGATCTGACCGCCGGTGGCGGACGGAGGAAGGCTCAGCGTGAGGACGCCGGTTGTATCCGTAAAAATATTACCCTTGGCGTCGGAGGAGAAGGTCGTGTCGACAGCGGGTTGAGCTGCGGCCAACGAACCGGCGGCGAGCACGACAAGAGCCAGCGTCGACGCGAGAGGGCGCGACGTGAAGGGGAAGCGGAGTTTCATCGGACGTTAGCGGGAGTCGCCGGCGGACGTGAGTTCCACGGAAATGTCATCGATCCAGACGGTCGCGGGGACCTCGGATTGATAGGCGACGACCATGAAGGTGATGGACGCGGTGCGGGAGTGCAGCGTGCCCTCGGCGTTGAGCTCAACCCAGTCCGCGGAGTTAGGCACGATGATGAGGGACTTCTCGTTGGCGAGGAGACGGATGCTGGCGTTCTTCTCGTCGCGCTCGAGCACGCGGACGCCGACGCCGTTGTCGACGAGGCCGGCGGCACGGGCGTGGAGACGAATGCGGACTTTTCGGTCGCCGGGGCGATCGGCGGGGGCCGGCGCGATCTTGATGGCGGGACCGTGGACGATCTTTTCCTTGGTGGAAGATTCGTTAAGGCCAATGCGCAGAGAGTAGTCGCCGGAATGAGGATTCTCGGAGTCGAGCACCACGCGGAACGGGGTTTTCCAACCGGTGGCGGGCTTGTAGGTGCTGCCGTGGCCGGCGCCCCAATCGGGAACCCAGGCGGGGATATCCTCGAAGTTGTATTTGGCGAGCAACCCGGGGGCCGGATTCGCCTGCGCATGGGCGGAGGCGGCGACGCACAGTGCGAACGTGGCGGGCAAGAGCAGGCGGGAAAGGAGATGAAGCGCGGACGTGGTGTTCATGAAAACGCGGGGAATGTTTGCTGATTAATTGGTGATGCCCCTGGCCCAGATGGGATCGGTGGCGATGTCGGAAGGGACTTTGAGTTCAACGTGGCCGTCGGCGTAGGCGACCCAGGCCTTGCCATCGTGGCGGGCGCCAAGGGTGTTGGTGGTACCCACGTTGATGGCCATGTAGGCGGCGGCGCCTCCGAATGACCAATCTTTGACCTTCGCGGTCTCGGCAAAGACGATGGTGCTGGCCGTCTGGATTTGGGAGTATTTATAGCGGCCGTGCTCGTAGTATTGGGTGTAGTTGTCGCCCCACTGCTGTCCGCCGGGGCTGCCTTGCACGAGCTTGCTGTTGATACCGTAGTTGGGAGCGAGGATCTCGCTGGAGGGGCACTTGCCGAGCTCGTCGGTGTAGCCGACGGAGCGAAGATTGGTGGCGCCGGCGCGGGATTTGTGGATATCCTTCATGAACCACATGGCTTGCGGGACCCAGTCGCGGTTGTCCTTGGCCCAGATCAACGCGAGCGACTGGATCTGGCGTATGTTGGATCCGCAGCGGGCGGTGCGGGTTTTCTCGCGGACGCCACCGATCACAACGATAAGGATGGCCGCGAGCACACCGATGATGGCGATCACACTGAGGAGCTCGACCAAGGTGAACCCGCGTCGGGTGGCACGCGGGTGGTTATTAACTGCGCGGCGCATGGGGCGGATGCGGTGACGGTGTGGCTGTTTTCAGACCGTGCGGGAGGCTCCGCGGCGGCGTGAAACAACGGTAAGCAATCCGGCGCCGACCGCCAGCAAGAGTGCGGCCGAGGCGGGCTCGGGAATGGCCGCGGTGTAGGTGAGGTCGACGTTCGAGAAACTCACCTGGTCGGCGTTGAGTCCGCCACCGCTCATGAAACCCACACGATCAAAGGTGTAGGTCTGTGGCGTGGCATCCGCATAGGTGCCCGAGATGGAGTAGGTAAGACTGGTGCCGATGATCGACCAGAACACGGAGAGGCCGGTTTCGGTCCGGGTGACGGTGAGGTCAAAGCTGTAGGTGCCCGCGGCGAAGGTATTGGACGGGGTCCCCGAGCGGAACATGAGCTCGTCGACTGCACTCACTCCGTTGTTGAAGTAGGCGGCGGTGTTGCCGGTTTTACGCTCCCAGAGGCGACCGTTGGGATTGGCGCCGGTGCCGCTGTTGGTGGCGAAATAGCCGAGCCAACCCGTGGTGCCGCTCTGGTCATTGGTGTCGAAGAGTCCGAAGCGAAATTGATCGGAACCCGCGCCGGTGTTCAGGTCGAACGTCGCGGAGCCCGTGAAGCTGAGCGAGTCGCCCACCGCGGCCAGCGTGTAAGCCGATGGCAAGGCGGCGTTGATCTGATAGCCGTTGCCGGAATTGGCGGTGCCATCACCGAAGACCGGACTGTCGGTGGTCAGACCAGTGATGGTCGTTGCGCCGGCGGTCTTCGTCCACGAAGTCACCGGAGCGGCGTGAACGGAAGAAAACAGTGCAAAGAAGCCGAGAGCGGCAACGAAAGCGCCAGACAGAGACAAACGCGTGGCACGAAGGGAGGTAATCGGTGTGTTCATAGCGGGGTTAAAGGAGGGGAATGAAAATAAAGAAAATACTTTCTCTTGATTAAAGCAAGTACTTTCTCTATAAAGATCATGTTTGGTTAACACGCTTACAAGTAGTGCGTTAACATAAACAGACTCAAAGAAAGTCTTTTCTTTAACTCTCTTTTCCCTTTGATACGCACTCACATGTCTTCCCTAGCTGAAATCGCACGCATCTGCGGTGTGTCCGTCGGAGCCACGTCCAAGGCCCTCAGTGGCAAATCCGGAGTCTCCGAAGCCACGCGGCAGCGAATTCTCAGTGTCGCCGCACAGCACAACTACCGCCCCAACCGCCTGGTGCACGCGATCCAGAGCGGCCGCAGCATGACGGTCGGTCTGACGTGCAACGATTTCCGCGACGACTTTTCCGGGCGGATCGTCGAGGGAATGATCGAGGTGCTCTATGATGCCAATTACGACGCGGTCGTCATCAGCTGGGATCTCTGCGTACACGAGGGCGAGAAAGTCCTGCGGACCTTTGCCGAACGCCGGGTGGACGGCTTGTTGATGTTTCCCCCGGCGGACCAGCCGTCGCAGGCGTATTTGCAGGAATTGAAAAACTTCCGCCGTCCCATCGTGGTCGTCGACCAGACTTTCGTCGGCGTGGAGGACTATGATTTTGTCGGCAGTCAGGACTTCGAAGGCGGCGAACTTGCGACCGAACACCTCATCGCTTCCGGACACAGAAAAATCGCCAACCTTTACCACCGCAAAACGAGCACGGGACGGGCGCGCCTCGAGGGGTTTCGCAGCGCCATGCAAAAACACGGACTGGTCGTCCACGAGCAATGGATGCGCGAAATCCAGCGCTACGGAACCGACGAGGCCTACGCCCATGCCAAGGCGTTGTTGAGCGGGGAAAACCCTCCGTCCGCCATCGTGGCGTTCAACGATTGGGTGGCCATGGACGTGCTCGCCGCGGCGCATGATCTCGGTCTCTCCGTTCCCCGCGATGTATCCGTGGTCGGCTTCGCTGACCTGAAGTTGGCGTCCGTGGTGCGTCCGCGGCTCACCACCATTGCGCAGGACCCGCTGTCGATCGGTCGTCGGGCGGCCGACCGGCTTTTGCAGATGCTGCAGGCCGAACGTGACGCATCCCCGCCCGGCAAGCCGATGGCGGACCGGGTGCCGGTGAAGCTGGTCGTCGGCGAGTCGAGCCGGACGATCGGATAACCACCGCAGGCAACAGCCCTCCACCCTGTCGGAATCCGCGGAACGAACTGGCTCCGTCGTTTGTCGCTTCGCCACGGTCACGTTCAAGGCGTTGAACCAATCCGATCATCGATCGCTCCGAAGTATTCTATTCCGGGTCATGAGTCTCTTTGTTTGCATCATGACCCTTTCTCGTCTGGTCGGCGGCATCCCGCTCTCCACCGCCCTTCGCAGCATCACCGGCCTGTTCGCCGCCGCAACGGTGGCCCACATGCTCCCGGCCGCAATTATTGCGCCGGACCCGTTTGCCGCCGCCATCGCCACCCTCGACACCGCGCAACCGCCCGAGATCGTCGAGCAACTGGAAACAATCGAAACCGGCGAAGGCTCCGCCCGCATCACTACCAGCCGCTTCACATTCCGCTCCCGCGACGGAGCCAATACCCTCTTTGCCATTCTCGTCCGCCCCGTCGGCAACGCGGAAAAGCGTCGTCCGGCTCTCCTCTTTTTTCATGGTGGCGGCAGCCGCGCCGAGGCCAACCATGCCGTCATGCAAGGCTTCGCCCGCGAGGGCTATGTCGCCCTCGCTTGCGACCTCCCGGGCATCTGCGCGCCGGCCCAAGCCATCCACTCTTCCGGTCCTTGGCGCAACGCCTCGTCCGGCGAAGCCGCGCGCTTCACGGTTACATCCGGCGAAGTAAAAAGCACTCTTGTCGACGCAGAGATCGCCGCCCTCGACGCCTTCCGTCTCTTGCGTTCGCAGCCCGACGTCGATCCCGCCCGGATCGGCCTGAACGGCTACTCCTGGGGCGGCTACACCACCACCTTTGTCGCCGGACTCCTCGGCCCCCGCATTCGCGCCGCCTACTCTTTCTGGGGCTGTGGTTATTATGACGAGGGCTCCTACTGGCTTACCCAACTCGAAAACCTCACGTCCGACGCCCGCGACACCTGGCTCGCCTGGCTCGATGCAGGCCGCCGCGCCAGTGGCATCACCGCTCCCTATTTCATCGAAGGCGCCACCAATGACACCTACTTCTGGCCTCCCGCCGTGGATGGCACCCTCGCCGTCGTGTCCGGCGTGAAAAACCGCGTCTGGTGGCCCAATCTTCACCACGCCGTCGACACCACCGCCGCTCCCACCCGAAAGCTCTTCTTCGACTATTATCTCAAGGGCATCGGGCAACCCTTCGGTACGATCGCGATCCTTTCTTCCCGCCGAAACCCCGATGGCACGCTGCAGGTGATCTCCAAGGCATCCATTCCTCCCGCACTCGCCGCCATCGACTCGGTCAAAATTTACTACAGCCCCGCCGCCCCCACGTGGAAAGAACGTGTCTGGACCCCACGCATCGCCACCCTCGAAGGCGACGTCTATGTCGCCGATCTCCCCGCCGTGTGCGTCGCCGACGGACTCGCCTACTACGCCCAGCTCACCGACTCCCGCCGCGTCTCCACCTCCAGCGCGGTGACCGTTTTCACCGCACAATCGATCCAACCACCGCACTGATTCCGGCTTCAACCACGGTTGTCCCGCATCTCGGGCGCAGAGGCGGCTTGCCCCGCTTGATCCTCGACGCTGCAATCGCCCGATGATTCGCAAAGCCTTCGTCATGTCGGTCAATCCGGGAAGCGAACAGGACTACGAACAACGCCACCGGCCCATCTGGCCGGAGCTTGAAGCCATCCTGAAAAACCACGGAGTGCACAACTACTCCATCTTCCTCGATGAACGCACCCGCACTCTCTTTGCCTACGCGGAAATCGAAGATGAGGCGCGCTGGGCCGCGATCACAGCCACCGAGGAATGCCAGCGTTGGTGGCGGCACATGGGTGATATCATGCCGAGCAATCCCGACCACAGTCCCGTCACCCACCCCTTGCGCGAGGTGTTTCATTTGGAGTAAACCGGATCCATTCAATCGAAGCGCAACTCCTCGGAGATGAGTTGCGATCAGGTGGAGCGCGTTGTCCTCAACGCGCTGGTTCGGAGCGGCTTCCCCGCAACGCGTTAGGGACAACGCGTTCCACCCACTCAGGCCCGGCAAAACGTAGAGATCCACTCGAACATTCCGTATTCCCGTAGCAGCCGAGGTAACGAGGCTGGATTTCTTCAGCCACTCTCGAACCGATACTCGTTACCTCGGCTGCCACGTTCGGCCGCATGCCGCTTTTCAATCCTCGTACCTTAAAAACCAAGGAGGCGGTCCTGCGCGCGCAGGACCGCCTCGGTGCGACCGGGGCGTCGGCTGGAGCCTGACATCCTGACCGTGTGTGTGTTTTCGCTATCGTCTCAGTCAACATCCGGCGGGGCTTCGCGCGCAGGCCGCCTGATGGTTTGTTTGTCTGATACCGGTTGTCGGCTTAACGCCAGTGGACTTGCCGGAAAGTGGGATGGCCGGTGACGGCGCGAGGCTTTGTCTCCCGCGCCGTCGGTGGCGTGTGCGCGTCGTTTATTGTTTCAGGGTGACGGTGCCGCTCTTCGCTTTGCCCATGTTGTAGTTCGGGCTGGCGTCGAGCGTAAGAACGACGGTCGCGGGTTTCGCGCCGCTGGAGTTGGCCATCGCCACGAGTTTCAGCTTGGTGCTGTCCGCGCCGGCGGGGATCACCACCGACTCGGGCATGTCGCCCGCGGGACGGCGGTAATCGGTCCACTTCGCCGCGCTGCCGCTCAACTTGAACTTCACGACGAGCGCCTTGGCGGTGCCGCCGGTGCGGGTGAACGTGTAGACCGCCGTGTCGCTCGACTTGCCAATGGTCGCGACCGCGTCGGTGACATTCACGTTGACCGTGGCGTTGCCGTTCTCGGCGAAGAGCGTCTTGCGGGCGTAGGCGCGGCGGCCGTCCGGCCACTGGGCTTCGGCTTCGATCCACTGCGCGCCGTGGCCGGATGGTTTGACGGTGTAGGTCTCGCCGTAGGCCGGCTCCTGGCCGGAGGCTTCCCACACGATGCGGGCACCGTCGAGATCCATGCCGGGGACTTTCATCGAGACCTTGAACGAGCTCTTCGAATCGATCTTCGAGGGAACGCCGGTGATGGCGCCTTCGGCCGCTTTCCAAGGCTGGCTCTTGGTCTTCGTGAGGGTGGCCATGTAGGCGAGGCTGGAAAGGGCGCGGGCCTGGTCGAGGTGAACGAACTCGGTGGCGACGTTGAACGTGTCGCTCCAGCGATCGTAGAACGGCGTCGGCGCGCTGCCGGCGTTGTCACGAGGGAACGTGAGCGCGGCGAGCTCGGTGCCGTAGGTGCCGGTGTAGACCGGACCGGTCTGGAGGTTGCCCAACGGAATGCCGTTCACCGGAAGCACGCGGTCGTCGTTCTGGGCGTATTGGTGAACGATCTCGTGCTGACGCTTCCAACCGAGACCGGTGATGAACGAAACGTTGAGCGCGTTGGAGCCGGCCTCGTAGTTGAGGTTGCGAATGATCGCATCGAGGTAGGCGGGCTTGGGTTTGATCTGGTGGGCGACCGTGATGTCGAAAGCCTGCGCGCTTGAGAAATACCAACCGGCGCTTTGCACGCGCTTGGTCGCCTCGGGGAAGCTGGTGCCATAGGCGCTTTGCTTCGACCAGGTGAGGGCATCGTTGCCGGCGCCGAGAAGTTCCGCCTCGCACTTGGCGAGGTAACCGGCGTCGAGCTTGCCCGCGCTGAGACGTCCGCTGCGGGCGGCGAAGGCGTAGCTGCGCGCGGCGTTGCCATAGGACGAATACGCGCGGAGCCAGCCCCAGCGACGCGTGCCCGAATCGGCCGGGTCGTACCACTTCTTTAGGGTCTTGTGGATTTCCTGATCCCCGGTGGCGGCGAACATCGCGGCGGCGGCCCAGGCAAGTTCGTCGTCGTGGGTGAAGTCGTCGCCGTAGTGCGTCAACTTTTGGTAGGCGCCGGCCTTTCCGTGCTTGGCGATTGCCTTTTCGAGGAAGGCCCAGCCGCGTTTGGCCTTGGCCAGGTACGCGGCGGCTTCGGACGGATAAGCCTTCTTGAAGGCGGGCGAGGAACCGGCCTCGGCGAGGGCGGCGACGGCCGCGGCGGTGGCGGAGGTGGTCTTCGGCCAGACGACTTGCGCGTCGCCTTCGTGAGGGAGGACGTTGCTCTCGTACTCGCGCTCGCGGGGATAAACGATGAAGTAGAAGCCGCCGTCCGTGTCCTGGAGTTTAGCGATGAAGTCGGCCTCGATCTTCGCCTCCTGCAGGATGTCGCCGATGCGGTCGCCGCTTTCGGGAAGACCCAGATTATCCAGCGCGGCGACGCCCGGGAAATCATCCACGCCCACCATCAGGAGGTGGAGCAACATCGCGGCGTTCGTGGTGTATTTGCTGTAGTCGCCGGCGTCGTGGTGCCCGCCGGACACATCGACGGTGCCCTTCTTCACAAACGGGTAAAGCTGCGCGCTTTCCGAGGTGAGGCGCGGGGCGCGTTGGGCCGGGTTTTCGGAATTCAGTTCGTTCGCGTACTTGGCGATCGTTTTCCAAGTGAAGTCGTGGCCGGAGCCGGAACCCGGCACAACGGCGGGATCGGTATGACAGGCCGCATGGGTGAAGCGGGTGAACGGCAGCTTGTTGGAGTGGCCGCAGCGTTGGTGGTAAAGACCCTGGGCGTAGGCGCGGACGAAGTTCATGCCGATGCCTTCATCGATCATGAACGGAAGCGAAGCGCCGAGACCTGGAACCACCAGTTTGTATTCGCCGGGGGTTTTGAAGTCGCTGAAGTCCGCCTCGTAAACCTTCTGGTAGGGAGCCGGTGAATACGTCCAGCCGGAGTCGGGACGGTTCGAGAGGGCGCCGCTGTGGACAACCCGTCCGCTGGCGGCGTCGACGAGTTCGTATTTGCGATTGGATACCGGAAGCTCGCCCAGGCTGCCGAGGTAGTAGCCGACGGCGGCCTTCTTGGGCCAGCCGGGGACGTAGCCCTCCTGGTTGACGTGGATCGCGGGGCTGTAGCGAAGCGAATGCGCCTCGGCGGCGAATTTCATTTTGTCGGGCCAGAGGGAACCGTCGGGGTTCTTGACGACGACGGACTGGCCGGGAGCGACGGGGGATGCGAGTTGAAGGAAGAGGCTGTTGCCCACGCGCAGATCGCGCTCGTTGAGCGGGGCGTAGAGCGGGCGACGCTTGAAGCCAACCGACTTCACGTCGACGGGCTTGCCGTCGACGGTGACGGAAAATTTGGAGGCGGCGGGAGCGTTGAGGCCGCCGGAGGCGTTCACGAAGTCCCAGCTATCGACGCCGGCGGAGGCGGAGCTTTGGCCGTTCACGCGCACCAACTCGAGCACGTCCGGGGAAAGCACATGTAAAGTGTGACCGCCGCGCTTGGGAGTACGGAGCTTCGTGCCATCGACGATGCTCACCGGAGGCATGCTGTTGACGTCGTGGGTCGCGGCGACAGCCGGGGCGGTCGTCGCCTGCGCCAGACCAAGGGAGCAGAGGAGAGTGAAAAGGCCCGTGCGGGTCTTGATGGAGGATTTCATCTCCCCAGACCTTAGAGAAAGGTATTAAAGAAAATTATCCGCGCCCGTCCGATACGAACGTAGGTCTCACCGCAAAAGGGATGTAGTTGTCCGTCCTACAACGAAGGATGTGCGCACATCGATTCCCGCCTATGCAAGCGCCCCGCCAGCGTCGCGCGTGGAGCGCGGACAACCGGTCCGGAAGAGCATATAATGTTCAACCCGTTGAACCAAAAGCCACTGAACGGCTCGCCTACATTGCGAGGACATCACCGGTCCGGTAGCTCTCGGAACCAGACCGACCCGCCATGAAAGTTCCCTCATCCCTACTCCTCGCCGCGATGCTTCCACTCGGCCTCGCGCCCTCCGCCATCGCGGTTATCGCACCGTTTACCCAGACATTTCAGCAGGACGAAATCGGAGCGTCGCCCGCCGGCTGGACGACCTTTGGCCTCGCTAGGTGGGCCGTCACTGAAAGCGGGGGAATCCGCTACTTACAGGCGGTTGGCGCTGCCGCGCCCGGAGCTTTCGCGGCAACCCAGCCGATCGAAAATCTCGGACCCGGCACGGAGGGCCTTATCCTCTCGAGCACCTTTTGCGTGAACCGGGGCACCGCGAATCCAGACGGTGAATACGTTGGGCTCGTCGCCTTCTCGACGCAGCCCAACCTCGCCGCCGCCTCGTATTATGTCGCCGATGTTCAGCGTGTCAGCGGCGGCATGCGCATCATTTCACTCGGCGCGCCCAATCCCGATCTGGAATCGCCGGAGAATGGCGAGACGTTCGGCATGCTTGATGAACACACCGAGTACACGCTTTCCTTGAAAATATTCCATAGAGGATCGGCGCTCGTTCTCAGTCTCACCCTGTCGGACGGCGTGAACAGCAAGACCATCACCGCGAACGATCCCACGCCCATAGACGGGTACTTGTTTGGCTGCCGGGTAAACAACACCGCCGAAAACGATCCCATGGAGGTGCGGTTCACCGGCTTTTCCGCCTCTCCGTTGGGCGAGATATTCAAATAACCACGACGCATCCATCCCGCCACTCCCTGTCGACAGCCACGCCGCCCCTCGGGAAGCGCAACGTTCCTGCAACGCAACGACTCCGTTCAATCTGCTGAACCAAACGTCTTTCACCTCACGTTCCCCGATTGCCGATCCGGCCTCCATCCCGGCTACTTGGGCCACTCACTCACCCAGTGAATAACAATACATCTTGTTACCTATGAAAACCACCATCGCCCGCCTGCCCATCGGCCTTCTCGGCCTCGTCCTGGCTTCCGTTGCCACCGCCGCGACTGCTCCCTACGCCGACCCGTTCCAAGACACTACGATCGGCTCCACGCCCTCCGGTTGGACGACCTTCGGCGCCACCGGCACCACCGCGCTCGTCCAGAACAGCGGATCGGCCAACTACCTCCAACTCACCGGATCCAACACGGCGGGTTCCTTCGGCTCCACCGTGCAGCTCACCAACATGGACTCCTCCATCGGAGGCTTCACGATCTCCACGAGCTTCCGCATCAACGACGGCACGTCCAACACCGGCGGCGAATACATCGGCCTTTCCGCGTTCTCTCTGAACACCGCGATGACCGGCTCGTACTACCTTGCCGATATTCAACGCAACAGTGGCAACATTCGCATCCTTTCGCTCGGTGCCACCAATGCCGACTTCTCCTCCCCCGACAACAGCCTGCCCGGCTCCGCTTTCACCGGCGGCCTGGTTGCCAACACCGACTACACGCTGTCCATCGTGGGCACCTACACCGGCGCCTCCCTCAGCCTCA
>JANJTQ010000198.1 GCA_024711005.1 Opitutaceae bacterium | reverse complement strand
TTGGGCGGACTCGACAATCTTGAGCTCTGGCAGCCCGGGGCGCTGATCGCTTTCTCGCTGATCACCTTCACGGTGGTCGGGTTCTCCGCCCTCGGCAAATGGTTGCAATTCCGCGCAGGCGGCCGCGCCGTCGCCGAGATGGTCGGCGCCCGCCTCGTGCCGACGCAAACCACTCAGCTGCACGAACGTCAGTTGCTCAACATCGTCGAGGAAATGGCGATCGCCTCCGGCCTGCCGCTGCCCGCCGTCTACGTCCTCGATGGCGAGACCGGCATCAACGCCTTCGCCGCCGGTCTCACCACCAGCGACGCGGTCGTCGCCGTCACCCGTGGCACGTTGGACAAACTCACCCGCGACGAACTCCAGGGCGTGGTCGCCCACGAGTTCAGTCATATCCTGAACGGTGACATGCGCCTGAACGTGCGGCTCACCGCGGTGCTTCATGGCATTCTCGTGATCGGACTCATCGGGCGCAGCGCGATCGAAAGTCTGAATTTCCACCAGCCCCGCCGGGACAACAAGGGAAGCGGCGGTGGCATCGTCGTGATCCTCGTCGTCGGAATCGTTCTCATGATCCTCGGTTACGTCGGCTATTTTTTCGGCCGGCTCATCCAGGCGGCCGTTTCCCGCCAGCGCGAGTTCCTCGCCGACGCCTCCGCCGTGCAATTCACGCGCAACCCGGGCGGCATCACGGGCGCCCTCAAAAAAATCGGCGGCTACGCCCTCGGTTCAAGCATCCGCTCCACCCGGGCCTCGGAACTCAGCCACTTCTTTTTCGCCCAGGGTTTCCGCTCCTCGTTCGGCGGCCTCTGGGCCACCCACCCGCCGCTCGACGAGCGTATCCGAGCGGTGGATGCATCGTTCGACGGTAAATATTTCGAGCCGCCACAGGTTGTCGACGTCGCCGTGGAGCCTTGGCCGAAGCGCCACGTTTCCGGACAACCCGCCCGCCCGCCCGCCGCCGTCGACCCGCTCTTGCTCATCGGCTCCATCGGGGCGCTCGAATCCGTCCACACCGACCGCGCACAACAGATCGCCGGCAGCATCACCACCGCGCTTCGCGAGGCGGTTCGCACACCCGCGGGAGCCGCCGCCGTCGTCTGTGGACTCCTGCTCGATGGCGACCCCGCCACCCGCTCCCATCAGCGCGCACTGATTCGTGACCGCGGCAGCGACATGATTGCCTCCGCCTTATTCCCACTGGAGGAGGACCTCCTCGCGCTCCCCCAGGAAGCACGTCTGCCTCTGTTGTTGCTCACGCCTCCCGCTCTCCGTCAGCTTCCCCCGGTCGAACTCGCCCGCCTGCTGGACGCGCTCGACGAACTCGTCCACACCGACAACCGCGTAAGCATCTTCGAGTTCGCCCTGCAAAAGGTGCTCACGCACCACCTTGATCTCGGCGCCCGTCCGTCCGGTCGACGTGAGATCCATTCCCCGGCCGACGTTTCCCCCGAAATCTCCATCGTGCTCTCCTTCGGCGCACGCCTCGGTTCGGCCGACGAAGCCGAGGCGGCCATCGCCTTCAACGCCGGAGCGTCCGGCTTCGCCGGCCTTTACCCGCCCCTCGCCCTTCGGCCGGCCGGCTTGGGCGAACTCGATCTCCTCGATGCCGCGCTGGACAAACTCGCGCTCGCCTACGGGCCGGTGAAAAAGCGCGTCCTCACGGCCTTGGCCGCCACCGTGTGCAGCGACGGCCGGGTGGCCCCGGCGGAAGCCGAATTGCTTCGCGCCCTCGCCTCCGCGCTCGACTGTCCCATGCCGCTCGCCAATTAAGCGAAGGCATGCATTGGGTTTTTCTGGGCGGCTACTGTCTGGTCTTTCTGGCGCTGATCATCGGCACGGTCCTCTGGCGTGGAAAAAAACGCAGAAGCCGGGCGCCCTTCCCCGATAACGCCAAACTCCTGCGAGGACCCGGCGAAGCACTGCGCCGGAAGCTGGCAGAACTCGACGAACGCATCACCTGCGACCTGCTCGCCGCGTTTATCGCGCCCATCGTCGTCGGCGGTGCGCTTGCCTGGATCGCCGCCCGGTGGTCCGGTCCCGCGCAAGTCTTTGGATTGATCGCCGTCATGACCGGCTTGCTGGTCGGCCTCGTGTTGGTCATTCGCCACCTCGTGGTCGCAATCGAACGCTGGCGCAACACCTGGCTCGGCTACTTCGGCGAACGCATCGTCGCCGAGGCACTCGAGCCGCTGAAGGCCGACGGTTTCCACATTTTCCACGATGTCCCGGCGGGCGACGCGACGAATCCCTTCAACATCGATCACGTGATTGTCGGCCCTTGGGGCGTCTTCGCCGTCCAAACCAAAACCCGTCGCAAAGGCCGCGCCCGCGCCGGATTCGCCGAGGACCAAATCATTTACGACGGTCACGTGCTCGCCTACCCGTGGGGCGAAGATCGCCATGGACTCGACCGTGCGGCAGAACAGGCCGTATGGCTTCAGGCATGGCTGGAGCAGCTTCTCGGGACGCACGTCCCCGTCCAACCGATCCTCACTTTCCCGGGATGGAGCGTCATCTCCCGCGCCCGCGGCACCGTGATCGTGCTCAATCCCAAACAAATCCCCTCCGCCGTCGCCTTGCGCGGCGAAACCGTGCTCGACGACGATCAGATCCACCTGATCGTCAGCCGGCTCGACAACCGCTGCCGCGACGTCGAATTCTGAAGACGTGCGCGCTTGCGCCACGGCACAATTCGCATCGCTGTAGTGTCAGGCCACTACGCCGATTCCCCTCTGCGTCGCCTCGCTTTATATCCGCACCACACGTTTTGGCTTTTCTACCGTCTGCGTATGGTTTGGCTCACTCGTTTACCCCGCTATACCCTCACATGAATAATGAAGTCCCTTGGTTCGCTTCGCTCTGCGTGCAGGAACACGTGATCGACGCAAAAACGGCCGCCCAGCTCATGGCCGCCCTGCCCCCCGAAGCCGATGCGATGGTGTTTGCCCAGACGGTAATCGATCACGCCCACATCACCGACCTCGACCTGATGACCCGCCTCGCCACCGAGGCACAACACCTCGCCGCTTCCGGCACCGCCGCCCCCTCCCTTCCCGCCGAGCCCAAGGACGACGACGAAGTCGATTTCTCCCGAGTCAAGTCCCTGTCCGAACCCGAGCTGAAAGCGTTCATGCTCGATCTCCTCGGCGCCGCCCAGGCTTTCGGCGCGAGCGACCTCCACCTTTCCGCCGTTGCGCCTCCCTACATTCGCAACATGCGCGCGCTGGAGTTCCTCGACACCGTCCCGCTCTCCGTGGATGACGCCCACAAGCTCAATACCTGCCTGCTGTCCGCGGCCCAGAAGGAGTCCTTCGCCACCCACCAGGATCTCGACTACGCCCTCGACATGGAAGGCGGCCGCCGCATCCGCGTAA
>JANJTQ010000186.1 GCA_024711005.1 Opitutaceae bacterium | reverse complement strand
GTGGATTGCGGTATCACCGGCGGGCGCTACGAAGCGGTAGCCGGCTGACGCCCACAAAAAAAAACGGTTGCCCGGTTATTTGGTTTTAACGTAGCAGTCGAGCACAGGGACAGGGCCGCGCAGCGCCTCAGTCCCTGTGCTCGACTGCAACGTTTGGGCTGCATCGCAAAGGCGGCATCCCGCTCTCTGCGGGTTAGGCGCGGCCCATGTAGGAACCGTCGGCGGTGCTGACCCGGATAATTTCGCCTTCCTTGATGAAGAGGGGGACATTGACGACCAGACCGGTCTCGAGCGTGGCGGGCTTTTGGACGTTGGAAGCGGTGTCGCCCTTGATGCCTTCGGAGCTCTCGGTGACCTTGAGATTTACGGCGGAGGGCAGTTCGACGGTGAGCGGCTTCTCGTCAACAAAGAGAACGTCAACTTTGCCGTTGGCGGTGAGGTAATTCTTGGCGTCGCCGATGAGTTGTCCGCTCAACTCGATGGTCTCGTAAGTGTCCGGATCCATGAACGCGAAGTTCTCACGGTCGGCATAGCTGAATTCGAGGGTCTTCTTTTCGGTCGGGAGCACCTCGATGGAGTCGGTCGAGGCAAAACGTTGATCGAGAGCCTTGCCGTAGCGCAGATTGCGCATTTTCACCTGCACGAAGGCGCGAAGGTTACCAGGCGTGCGATGCATGGTTTCCATGACGAGGTGGGGTTCACCGTTGAACTTGATGACTTGGCCTTTGCGGATGTCGTTGGCTGAGGGCATGAGAAGGGTTCGAGGGTTTGAGTTGCAGAAAGGGTAGGTGGTAACGGTCCGCGCGAGGGGGTGTCAAGAGTCGGAGGCGCCGGGAAGCTGTTCCGCCAATCCGTTGCTCGAAGATTCTTCTCGTAAGCTACGCGAGTGGCCGGCGGTTCGGCGTAGGCAGCCCGCTTGCGGGCGCGGCTTGGAGCGCGAGCAAGCTCGCGGCCTACGAAAAGGCATATGCTAAAAGAGAAAGAGCCGGACGGTGATCCGTCCCGACATCGGCCCGACTCGACGCTTGCACTCGTCGGCCCGGCTTTAGCACACTTTCCGATTAAATTCTTATGAAACAACGCACGCTCGCGCGCGCCGTGTCCATCCAAGGCAACGGCCTGCACACCGGCAATCCCGTCACGATGACCTTCAAGCCCGCTCCGACGGGACACGGGATCGTGTTCAAGCGCATGGACCTCAACGGCCAGCCCGAGGTCAAACCCCGCATCGAGCTGATCGGTGACCTCGTCCGCAACACCACCGTGCAGGACGGGCATACCAAGATCCACCTAGTCGAGCACGTGCTCAGCGCCCTCAGCGGTTGCGGCATCGACAACGTTCTGGTCGAGATCGACGCCGCCGAACCTCCGATCATGGATGGTTCCGCCAAGCCGTTCGTGAATCTTATCCTTGAAGGCGACCCCGTCGAGCAGGACGCCGAGCGCGAATATTTCATCCTGGAGGAGCCGGTCTCCGTCACGCGCGGCAACTCGTCGGTCATCGCGCTGCCTTGCGACGAGCTCAAGATCACCTGCACCTCGGCGGACGACCGCGGCATCCATACGCAGCACCTCACGCTCACGATCGATCCGGATGTCTACATGACGCAGGTCGCCGCATCCCGCACCTTCACGGTTTACGAGGACATCGAAGAACTGCTCAAGCTGGGCAAGATCAAGGGCGGTTCGCTCGACTGCGCCATCGTCATCAAGGGCGACAAGATCCTCTCCAAGGAGGGCCTGCGCTTCAAGGACGAGTTCGTTCGCCACAAAATCCTCGATATCATCGGCGACATCGTTCTCCTCGGCATGCCGCTCAAGGCCCACATCATCGCCACACGCCCCGGCCATGCGATCAACGCCGAGCTCACCAAGCTGCTGTTCACCAAGCTCGAGGAGAAACGCAAAGGTCCGAAGAAAAAGCCGCGCCCGTCCAAGGTGTTGCCCACCGAGACCGAGCTCGATATCCGCCGCATCCTCGACACGCTCCCGCACCGTTATCCGTTTGTGATGATCGACCGCGTCGTCGAGTTCATCGGCGAGGACGAACTCGTCGCGATCAAGAACGTCACGATCAACGAGCCGTTTTTCCAAGGTCACTTCCCCGGCAATCCGGTGATGCCCGGCGTGCTTCAGCTCGAAGCGATGGCCCAGGCCGCGGGCGTGCTGATGCTTCGTCGCGGCAGCAGTGAAGGGAAGACCTCGCTCTTCATGAGCGCCGACAAGGTCAAGTTCCGAAAACCTGTGCGTCCCGGCGACCAGATCATCATCAACGCCAAGCTCACCAAGGCCCGCGGCAACAAGCTCGCCCAGGCCGAGTGCAATTGCACGGTCAATGGCACGGTGGTCTCCTCCGCCGAGCTGATGTTCGCCATCCTCGATTCCAGCGAAGTCGATTAATCATCCGCCCGGTCTCCGCCCCGCCGTCATGTCGAACATCCATCCGTCCGCGATCGTCGATTCCGCCGCCGAATTGGGCGCGGACGTCGAGATCGGCCCCTTCGTTTACATCGGTGCCGGCGTGCGCCTCGGCGCGGGTACGCGTATTCACCACCACGCCTCCGTCGAGGGCAACACGCACCTCGGCGAACGCTGTGAAGTGTTTCCCTACGCGAACATCGGCGGGAAGACGCAGGACCTGAAATACAAGGGCGGAAACCCGGGCGTGCGCATCGGTGCGCGCAACGTGTTCCGCGAGTATTTCACGGTGCACGCGGCGACCAACGACGGCGACTATACGGTCGTGGGTGATGACAACACCTTCCTGGCCTCGGGTCACATCGCGCATGATTGCGTGGTCGGAAACCACATCGTTGCGAGCAACGGCGTGGTGCTGGCCGGCCATGTCACGGTTGAAGACAACGTCGTCATCGGCGGCTATGGCGGCGTTCACCAATTCTGCCGCATCGGCGCGTATGCGATGCTGTCCGCCACGGCCAAACTCGTGCACGATCTGCCTCCCTTTTTTATCGCCGACGGCACGCCCGCGGTGGTGCGCGCCTACAACAAAATCGGTCTGGAGCGAAACGGTTACACGGCCGAGCAGCTTGAGCGGGTGAGGGGGATTTATCGCGTGCTTTATCGCGAAGGACTGAATCGCAGTCAGGCGCTGGAAAAACTCCGCGCCCACGCGGACGCCGACACCGCCGAGTTCAAACTGATGTTGGAGTTCGCCGCAAAGAGCGAACGCGGCCTGGCTCCGGGCGGGAGTTGAGCGACAGAGCCGGCAACGCGGAACCGTGAGTGGTTCCCTTCTGCCTTACCGACGGCTCCAACCGGTTCGGACGCCCTGGGGCTGCGGTGTGTAGCCACGTCCGTGTCGGGCGTGCTCCGGGACTCGCCGCGGATTTCGAGACACGCGGCCGACACGTCCGCGGCTACGACTTTATTGAAATGCTCCGGCCCCACGCGTTTCGGGGATACACATACAGGATTGGTTTTCACCGGCTCGAGATCGGCCCGATGTAGTCGGTTGCCACGACCACGTCGTCGAACCAGACCTTGATGCGGTGGCCCGCCGGCTTCTCGGTGTAGATGTAGAGCCAGACGAAATTGACGTTCAGGTCCTTGACCGTGCGCCAGCGGAAGCCCTCGAACGGCGCGCCTCCCTCCGGAACCTTGAAGCGTTCCGGTCCACCGCGCTCCGCGTTCCAGCGAATGCCTTCGCCGCCCTGGTCCGGCTTGAACTTGTCGTAAGTCCAGAGCCCCTCCGGAAAACCTTTGCCCAGATGCGCGACCAAGCGGCCGTCGATCCACAAGGCCTGCTCGCCGTTGGTGTCGCCCACATCGTTCATCTTGATCATGTGCTCCACGCAAATCCACCGGCCCTTTTCCACCTTGTTCCGCGGGTCGCGAATGAAGTTGTTGCCCCAAGTCCGGCCCCGCGGCGGACTCCCGCGCATCTCGCACCAGTAGGTGTAGAAATCCCAGGTCCAGGCGGTCCCGTAAGGCTCGACGCTCGACCAAAAGGATTTCGCGCCATCGGTCGGAACACCGGCCTTCACCACGGGCCACCGCGTCGCCGGCAAGTTGCCGCCCAGGTGCGTGCCGAAGTGATGAATCTCCCCGCACTCCACGTCGAACTTCACGTA
>JANJTQ010000185.1 GCA_024711005.1 Opitutaceae bacterium | reverse complement strand
GACGACCAGGCCGAGCTTCGGCGCCTTCTCCTGCATGGCCAGAGGCTCCAGCAGCGTCGCGTCCGTGGTCATCCGTGCCCGGCCGTTGACGCGCAGCGTCTCGTTGATGCCATCATCGGCGAAGACCGAAAACGTGCTTTTCGCGTGCACGGCCGCGTCCGGAGCCAACGCGAGCAGCTCGGGCGCGGTTCCGCCCAGCTTGCGGGGAAGCTGTTCGGTAAAGGCGACCTGCATGCCGAGTCCCACGGCGGCCTCGATGGCGAAGGCGCAGCGTTTCAGCAGGGTGTCCCCATCTTGGATGACTTTGAGAAACGCGGGCTGGAGGTCGATGCACAGGAGCAGGACGCCGGAAAGAGGAGAAGGGGAAGCCATGGTGAGTTAGGGATTCGGACGAAACTAAAGTGCCGAAGCTGCGCCGGAATAGGAGTGCCAGCCAAGGAGCCGACAAGGGAGTTTACCAGCGGTAAATGACCGAAGTCGGTGACGCCGGATCGCGCTTCAAGGCCAAGCAGAATGGGTAGTTTAGTTTCATCCGAGTCCCTTAAGAGTAATAACGACGACGCGCCTTCACCTGCACGAACCGTTTTTCGGGAAGAATGTAGGCCGTGAGGCAGCCGCCCATCGCGCAGCCCGTGTCGATGCCGACGGACCACTTGCGTTTGTAGACCTCGGGGCGGGGAGTGTGACCGTAGACGACAAAAGGCGGACCGTTCCATAGATCGGCCCAAGCGGGAGCGTAGGGGGCATCGGAGCGTTTGCAGGGTTTGCCGTCGGCTTTGATGGATTGGATGTGCGTCACCACGGACGCGGGCTGGCGTTGCCACGGTTCGCCGGGGAGGAAACCGCCATGCACAAAAACGGTGTTTAATTCCGGGATATAATGCGTGAGGGGCATCTCCTCCAGGTAGGTCCAGTCCTCGGGCCGCAGTTTCCGAAACGTGTCGGCGTCGGTCTCGCGGGCGATGGCGGAGGCGGGGGTCCCGTTTTTTTTGTAGGTGAGCAGGCGCAGCTCGTGGTTGCCGAGCAGGGACACGGCGCGGTGCTGGCGGGCGAGGTCGATCACCTTGCAACTGTCGGGCCCGCGGTTGACCAAGTCGCCGACGAGAATCAAACGGTCGTCCTTGGTGAGAGCGAGGCGGTCAAGCAGCTCGGCAAACTCTTGGTGACAACCATGGATGTCGCCGATTGCGATGATACGTCCGTTCATTCGTGCGGGGGCGCAAATTTGCTAGCGTCCACCCCCTGTGGAAGTAAACAAGAAAGCCTATGGAATTGAATCTGCAGCCGCTCGCGACCTCGTGTTTTGTCACCGGAACCCCCTTTGTCGAAGGCGAGCGAGTGATCAGTTTCCTGGTGCGCAGCGAAACCTCCGACGAGGTTGTTCGTTACGACGTGTTGGAATCGGCCCGCGAGAACTTCACGGTTCCCGGGTTCGTTGCGTGCAGTTGGGGCCATGT
This sequence comes from Opitutaceae bacterium, assembly GCA_024711005.1. Classification (GTDB taxonomy): domain Bacteria; phylum Verrucomicrobiota; class Verrucomicrobiia; order Opitutales; family Opitutaceae; genus Rariglobus. Next base: position 1,406 of record JANJTQ010000185.1, on the reverse strand, counting down.
GTTCAAACCCCGCAAGGTCGGCGAGAATCCCGACCGCGAACTGAAGCTCACGGCCGAGAATCTTTTTGTGACCCTGGCCGATCCGGCCAACGAGATCGCCCCCGAAAACGAACGCTTGGTGCAGTTTCTCGCGTTGATGCTGGAGCGCAAAAAACTCCTGCGTCCGAAGGGCCGTTCGGCCGATGGCGCGCGCAATCTGTTCGAGCATGCCAAGACGAAACTTATCTATGCGGTGCCGACCGGTGAGTTGAACCCCGAGTTCTTCATGTCGATCCAGGAGCAGTTGAGCGTACTGGTCGGCGGCGGGAAAAAATCCGCTGCCGACGCAAAGCCCGAGACACCCTCCGCCTCCGGTGACGAGCAGGCTCCTCCTCCGGAGTCGGCTCCTACGACTTGAAGAATGTGTTCAAGGCCGCCGCGACCGCGGCGTGTTGCGTGACGAAGCGTTGAGCCAAGGGCGCCACCGACGGGGTCTCCAGTGTGTAGCCGAGCCGGCAATGATGTCGGAGCAGGTAAATCGCCTCGGGCCAGCGTTCGCGCAGAAGCGGATCGCTGTCGGGGCGGATGATTCCCGGCGCGTGAGTCTCGCGTCCGTCAATCACCGCACCGGTTTCGATCGAGCCATGCAGGCCGGCGGCGGCGACCATCGCCTCGGCAAGGGTGGGGCGGCCGTCGGGATTCAGTTCGTAAAGATAAAACCCCTGCGTCTCCCAATCTTCGTGCAGGCAGAACGTGATATCGAAGCTGGGTTGACGACGCAGCCAGCGCACATGCGCGGCGACCTCGATGCTGCGCAGGTCGAGGTAGTCGCGGTTCAGGTCGATACCTGCGTCGTTCTCCCGCGTGCCGCGCACGTACCCGGTCGGATTGAGCAACGGACACAGAAACCAGGTTGCGCGATGGTCAAACAGGCCTCCCTCGAGCATGTGCAGGAGCGAGCCGGGCGCGGCCGGTTCGTCCCCGTGGATGCCGCTGGACACATAAATGCGCGGGAGGGGACCGGGAGTGCGCTTGGTGTAGGCTACCAAAGGCACGCCGGCGACTTCGACGAGCGGTTCGGCGCGAAACCCGCGGTCCCGCGCGGCGGCATCAAAACGGCGGGCGAACCCGGCGGGGTCGAATGCGGAGGCTTTGACAGCAACCATGCCGTGCTTCTTGCTGCCCTTTTACCTGCGCCACAAGCCACAAGATTTTAACGTTCACCATGTCTCACGTTCGCGTCCGTTTCGCCCCCAGCCCGACCGGCTTTTTCCACATCGGCAGCGCCCGTACCGCGTTGTTCAACTGGCTCTACGCCCGGCACACCGGCGGCGTGTTCGTGCTGCGCATCGAGGACACCGACCAGGCGCGCAACAGCGAGGCCTTCCTCAAGCTGATCTACGACAGCATGACCTGGCTCGGCATGG
>JANJTQ010000131.1 GCA_024711005.1 Opitutaceae bacterium | reverse complement strand
GTGGCACGGGCCGCTGGCCCGCCTCCACCTCGGGCGCCTTGGCCGAGCATGGCTTCCCACTCACTTAGCATCGGTCTATTTTGAAGACAGCGCCTAGGGTTTTTCGTCACAGAAAACACAGAGCTCCGACACAGAGTGCACAGGGTCAATCAGCACCCATGGAATCCTGACGGCCTTTCCTCCGTGCCCTCCGTGTCCGCGCTCCGGCTCGGCTCCGTGACCCATTCGAAAGATAATCCGATACAGCCTGCTCGGATAAGATCCAGAGGTATGCTTCGAGGGATTGCTCCATATGACTGTCAAATAACTCGGTAAAGAGGGCCGTTTGACTGGCGCTGGCCCTTCCTGAGGCTGACCAGTCGATGACAAAAATGCCCGTTTTCTTCGCGGCACTCCTCTTGGCTGTTCCCTTTGCGGCGGCGGCGGTTCCTGCCGGCGGTGCTCTGCCAAATCCGAATGTCGGTGTCGGCTCCGGGCCCACGACTCCCTTTGTGCTGGAGCGTCCCGCTCCGGCGGCAGCAGTGAAATCGACCCGGATCGATCTGCCGAATATCACCCTGAATCCCGACGGTGATTGGAGCATCTACATCGCGACCATCGCCCCGACGAACGACCACGACGCAGGCACCATTTTTAGTATTGGAGACCCCTCTAACACGCTGTTCGCGAACACCGGCCATCTTGCGCTCACCTGGGTTGCGCAGTGGGCAAACCCATTTAGCACGGGCGCTTTTACCAACTCCTTTGTGGTCACCGGACGGGATGATGCGGGCACCACCGTGGCTTCAAGAGATCCGAAGTCGGGCATTAGCACGGCGAAATTCTATGGCATCTCCATCGGCTCCAATATCAAGCCGTTGATCAGCCAGGGAGGATTGGACAACAACCGGGCCATCGGACTGGTCATCCAGCGTCGCGGCGGAGTCGTGGAGTTTTGGAGCGTGGATCATGCGGGGCCGCGCGTGATGGATAGCGGGGCCGTCACCAGCACCTTCAAGGGCATCACGAACAAACCGTTTCGCCTCGGCTCCGCAGCCCTCGTCAACCAGCCAACGAGCGAGCCGTTCACGACGTGGAAATATGCGATGCAGGGTGTGGTGGTTTACAACGGCGGGTGTCTTACGCCCGTGCAAATGAAACGTCTCTTTAGTGGCGCGCATGCGGCCGACGTGCTTCAGTTCGACGCGACCCGGGACGATCGCTATTACCCCGGTACGGTGACGAATGGATTTCTCGACGAGCTGGTCGCAGGCAAGGCGGGGACTGTTGTGGCGACCGCCACAGTCACGACGTCGATTTTGCCGACCACCGTGAACGACGATGTAATCGTGGACATGGATGGTTATGGGCAGGTATTCCCGCGCGATCCGCCTCCCGCCACCACGACCAAGGCGCGTTTCTGGGGAACGCGGATCGGAAACGCCACCGACATCCGGATGCGAGTCGTGAAATGGAATGCTCCTTTTCCGGTCACCAATTCCACCGACATCATCGTGGATTGGGTGACGGTCGCCGCGAATGTGCGGAACGGCCAGACCTGGATCGGCGACATCCCCGGGGTTCCCGCTGCGTTCGCGGACTACGACGGCGAGGTCTCTTGGAAGGATGGCAATGGGAACTGGACCGCGGAGAGGCGGTTGCTGCGGAAGTGGTGCGTGGGCGTCGTCGCCAGTCTCGGCGGGCAGTCGATCATCCAGCGTTTCCATGACGACAATGGACCGGACCGGAGTTTCGATCCGAGGGTGGTCGGCTACATGCGCGGCTTCTATCATGTGAGCCAGGGCACGGGCGGTTTGCAGGAGAACTCGGAGGTTCAGGGTTGGCGGACCTTTCCGGTAACCGGCAACAAGCGGACATTTGTTTGGGGCACAAAACGGATGGAAGAGCGGCTGGCCTTGATGGCGGATTGCCCGGTGGGTGTGGGCAACTTCGCGGTCGGCGGATCGCCGTTGTCGTCCTTCGGACCCAACAGCGACCGGTGGGCACGTTGGAAACATTTCATTCAACGGAACCGTCCGCAGATCGGTGTGTGGGGGAACGGCCAGGGCGATGTCGGCCACACCACGGAGGAGCGGCACGCCGCGCTCGATGAGCTCCTCGCGCGCTACGACGAGGCGGTGCAGACCGCCCCGGGCGGACCGTGGAAATACATGTTCTACGTGTTCCCGATCAACGGCGATTGGAACAACGCCGGAAACCGCGACAAGGTTCGCTCGCAAGACATGACCTGGGCCGCTTCCCGCGCCGCCCAAGGCAAACCGGTCGGACTGCTTGGCGTCGTCGTGGACAACACCACGATCGATGGGACACACCTGACCGAGAACGACGCGGGCCACGGCTTGCTGGCGAGCCGGATGGCCCAAACCTTTGCACACGCGGTCGGCGCAGCTCCGAACAGCGGTGTCGGTCCTGAAGTGGATACGCTCAACAGTTCGTGGAAGGTGCGGAACGGCGTCACCACCGTGAATCTGGTCATCAAACCAAATGGTGGAACCGCGCTGGTCACTGCCGCGGGTGGTCCTCCATCGGGCTTCAGAATCAAAGTGGACGACGGCGCCATGGCGGTTCCGGCGAGCACCGAGATTATTGATTCCACGCATGTCCGGATTACCTCCAACACGCCGGCGACATCCTCGGTGACGATCACCTATCTCTCCGGATGCCCCGGGCCGAGCAAGACGACGACTGCGTTGGCCGCCGCCACAACGAAAGCGGAGGCCGGTACGGATAATGCGATCTACGATAATCGCGGAGATATCACCGGCTTGGTTCCCGGATTTCCGATGAACCCGATCACGGCGGAGCATCCGTTCGTAGTGCCGCAACAGCAGGCGCCTGACGTGACCGTTTCCGATGTGATCATCGACGAGCCAAAAGGCGGAGCAACGTCGACGGCGACCTTTACCATTTCCTTGTCGGCAGCGGTGGAGAGTGTCGTGACGGTTGACTACACGACGACCAATGGAACCGCGGTTGCGGAAACCAACTACGTCGCCACGAGCGGCACCGTTACCTTCCCGGCGGGGACCACTTCGCAAACCGTGCCGGTGACGGTGAACGGCGGCGTTCTCGACCAGCTCAACGCAATGTTTTCGCTCGCACTCGGCAACCCGTCGAATGCCGTCATCACCGACGGCACCGGCGTTGCCTTGATCAACGCCTATGACACCGACCACGATGGTTTGCCCAATTCGTGGGAGACCCAATACGGGACGAACCCGAGTGACGGTAGCAATGCGAGCACCGATGGTGACGGTGATGGCATGACTGATCTGAAGGAATACATTGCGGGGACAAACCCGCGCGACGGTTCCGATTATTTTCATGTCTCCGCGATTCAAGTCAGCGGCGACGATATCGAAATCACCTTCCAGAGCGTGGCTGACAAAAGCTATCGGGTGGAAGTGACCGACAACCTCGTGGGCGCAACGTGGTCACCGCTTTCGAGTGTGACCGGGACAGGGACGGAGATCCGGATCACTGATCCCGGTGCCATCACAACTTACCCAAAACGCTTCTACCGTATTTCGTCACCGTAGCAGACGCGTCGACTTGGCCCTTTGCTTTCAATGCCTCCGCGGGTGATATTAATCCTTCACTGCAGCCCGACGGCCATGACTCTATTTGAATTTTCGAAAAAAGTTGTAGCCGCGGCCGTGTCGGCCGCGTGGCTCAAAATCCGCCCCGAATTCCGGAGCAAGCCCGACATGGACGTGGCTACACACTGCAGAACCGCGCTATCCAGGAGTGTCCGTCTTCCTTTCTGACCTGCTATACGATTCCGTCGCGCAGGCCGGCGTGGCGGGTTTCGTCGAGGAGTGTTTGGGCGAATGTATAGTCTTCGTGATCGTGGTTGTGCGCGAGGCTGGCGAGGGAGGCGGCGATACGGCCGCGCGATTGGGCGGTGAAGGTTTTCACGAGGGACTCCAGGTCCTCGCGGAAATGCGTGGTGTTTCCGCGTTTGATCAACGCGTCGGCATAGAGCGCGGTGGCGGTGATCGCGAAGAGTTCCGTGCCGATGTCCACGATGCGGCCGAGCAGCAGTTGCCGACGCTCAAGCTTCGGGCCGTTTTTGACCATTGCGTGAAACAGCGTGCGCGCCAGCCGACGGCTCGTGCGTGATACGTAGGCGAGTGCGGGTTTGCAGGCGGGCGTCAGGTCGGAGGGCACGCCGCCGACCGGCAGGTGGAGTTTGGGGTACCAAAGCGCGTAGAAGCCGCCGGCCTTGAGCGCGGCGGCGAGGCGTTTTCCGGCGGACTGGCGCGAGTCGAGGACGGCGCCGGCGACCTTGAGGTGCGGGTCGAGCGCTTCGCGCGCAAGGAAGAGCCTCATGATCTCGGACGAACCTTCGAAGATAAGGTTGATGCGGCTGTCGCGCATCAGGCGTTCGACGGGGACAGGTTTTTCTCCGCGGTTTTTGAGCGAGGCGGCGGTTTCGTAGCCACGTCCGCCACGGATCTGCATGGTGTCGTCGATCGCCTGCCAGGCGGCTTCGCTGCCCCAGAGTTTGCACATCGCGGCTTCGAGACGGATGTCGGCGTTTTTGCGATCAACCAGCGCGGAGGTGAGCATGACCATCGCTTCCGTGGCGAACGTATTGGCGGCCATGCGGGCGAGCTTGGACGCGATGGCGGCGTGTTGTCCGATGGGCGAGCCCCACTGCACGCGCGTGGCCGACCAATCGCGCGAGTAGCCGAGGCAACGTTTCATGAATCCGATGCAGGCGGCGGGGATGGTGAGGCGGCCGGTGTTGAGGGTGGTGAGCGCGACTTTGAGGCCACGACCTTCGCCCCCGACAATCGTATCGCGGGAGAGGCGGACGTTGGTGAAACGCACCACGCCGTTGTAGAGCGCGCGCAGGCCCATGAAGTGGCAACGGGTGACGATCTCCACGCCGGGCGTGTTCATCTCGACGAGGAAGGCGGTGATCTGGCTGCGCGGTTTGCCGTGAACGATTTTGTCGGGCGTGCGCGCCATCACGATGATCACGCCGGCCTTGAGGCTGTTGGTGCACCAGAGTTTTTCTCCGTTGAGGATCCAGTGCTCGCCGTCGGCGTCGGGCTCGGCGCGGGTTTCCATGCGCGCAGGGTCGGAGCCGACGCCGGTCTCGGTGAGGGCGAAGGCGGAAATTTCGCCTCTCGCGACTCGTGGCAGGTATTTGCGCTTTTGCTCTTCGGTGCCGAAGAGCTTGAGCGGTTGAGGCACGCCGATGGATTGGTGGGCCGAGAGCAGGGCGGTGAGGTTGCCGTCGACGCTGCCGAGGAGTTGGGCGGCGCGGGAGTAGTTGGTCTGCGAGAGACCGAGTCCGCCGTATTCCTTGGGGATTTTGATGCCAAACGCGCCGAGGCGGGCGAGGCGTTCGATTAGCGCGTCGGGGATCTCGCCGTCGGCGTCGATCTGGTCGGCGTCGACTTCGGTTTTGAGGACCTGTTCGAGCTCGGTGAGAAACGGCTGGCCGGCCTCGACGTCGGCGGCGGGTTGGAGGGGGAACGGATAAATGTGGTCGAGCGAGAAACGTCCCATGAAGAGATCGCCGGCGAAGCTGCGGTAACCGCTCTCGGCGCGGGCGGATTCGGTCATTTCGAGGGCCTCGCGCTGGCCCTGTGTCATCTTCGACGTGTCGATGGTGCCCGGAGTGTCGTCGGTGGTGTTCATGATTGAGGGAGGGTCGGATCGCCGGGCCGTCCGGTTGGGCGCGCGTGATCGGTGGATTGCGGCGGGCCCGGCGATCCCGCCCTACCTTCGGAATAAAAGGTTTGGCCGGTGCGCGCCATTTCACGGAGGTGATCGCAAGGTGCGAAATGCGGGGCGACATCGCGGGCCAGCGCGTCGAGGCGGGCGACGACGACGGCGGCGCCGAGGGAATCGGCGTAACGCAACGGACCGCCGCGGAAGGGCGCCCAACCCGTGCCGAGGATCATGCCGAAATCGACATCCTCGGGCGAGGCGACCACGTCTTCGGCGAGGCAACGCGCGGCTTCGTTGATCATGATCAAGACGAGGCGATCGCGGAGTGCCTCGCGGTTGACATCGGGGGTGACGGGCTCGGGACGGAGCAGGTCGATGTTGGGATTGGGTTTCGCTGCACGGGCGTCGGGGCGGTGCAGGTAGAAGCCGGTGCCGGATTTTTTCCCGAGCCACTTCTGCGTGATCATGCGCGGAAGCGTGGCGCAGAGCGGCGCGAGATGGGGGAGCCGTGCGGCGAGGTCTCGGGCGACATGGAGTGCGATATCGATGCCCACCTCGTCGGCGAGACGCAGCGGCCCCATCGGCATGCCGAAATCAAGCATGACCTGGTCGATGGCGGCGGGGGAGTGACCTTCCCGGAACAGTCGCACGGCCTCGACGAGGTAGGGCATGAGGATGCGATTGACGAGGAAGCCGGGGGCGTCGTTTACGATGATCGGGAGTTTGCCGAGTGCCTTCGCAAACTGAAGAGCGGTGGCGACCGTGTCGGGCGACGTGCGAGGACCGCGCACGAGTTCGACGAGCTGCATGCGGTGGACCGGATTGAAAAAGTGGATACCGATGACGCGCTCCGGATGGGCGAGCGGTTGGGCAATGAGGTCGATCGACAGCGCGGAGGTGTTGGTAGCGAGGACGGTGTCGGGGCGCACGCGGGTTTCGAGGTCGCGGAAGATGGCCTGCTTGGCATCGAGTTTTTCCAAGGCGGCCTCGATGACCAGGTCGATGGACGCAAGCGGGATGTCGGTGTGCGAAGGCGTGATGCGGTCGAGTCCGGCGGTGGCTTCGGCGGCGGTGAAGAGATGGCGTTTCGCGGCCTCGCGGAAGAGCGACGCGGCGGTGTGCAAGCCGCGGGCGAGGGCGTCGGGGGCGACGTCTTTGAGGATGACGGGCAGGCCGCGCGCGCTGGTCCATTGCGCAATGCCGGCACCCATGACGCCGGCGCCGATCACGGCGACGCGGTGCACGGGGCGCGCGGTGGAGCCGGCGGGCGCGGGAAGTTTTTTGGCGCGCTCCTGGAGGAAAAAGATGCGCAACAGATTTCGGCACTCGGGGGTGCGGACGAGTTCGAGGAAGGCGGTTTTTTCGAGAGCGAGTGCGTCATTGAGCGGAAGTCCGAGGGCGGCGGTGCACACCTCGATGGCTTTAAGCGGGGCGGGGTAGTGGCCGCGGGTTTTGGCAAGGACCTCGCGGCGGGCTTTGGCGGAGACGAGCTGTTTGGCGAGCGGGAGGTGCGCGGCGCGAAACCGGGGTGGCGGACGCTTGCCGCGGGCGAGGAGTTTGCGGGCGGCGGCGAGGAGGTATTCGGGGTGGGCGAGTTCGTCGACGAGACCGAGTTTGCGCGCCTGAACGCCGACGAGTTGGCGGCCGGGAAGAATCATTGCGAGCGCGGCGGGCAGTCCGATGAGGGCGGGCAGGCGCACGGAGCCGCCCCAGGCGGGGAGAATGCCGAGCTGGGTTTCGGGCAGACCGATCTTGGTCGGTTTGCCGGTGGACGCGATGCGCCAGTCGCAGGCGAGCGCGAGTTCGCAGCCGCCGCCGAGACACGCGCCGTGAATGGCGGCGACACTGGGCGCGGGAAGTGTTTGGAGACGGGTGAAGACGCGGTGACCGAGATCGACGATGGCGGAGAGGGATTGGAGCGGCGCGGGCGTCGTGTCCGTGGTCGCCGATCCCGCGGACGGTGCGCTTGTGCCCTGTTCGGACACGAATTCGTGGAGGTCGGCGCCGGCGATAAAAATTTTGTCCTTGGCGCTGGCAAGGATGACGCCTCGCAGATCGGGCAAGGCTTCGAGGGCGGCGAGATGGGCGTCGAGCTCGTCGAGGGTGGCACGATCAAAGACGTTCGCGGAGGACCCGGCGCGATCGAAGGTGAGCGTGCAAACGCCTTCGGGATCTGTATGGCGGGTGATGTTCATCAGGGCTGGTTGCTAGTGGCCAGGGACTAGTTGCTAGGCTGTTTCCAGCCAGAGGGCACCGCCTTGGCCGCCGCCGACGCAGAGGGATACCAGGGCGCGACGGGCTTTGCGGCGGTGCAGTTCTTTGAGAGCGGTCAGGATGAGGCGCGCGCCGCTGGCGCCGACGGGATGGCCGAGGGCGATGGCTCCGCCGTTGACGTTGAGGCGTTCGTCGGGGATCTCGCCGAGCGCGTGGTCAAGACCGAGGTGATCGCGAGCGAACTCGGTGGAGCGCGCGGCGGCCTGGCAGGCGAGGACCTGGGCGGCGAACGCCTCGTTGATCTCGATGAGGTCGGCGTCGGCCAGACGGAGGCCGGTCCGTTGTTCGGCGCGGGCGATGGCGTACACAGGGCCAAGACCCATGCGGGCGGGTTCGCAGCCGGCGTAGGCGTAATCGACGAGCCGGCCGAGCGGGGCGAATCCGGTGCGCTGGACGGCGGCTTCGCTCATCACGAGGAGCGCGGCGGCGCCGTCGGTGATCTGGGACGCGTTGCCGGCGGTGACGGTGCCGCCGATCCGGTCGAAGAGCGGGCGGAGTTTTTCGAGGGCGTCGAGCGTCTGGTTTTCCCGCACGCCGTTGTCGACGGTGACGGCGCGGGGTTCTCGCGTGGCGGGATACGTGGGCGTGATTTCGGCGGCGAAGCGTTCGCGGGCGGCGGTGGCGCGTTGATGGGAGTGCAGGGCAAAGTGGTCCTGGGCGTCGCGGGAAAGGTTCCAGTCCCGGGCGAGCAGTTCGGCGGTTTGGCCCATGTTGAGTCCGCAGATGGGATCGGTGAGGCCGAGTTGCAGACTGATGCGCGGGGCGAAATCGGACGGACGAAACCGCAGAAATGCGGCGAGTTTTTGCGGAAGAGTTTTGGCGCGGGAAAGTGTGGTGAAACGGCGGACGGCGCGGTCGGAGTAGAGCAGCGGGTAATGGCTCATGCTCTCGGTACCCCCGACTAGAAAGATGTTGCCGCGCCCGGCGGCGATTTTTTCGGCGGCCTGGGTGACCGCCTCGAAACCGGAGGCGCAGTTGCGGTGAACGGTGATCGCGGGCACGTGCACGGGCACTCCGGCGCGCAGGGCGATTACCCGGGAAATGTTGACCGCGTCGATGGGCTGACCGACGCAGCCGAAGATGACCTCATCGATCCGGCCGGGATCGAGACCGGTGCGCGCGAGCACGGCGGAAGCGGCGGTGCGTCCCAGGTCCACGGCGTCGGCGGCGGCCAGATCGGTCCCCATCTTACAGAAGGGAGTCCGGGCGCCGTCGACGATGTAGAGGGGGGTGGTCATGGGCGGGTGGCGGAGGGCTTTGAGGAATCGGTTTGCCGATGCGCGTCGCCACGTTCGGGGCGCTCGGTCTTGGGGCGGTTGTCCACGACCTTTTGTTCCTTGATCGAGACGCCGACCTTTTGGAGCGTGCGCATTTCCTCGGCGGTGTGGATGACGACCTGGTTGGGCGTGAGTTCGAAGTGCGCGTGCAACAGCGAACGCACGGCGAGATCGAGGGCGGTGACGTTGCTTCCGCTGACGGGCGAGACGTGGACATTGAGCTCGTCGAGATCAAGCGGGTCGTCGTGGGCCTTGCGGAGTTCGATCTGCCAGGCGCCGAGCGCGGGCAAGTCGTCGAGAACGCGTTCGAGCTCGTTGAAGTCCACGATGGTGCCCTTGACCTTTTGAAAGCGGAGGGCGTGAACGTCGGAGACGCGGGAGATTTTCCCGATCAGGCGCGGCAAATGGCGGCCGCAACAAGGGCAGGGCTCCCAGGTGATGCCGTGTTCGCAGCGGTCGCCGGTGCGGTAGCGCAACACGACGGTTCCGCGTTGATCCAAGGGCGTCCACACGATCTCGCCCCCTTGTCCGTCGGGCATCGTTTCACCGGTCTCGGGGTTGATGATCTCGACGATCCCCTGGTCGGCATAGAGATGATAACCGGGCGGAGGCGTGCCGGGGACGATCGGGCATTCGCTCCAGGCGAACTTCGCTTCGGTGAAACCGTAGGTCGCCATGATTTTGACGTCGGGCGAACCGACTTGCGCGCAGAGTTCGCCCAGTTTGCGGCGGGTGCCATCGGGGACCTTGTCGCCGCCGAGGACGAGGAGGCGGATGCCTTCCAGACGGAGCTTCTGCTCCACGGCCTGCTGGAGCACGTGGTAGAGAAACGTGGGCATGGCGACGAGGATCTGGGGCTTGAGCTTCTGGACCACGCGAAGGTTGCCCTCGGTGCCCATGACTTTTCCGCCTCCGGTGGCGAGCGCGAAGATGTTCCGGTCGATGCCCGAGTAATACATGTACCAGAACGCCAGGTGCGGCGCGAAGGGGAACATGTTTACCATGCGCTCGTCGGGTTGGACTTCGCCCATCTCGACGATGCGACCGCTGCCGAGGCCAAGTCGCGCGATGTCGTGCTGGGTGTAGAGAAACGGCACCGGTTCGGTGGAACGTCCCGTGGTGCTGGTCATGAAGACGGGGCGCCATTCGCGGTCGAGTTCGTCGCGCACCCGGTCACGGCCGTGGAGCAGGGCGCGAAGCATCACGGAGGGGCGCCGGGAGAGGACGCGGGGATCGGGCTTGAGGACGAAATCGAGCGTGCGGCGCGGGTTGTCCGGAGTGGGCAGCAGGTCCTCCTTGGACGTGAAGGGGAGTTTGCGGAGATCGGCGACCGTGCGGATATCGTCGGCGGTGAGGCCATGGGCCTCGAACACGCGCTTATAGTGTACCGAAAAAGGCAATACACAGTCTTTCAGAAAGCGATGGAGGCGCCGCCCCTGCCAGGCGATTGCCTGGTCGCGATCGAGGTTCTGCCAGTGATTCTTGCGTCGTGAATTCGACATGGGAACAAGCCTGACGTTGGGGTTGGACGGCTCCGTTCGATGGGGGAAACGGGCCGCGTGAGCGGGGGTGGTTTTTATAATGACCGGTAGTCGTGGAAGGGGTTCGTCTCAAAGGGCAATCAAGGCTTGGTCACGAGTTCGGGAGCGAGGAACGCGGCGATCTCGTCGCGGCGGTGGTCACCATCCAGTTCGCCGAGGGAGATCAGCTTGCGGATGTAGCCGGGCTGAAACATGAGGGTCGCCAGCATGTCGGCCCGGCGGGTTTCGCGCGTGCCGAGACCGCGGGTGACGAAGCGGAACGTGCGAGGCAGTTCGGGTTCGAATTCATTGGCGATCACGCCGAGGTCCCGGGACGGGCGGATGACCAGAAGCTTCACCGGGTGAAACCCGGTCTCCAATGGATTGGGGTGGGCTTCGAGGAGGGCGTTGACGCGATCGATGTTGAGCGCGTCGTAATCGAGCATGTCCAGGAACACCGAATCGAGCAGGAGGCCGATGATGGTGGCGGGCGCCGGGTAGTCGTGCGGTGTCTGGCTCAGGGCTCCGGCGTGGCGGCGGCCCGAGTATTGGGTTGAAACCGCGATGACGCGGCGGGCTCCGAGGTGGAGGGCGGGGGAGAGCGGCGCGGTCAATCGCACGCCGCCGTCGCCATGCCAGTCGTGGCCGATCCTTGCGGCCGGGAAAAAAAGGGGGAGGGCGCACGAGGCCATGATGTGATCGACGCTGATCCGGGCGGTCACGCTGTGCCGGCCGGGTCTCTCCCATTTGACGGGTTTCGCCGTCTGTATCCAAGTGTTGGATTCGCCGTTCGTGTAGTTGGTGGTGGTGAGGCCGATGGCGTCGAGACGCCCGTGCCGGATGTTTTCGCCGATGCCCGGCAAGCTGCCGTCCGTCGAACCGAGGGCGCGTTCGAGGAAGCGCCGCAACGGGGCGGTGTTCACGAAGCCGCGGGCAGGCGGCGAGAGGTTGACGCCGCCGGAAACGAGGCGCACCGCCCACCGCGCCATGGTGAGCGCGAGGGCCGGCAGGTCGGTGCGAAACACCTGGTCGATGGTGATGCGCTCCCACAACGCGGTGAGTTCGCGAACCGCCTCGGGAAACGGCTCGCGGCTGTTGGCCAGATGCGCGGCGTTGATCGCCCCGGCCGAGACGCCGGTGAGGATGGGAAACTTCAACTCGGGAAAATGTCGGGCCAGGCTGCGTAAAAGGCCCACCTGGTAGGCGGCGCGCGCGCCTCCGCCCGCCAGCACCAAGGCGAGTTTTCCGGGGTCGGGGTTCACGGGACCAACATATCCGGAAGCCCTTATTTGTGAAGCGGGTAATCGTGATTGTGTGCTGAATTTACCCGCTGAATCGCTTGATGTAGCTCAAGCCGCGGCGAGATTGCGGCCTTCCGTCGAAGGCTGTCGTTGCCAGCCAAGGTTTAGTCTCCCTTCCTGATGCTCGATGCGCAGGAAACTCTCACTTATCACGATGCTCGCCGCGTGGCTCCTGGCCACGGGGAGTCATTGGGATTTGGTGCAGACGTTCGCCTGGGGCCGCATGTTGGCGAACTACTCGCAGACGATGCCGTTGGCTCAGGCGGTAAAGCTCACGTTCACGCCGGACAACCTATGCGGCCTGTGTGAAAGCGTCAGCGAGGCGAAGCAGCAGCAAGACGCCGCGTTGCCGTCCGATGGCACGGGGTTCGGCAAGATCCCGCTGGTGTGTCAACCGGTGCCGGCTCTTTTCGGTGTTTCGTCGCCGGCAGAAACGTGGGCATTGTGCGATCTCGCCCCAACCGTCCGCGAGCGGCATCCGCCGCCGGTGCCGCCGCCACAAACGTTGGTTTGATCCAGGTTAGCGCGCTGAACCGGCGCGTTTCGTTCAGGTCCGCCGTCGTGCGGACGAACTCCCGGCATCATTGCCGCCGGCCGTCCTGTCGTAGCGCAACGTGCGCGTGCGGATCCGGTCGCGGCCCAACATCCTCCATGAAATTTTTCCTGCATTCTTATTCTCTTCCCGTCGTCGTGGCTTGGACCACGGCGGCCGTTACGCTTCACGCCGAAACATCCCGGCCGACGACTCTCGAAACGCCCGTGCTCCTTGATGAAGTCGAGGTGATCGGGACACGAGGTTCGCTGACCGCGCCGACGATCGCCGCCGCGCGCATCGACCTGACTCGCACGCCCGGAGGCGTCGAGGTGGTCGATGCCGAACGTTATCTGACCGGACGCGCGTCGACGCTCGCCGATACGTTTTTTCTGTCCGCCGGAGTGTTTGCGCAGCCTCGTTTCGGCTCGGACGAGGCGCGGCTTTCCATCCGCGGTTCGGGTCTGCAACGCACGTTTCACGGACGCGGTATTCGTGTGCTGCAAGACGGTGTGCCGATCAACCTCGCCGACGGCGGTTTTGACATGCAGATGCTCGAACCCACCGCGGCCGCCTACATCAACATCTGGCGCGGCGGCAACGCGCTGGCTTACGGCTCGTCCACACTTGGAGGGGCCATCGACTACATCTCTCGCACGGGACGCGATTCGTCCGGAGGGCTTGCCCGGCTTGAGGTCGGCTCGTGGGATTACTTGCGAGCCACCGTCGCGGGCGGGATCGTGCGGAAGAACACCGATGCCTACGCGTCGTTCACGCAGCAGCAGCAAGACGGCTTTCGCGAACACGCCGGGCAGGACAACCAGCGCCTGTTCGCCAATGCCGGCTGGCGTTTTTCCGAGAGGATCGAAACCCGCCTCTACGTGACCGCGGTGAAGACCCGCTCCGAACTTCCGGGAAACCTGTCGAAATCCCAACTCGAAGACGACCCACGTCAGGCGAACCCCGGCAATGTGGCGCTCGATCAAAGACGTGATTTCGAGCTGTTGCGCGTGGCTGGAAAAACCACGGTCGTTACCGGTGACACGACCATCGACGCGATCGCCGCGTGGACTTACAAGGATCTCGATCACCCGATATTCCAAGTGATCGATCAACTCTCCAACGACGCGCTGCTCGGTCTCACGCTGACCAATACCACCGCTGTTTTCGGTCGTGATCATCGTCTGCGGGCGGGTCTGTTCTTCAATCGCGGTCGTACCCACGCGGCCAATTATGCCAACAACGCGGGCGACCGCGGCGCGTTGCTCCAACAGGATGAACATACCGCCACCAACCTCGAGGCGTTTGCGGAAAGTCAGCTCGCGTTGGGCGGCGGCTTCACGGGTATCGCGGGTTTCACGGTCTCCCGCAATCGACGCGAGACGCGTCGCACGTTTGGCGCCACGCCGCCGAACAGCAGTTATGACCGCGTCTATGACGAACTCGCGCCCAAGCTCGGCCTGCGCTGGGAAAACGCTCCGCGCGACGTGCAAGTTTACGCGAACGTGAGCGGCAGTTATGAACCGCCGTCTTTCAGCGAGTCCGGCACGGCGGTGATCGCCAACGATGCGCAAACCGCGACCACCTTCGAGGTCGGAACGCGCGGCGAACGGGACTGGCTTCGTTGGGATGTCTCCGCGTATTACGCCGTCGTAAAAGACGAGTTGCTCGCGGTGCAATTGCCCCCGCCCGCGGCCCCCGGAGCGACCGGCACCATCAATGCCGATCGCACGCTGCATCAAGGCATCGAACTTGCGATGGAAGCCGATCTGCTCGGCCGGAGTTGGAAAGAGCACCCCGATCACCGCGTCGTGGTGCGCGGCGCCTGGACATACGGACGCTTTACGTTCGATGACGACGCGACCTATGGGAACAACACGCTCGCGGGCCTCCCGCCTCATTTGGTCCGGGGTGAACTGCTATGGGAAAACGCCGACGGCTGGTACGCGGGGCCGACCTTCGAATGGGTGCCGGTGAAAAGTTATGTCGATCATCGCAACACCGCGTCGGCCGATCCCTATGCGTTGGTCGGGTTTAAACTCGGCCGGCGGCAGCGGCATGGTGTCTCGTGGTTCGTCGAGGCGCGGAATCTCACCGACGAACGTTACGCGGCGACGACCAGCGTGGTGGAGACGTTTAACCCCGCCGCGCCCGCGCAATATCTTCCCGGCGACGGCCGCTCGCTTTATGCGGGTTTTGAATACCGTTTTTAATCCATCATCTCCCATAAAATGAAAACCATTCGAGTTCCGATCCCTGTTCTTCCGCTCATCCTCGCCTTCGCGCCGTCCCTCGCGCTGGGCATTCCTCATGAAGGCTGTACCTGTGGCGGCAAAGGCGCCAAGTCGGCCGACTCAACGATCGCAATCATGGCGGACGCGACTGGTCCCGCCGGCACGGGAAAGACGGACGCTCCCGCGCGTCATTCGCTGAAAGGAGTTGTCGTCGAGGTGATGTCCGATCGCGCCGCCTTGCTCGTCCAGCACGAGGAAGTCCCCGGGGTGATGAAGGCCATGACGATGATGCTCAAGGTGGACGAAGCCGCGCTGGCATCGACGAAGAAAGGCGATGCCGTCACCGGCATGCTCGTCCGCAAGACGGACGGCTGGTGGCTCGAAGACGTCAAAGTCGTCGCGGCCGCCAACTAGCACTACGCCGTTACGTCTGGGCGGGGGCTCGGCTTGGAGGCCCGACGACCACGGCGGGCGTGATTTGCGCGCTCGGCCAACCAGACCCGACGAGGTCGTCGGGTCTCCATCTCGGACGCCGGGCGCAAACTCGCTCGCGAAGTCCTTGCGTTTCGAGGCACTGCGGCTGTCGTTCCACTTGCAGCCGCTTTATGACCGGTAGGTCGCGGTGAGCGCGGCGACGGTGGCCCGGATTTTATCGCGCAACGCCGCCGGTTTGACGACCTCGGCACCTGCGCCCCAGCCGAGCACCCAGCGTTCGATTTCGGCCAGCGCGCCCAATCTCAATCGCAGCTCCATTCCTCCGTCGGGCAACTCGCGCTTTTCCTGGGACTCGTGCCATTCGCGTTCGCGCACCAGGTCGGCCACCTCGGGCGTAAAGCGAATCACCACCAGAAAATCGCCGTCGCCGCCCAACACGCCGAGGGCGGAGGCAAAGAATGTTTCGGGCGAAAAATCATCCGGTTTCTCAAAATGATCCTTGGTTACGACCACCTGGGTGATGCGTGGCAGGGCGAAGGTGAGGGGTTTGTTTCGCTTCAAGTCGTAGGCGACCAGGTACCAAAGGTTTTCCCGGTGAGCGAGGTGGTAGGGACGCACGCGGCGTCGCTCGGCCTTGGGGGCGCCGGGCTTGCGGTAGTCGAACTCCACCTCGTTGAGCCGCAGCACCGCGCCACTGAGGGCGTTGAAGGTCGTCAGATCCGCCTTGGCGACGCCCATGTTTTTGAAGGACACGGCGCGCAACTCGTCGGCGGGGGTGAACGAGATTTTGTCCCGCAGGCCGCCCGCGAGTTTGTCGAAGGCGATTTCCAACTGCCGGTGAAACGGCGTGCCCCGATACTGTTCGAGCGCGCGTTGGGCGACCAGGAGCGCCAGCAACTCCCCCTCGGTCACCTGCACGGTCGGAAACGAGTTCACCGGGTGCGTGTAACGATAAGCCTGGATGCCCGCGTCGTAGTCGATCGGCAGGTCCAGCCGATCCCGCATGAACGCGATGTCGCGCACGATGGTTTTTCGGCAGACCTCCAGCGACTTGACCAGCTTCGTGCAATTCACGAGCGCACCTCGTCGAAGCTCGTCGTGAATACGCAACATGCGTTCGAGAGGCGGGCGGGATAATTGGGCGCGCGGTGTTGTCATGGTGGATGGGTACAGGAAATTTTTAACGCAAAGGCGCAAGAGGCGCGAAGAACGCAAAGAAAGGAGGGGGCGAAGTAGGAGCCGGCTTGCAGGAGCGGATCGGAGCGCGAGCGAAAATAAAACGCATATTCCAAGGCTTGGGACAAGCAATGTCCCACGTGTCCGGTAAGATGGTCCCATGAAAACTCGTACCACGCGCAGCAAACTGATCAGCACCTCCCGCCCGGTTCGCACCGCCCGCGTTACCCGCACGGTAGCCGCCTCTGCGGCCTCGGTCGTTCAATTAACCTGGTCGCATCTGGGCGCTCTTTATCGGGTGACGGTCTGGCCCGACGCCTGCCTTGAGCGTCTCGATGGAGATCGGTGGGTGTCCGCGTCGGCGGGGGAGGATGTTTTGGCGTCCGGGGCGTTGCAGGTGGATGCCGGGGCGTGGCGCCGCTACCTGGAGTTTGTGCCGGCCGCGGAACGGGTTTTCCTAGGCAAGTTCCGATTCGGACGTCTGGCCGCGCTCTTGATCGTGGCGCGGTGTCCGCGGTTGTTGGAGGATTTGGACGAGACGCCCGCGTTGGTTTCCTTTTTGGCGGCGCACGCCAGCTTGCGTGGCACGAGTGGTCCGCGGTGGGACGAGGTGGCCGCCGTGCATGAACGCGGCGGGATTTTTGCGGTGTTGGAGTGGTTGGGCCTGCCTGCGTCCCGCGAAACCCTTTCGATCCTGCGAAACTTGGTCGATCCGGACGTGCCTCGTCGTTTGTTGGAGCCGCTGCGCGCGTTGCTCTGGCGGCCTTCGGCCACCTTTGTCCTGCAACGCACGCCGGATCTCACCGACCGCCAACTCGCGCGGTATTGTCATGCGCTGGCCGCATGATGCTCCGAAGACCCGAAGCATGCGAGCGGGGTGGTCCGCCTTTCAGTTTACTCGTTAAGGTGTGAACGTCCCGAAGCACCCTTCCGCTTGTTTGGGTGAGGCGGCTTGCAGCCGATTCCGACGTGGGAGCGAGCTTGCTCGCGAGGATCGGAATCGCGAGCAAGCTCGCTACCACTTCCAGATCACGGAGACGGAGTTTTCTCCGGTGATCCGAATGATTTTTGCGGACGTCGAAACGCCCGCGTTCTCACGTTCTCAGACCGTCTGCGAATGCTGTTTCGCCGCACCGTAACTGGTCGGGTCGAAACGCATCGCGACGATGCGCAGCAGCGGTGCGCCGCTGGGCGTGACGGTTAGTCCGCTGTCAGTCCGGCGTACGATGCCGTCGGCCTCAAGGTCGGCGAGCGAGGCGATTTCGCGCGCGTAAGTGGCGGCGAAATCGAATCCGAATTCGCGCGACAGGGCTGCGTAATCCAGTCGGCGGTCGCACATCACGCGCATGATGATCGTGCGGCGGCGGCGGTCTTCGTCCGTGAGGCGCAACCCGCGCTCGACCGGAAGCCGGCCTGCATCGATTGCGGAACGGTACTCGGCGAGCGTCTTGAAGTTTTGGAAATAAATTTCCGGGGTGGAGGAGATCGACGACATGCCGAATCCGTACAGCGAGGCGCCTGCATGCGTGCTGTAGCCTTGGAAGTTGCGCTGAAGCGTGCCGGCGGCCTGGGCCCGGGCGAGTTCGTCGTCCGGTCGCGCGAAGTGGTCGAGGCCGATATCGATATAACCCGCTTGCGTGAGCAGACCGTGGGCGGTGGCGAACATCGTGAGCTTCTGCTCGGCGTCGGGCAACTGGCCGGTTTTATCGAATATTTTCTGCGTCGGTTTCAGCCACGGCACATGGGCATAGCTGAACACCGAGAGCCGGTCGGGCCCGAGCGCGAGGACCTCCGCGATCGTGTGCCGGATGGTCTCCGGCGTTTGAAGCGGAAGGCCGTAGATCAGGTCCACGTTGATGGACGTAAAACCGGCCCCGCGCAGCCACGCGAATGCCTGCTCGTTGAGCGAGTGGGGCTGGATGCGATGAATGGCGGCCTGCACCTTGGGGTTGGTGTCCTGCACGCCGAGGGAGGCACGGCGCGCACCAATGTCACGCAGTGCCTCGACATGGGCGAGGGTCAGCTGACGCGGGTCGATCTCGACGCTAATTTCAGCGTCGGGTGCGAAGGTGAAATGCTTGTGCAGCATGGCGCCCAAACGGCGAAGCTGGACCGGTGTAAGGAAGGTCGGCGTGCCACCGCCGAAGTGCAGTTGGGTCGCCGGGCGGTGGGGATTGAGGTAGGGTGCGTAGAGCGCCAGCTCCTTTTCCACGTAATCGAGGTAGGCGTTGGCGCGATCGTGATCGCGGGTGATGACCGTGGTGCAGCCGCAATACCAGCAACGCGATTCGCAGAACGGCAGGTGCACGTAGAGCGAGATCGGCCGGTCGGGCGACGCGTTGTCCTCCGCGAGCGCGTCCTCGATGCGGACGGAGCCGACATCGCTCGTGAAGCGGGTTGCCGGTGGGTACGAGGTGTACCGAGGTCCGGCGACGGAGTATTTGCGCACGAGGCCCAGATCGAGTGAGGCGGAAAGCGAGGTGGTGGGAGTCATCAGAGTGGTTTCGAAATGGCGGAGCGCGAAAAAAGGAAGGCTGCAAATAAGAGCACCGCTCCGGCGCTCATTGCAAATGCGGCCAGGAGGAGAGTCTGTAGCACAGGCAAACCGAATGACCAGCCCAGCGGCATGCTAAAAAGCACCCCTTCGGTGACCAGCGCTCCGCTTAGGAAAATGCCAAGTCCGGCCCGGGTGAGTGCGTCCTCGCGCAACCACCCGAGGTGCAGCGCCCAGGCAAGGAGCATCGGCGCAACGACCCCGAGAAACACCAAATGCAAGAAGCCGACGACAACGAAACGGTGGGTCGCCAAGGCGGCGAGCCCCGGCCAGGCCGCTCCCGCTTGAAGCACGTGCTTAAGTAGGAACGAGCCCAGCGCCATCACGGCCAGCACCTTGGCGGCGCCGGTGAAGAGACCGACCCCGCCGCGCAACGCACGCATGAGATGGAAGCAGCCGACGAGTTGCACCACGCCACCGATGCCGGCGATCACGTAAACCCAGCCGGGTGGGTGCAGCCAGAGTGCCGACTGGGCCAGGGTCAAAACGGTCCCGCAGCCCAGCCAGCGCAGAGCGCGTCGGGCATCTTGTTCGTGTCCGGCGAGGAGACCGCGTAGGGAAAGGAACTGGAACAACACCGCCTGCAGGAAGAACAGGAACCAGCCGTTGTATTGCCCGTGCAGGTAGAAGTAGATCGTCAGTTGATAGGCGGGGCTGTCGCGCAAGCCGAAAGCGGCGAGGGGGCCCAACGCCAGCGGACCGAGGCCGGACGCCAGCCAAAAACCCAGCGCGACACGCAGGTGGCCGCGGGCGGCGGGCGTGGCGAGATTATGCCGCCACAATTGCCAGGCGAACACGGTCGAAGCGACCATGTGCAAGGAGGAGAGCGCAATGCTGATCGCGCCATATCCTTGCAGTGGATACGACACGAGCATGCCCAGCACGGCGACCTGGAGCACCAGGAAAACCCGGGCACAGACGCGCATCTTTCCGGATGGAATGAACAGATGCAGCGCCAGTGCGAAGAACGCGTTGAACACCCAGCCGAGAAACGCGGCATGGGAGTGGGCATGGACGAAATACGCGAAGTTCACCCCCGCAACCGGTTGGACCGAGTGCCAGCGCAACACGGTTCCCAACAGCGCCACCACTACGAGAAACCCGAGTGCCACACCGAAGGCCTGGCGGGGAAACTCCCCGGGCGACGGACTTGGCATGACGGACATTTCGGCGGGCATGAGACCATGTCAGCCCGTCCGGGCGCGGTGAACAATCCGTAATGCACCGGTGGCTTGATGCGTATCAAGAATTCCGTGAAAGAGCCTTTCCCCTTTGTCCGCGGAGGTGCTTGGTGATTTCACGCGCCGGAGCCGTTCCGGTTCCGGGCGCCTTTCTACTTATGAATACAATCACGATTGAATCCACAGTTGGAGATCTCGTTCGCGCCGCCCCGGTGCGCGCGCGTATTTTCGGAAAGCTCGGCATCGATTTCTGTTGCGGAGGCAAGAAGCCGCTCGCCGAGGCGTGCCGGGCCAAGGGCCTCGATCCGGCCACCGTGCTGGCTATGTTGAACGCGCTTGATAACGAGCCCGACGCCGGGCTGGTGGACGCCGATTCGATGGGGCTTTCCGCTCTGTGCGATCATATCGAAGCGGCCCATCACGCATATCTCCGCGAGGAGCTGCCCCGCCTCGATTTCATGACGCGAAAAGTGGCCGCGGTTCACGGGGCCGAGGAACCGCGCCTGGTGCGGATCTTCGAGGTGTTCGCCTCGTTCGCGCCCGAATTGATCGACCATATGAAGGACGAGGACGACTCGGTTTTTCCGCGTATTCGGAAATTGGATTCAGGAAATGCGACAGCCGATGATCGCGCGGCGCTTCGTGCGTCGATCACGTTGCTTGAACAGGAGCACGAAGACGCCGGCGCCGCGCTGGCGCAATTCCGCGAACTGACCGACGGCTACGTGCCGCCGGAGTGGGCGTGCAACACCTTCCGAGCCCTCTACGACGGCCTTGCGCGGCTGGAGGCCAACATGCACCAGCACGTCCACAAGGAGAACAACGTGCTCTTTCCCCGCGCTCTCGCGTTGAACTGAAGTCGCCGGCCCCGGTCGCTGTTTACGGGGCCCAGGGCGGCCTTTTGTTTTGAATCCCTGTCGCGTAGGCAGCCAGCATTCGTGCGCGGTAGGGGCCCCCCCCAACAGGGGGCCAACCTCCCACAAGGGTTCTGCACCCAAAACAAAAGTCCGGGGTAAACG
>JANJTQ010000120.1 GCA_024711005.1 Opitutaceae bacterium | reverse complement strand
TTTTTGCGGGGAGAAACCGGTGGGAGCGAGTTGGCTCGCTTTCCCGGCACCTGGCTCGAACGCGCGCTCCCACTTCCCAACCAAGCCGAAGCAAACTTCGGGGCATTCGACTCAACGCGATAAATCCTCCCTTGGATCGTTTTCCGGTTAATGCAGTCTCACCACACCTTCACTTCAGTCCGCTTCGCTTCCATCCACCCATGAACCTACTCCGACTTCCGCTTCTCTTCGTCGCGCTGGCCTCCACGGCCGCGCTCGCCGCTCCGATCCCCGCCACTTCCTCGATCACCGCCGCCACGGTTTACGCCGATCGCGCCATCCTCACGCGCGTCGCCACCGGTCTCGATGTCCCCGCCGGCACCAGCGAGATCACCTTCTCCGACTTGCCCGCGTCGCTGAACGACGAGTCCGTGCAGGTCTCCGCCGAAGGCACCACCGCCGCCTCCTTGCTCGATATCGCCACCCGCACCGTCTTCGTCACCGCCGAGCCCGACGCCCGCCTCAAAGCCCTCGACGACCAACTCCTCGCCCTCCGCCGCGAAGAACGCGCGCTCAACGACCAAGGCGCCGTCCTCGACTCCCAACGCGCCCTCGTCGGCAGCATCGAGAAGGCCTCCACCACCCCCGTCGCCGGCCCCGTCGGCGCCACTCCGCCACCACGTCCCACGCTCGAAGATTACGAAAAGCTCCTCGGCTTTTCCGCCGCCCAACGTGCCCGTCTCGACGAGGCCGCGCAAAAACTCGACGTCGCCCGCACCGCCCTCGCCGAAAAAATCACCGCTCTCCAAGGCCAGTTGAACGAGCTCCGCGGCAAGCAACCCGGTCGTCGCGCCAACAAGGTCGTCACCGTCCGTCTCGCCACGACCACCGCCGGCAAGCTCGATGTCAGTCTCAGCTACGGATTGTCCGGCGCCTCCTGGGCTCCGGCCTACGACGCCCGCCTCCATTCCGAAAAACGCCAGGTTCAACTCGACGTCTTCGGCATGGTGCGCAACTCCACCGGCGAGGACTGGACCAATGTCGCCCTCACGCTCTCGACCGCCCGTCCCGGTCTCGGCGGTGCCGCACCGGAGATTTCGCCCTGGTACGTCGATGTTTCGCATCCGGTCACCTACGGCAAGATGAGCCGCAGTTCCATGGCCTTCGACCAGTCGGTCGGATCGATATCCTCCAAACCCAGGCGCCCCGACCCGTCTTCCACACTGCTAGGCGGTTCCTTCAGCAACGACGCCCGCCTCCAGAGTGCCGAAGCCCAACAGTTCGCCCCGCCGCCTCCGCCCACCACCGACGCCTCCCTCGCCATCGCCGCGGTCGAAACCGCCGCGACCAGCGCCTCCTTCAAGATCGCCACGCCGGTCACTCTCGCCAGCGACAACACCCCGCAGCGCGTTCCGCTCGGTTCCGCCACGCTCGCCGCCGATCTCCAATATCAGGCCACGCCCAAACTCCAGGAAACCGCCTACCTCGCCGCCTACGTCACCAACCTCAGCGAACTCCCCTTCCTCGCCGGCGCGCTCAACGTGTTCCTCGACGACACCTTCGTCGCCGCCTCGCGCCTCGCCACGACCATGCCCGGCGAAAAATTCACGCTGAACCTCGGCGCCGACGAGGGCATTTCCATCAAGCGCAAGATTATCTCCCGTTTCACCGAGGACACCGGCTTCACCACCAAGAGCCGTCGCACCACCTACGACATCCTCGTGACGCTCACCAACAACAAGCGCACCACCGAGCGGGTCGTCATCAAAGACGCCGTCCCGGTCGCGCGTGACGAGAAGATCACCGTAAAGCTCCTCGCTCCGTCCGAACGTGAGTTGCTCAAACCCGAGGAAGCGACCGCTCAACCGCCTAAGCTCGGCATCGCCCGCGACGCCGACGGAAAGCTCACCTGGCGCCTCGACCTGAAGCCCGGCGAAAAACGCGAACTCCCGCTTCGTTTCTCCATCGAACACCCCGCCGGCCTCCCCGTCACCGGAGTTGAATAAAGGCCGCGGACTCCGAGGTAGGGCGTGGACCGCCGGGCCCACCGCATCTGATCGGCGGATGATCGATCCGAGACATGCGTACGTCCAACCGGACGGCCCGGCGGTCCGTCCCTACCTCCCGCCTCCATACCTCCCCCTTCAGCGTTCCGTCTTCAGGTTTCAGATCTCGGGTTTTCAGGTCTCCGCCTTCAGCCCCCCAACGATCGCCCTTCCACCCAGCGTCCGGCGGTGAGCACCATTTTCGGGTCCTGCGGCAAACCGCGTTCGTTCGCCAGTAACTGCTCCGCCACCAAATCCACGCCCGCCGCTCCCACCGCCTCGGCACGTGGATCGACTCCCGCCCATTCAGCACCCAGTCCGTCGTGCCAGCCGAGGTGCAGACACGCCGCGTCGGCCGGAACCTCCACCCCCGCCTCGCGCAGCCACGTCAAAGGCTCCGTCGAACGCGTCAAGACCACCTCCGGCCGGTGCTCCCGCCACCACGCCAGAAACGCCCGTCTTTCCCAGCGTTCGGGCAAGTGCGATGGCGTGACCCGCAGCCGCGGGAAAAACGCCCCCGCCGACGCCATCGCTCCGGTGTAAAGCCGCTCCAGCATGCGATCGTAACGCACCGGCAACGCCAGTCCCGCCGATCGCGCTCCCCGTGCCGCCGCTTGTTGCAAGGCCAGTTCGACGTGCCGGAACGGCGCGATCGACGATGTATGGAATCCGCCAATACGCCGGTCCAGCAGCGCGAGCACCGCGCTTGCATAACGCTCCCACGGGAGCTCCGGAATTCCCGCCGCGCCCTCCGCCGGATGCAGCAGCACGCCATGAATGCCGCGCGTCGCCAGCACGGTCGCCAGCCGCTCCGGCCGCAGCGGCTTGTCCGCCAGCCAGAACTCGGTCCAGTCGAAGCCCAACGAGGCCGCCCGCTCGCGCCCGCCCGTCAACGCACGCACCAACGACGGATGCTCCGCCAACTCGTTCCGCTTCGGCCCGGCCAACACGCAGGCGATGACTCCCCTCGCCCGCCGTCCTCGTCCGCCCCGACGCACGCGTTCCATCAACGCCGCGACCAACGGATCCGGCCGGTATCCCAGGCGCTTCGCCTCCTCGACGACCCGCACCCGCGTGGCCTCGGGCAGCCGCGGATCATCCTTCAAGGCGAGCGAAACCGTGTTCTGCGCCACCCCCAGCGAGCGGGCGATATCCTGCTGCGTTACGCTTTTCATCTATCGGCAACTACAAAGCACATTTTGGCACGCCCCGCTAGTCGGCAAATCATGCCTCAACCCGTCTCCCCGCATGAAACGCTCCGCCATCAACGCCGCTTTCCGAGAGGCCTCCGACGTCTTCGCCCGCACCGGCTGGACACTTCCGCCCAACCCGCGTTGGGATGTAACCGACTGCGGCTCGGGCGATTTCGAGCATTGCGGCATTGTGCTCATCAACCTCGCGGACGAACCCGAGTATGCCGAAAAATTGATCTACATGCGGGTTGGCCAAACCATCCCGCTTCACACTCACCGTCTGAAGAAAGAGGATATCATCTGCCGGATCGGTCGCGTGCGCATGGAGCTCTGGAAGGGTGTCCCCGGACAACATCCCGAGGGCGAACCGTTCACGGTGAAGGTCAACGGCGTGCCGCGTTCGATCCCCAACGGCGTGCCGTTCGATCTCGAAGCTGGCGAACGCGCCACGCTTGTCCCCGGTGTTTATCACCGCTTCTGGCCAACGGTGGAAAACACCGTCATCGGCGAGGTCTCCACCGCAAACGACGATTTCAACGACAACATTTATCACGATTCCGCGGTCGCGCGCTTTCCCGGCATCGAGGAAGACGAACCCGCCGCCGTGCGTCTCGTCAGCGATCGCTAGAATTCCTCCCTGATGTCCACCGTTCCCGATCTAGCCCGACTCTCGGCGCGTCTCGCCGCCCGTCCATCGCTTGATGCGCTGCCCGTCCTGGTCGGCTTCGATGCGTTCATCGACGAACTGACCCACGTCGTCGAGCGCCGGGAGTCTCCCGACGTTTACGAGCCGGTCCGCAGTCTCGCCGACTTCGGCGCCTGGGTCAGCTCGACGGCCGGCCACAGCGGTTTGCGCGAAGCGGTTGTCACCCGGGTCGCCGCCGGTGGTTGCTCACTCAACCTCGGCGACGGACTCGCCGCGCTCGGCTTTCCCCTCGACGCGTGCATCGGTTTCGAGCCGGTCCGCAATCCGGTCTTCGAACCGATCGTACAGCGCTTCCGCAACCTGCTCCCGTTTCCCACCGCACCCGGTCGCACCGCCGCCTATGAATTTTCGGATGGCAAACTGATGCTGTGCTCCACGAGCCATTTTTCCGAAATCACGCCGGACCGCCTGCGTCAGGCGTTCGCCGACGGACGCTATCGCGCCGCCGCGCAAAATGCCCGCGCCCTCGTGCTCGCAAGCTGGTCCGTGTATCCGCACATGACCGCGTGCTGGCGCATGCTCCAGGATGAAGTGTTCGCCGGGTTCACGCACCGTCCGTGGATCTTCGTCGATCTGGCCGATCCGGCCAGCCGCGCCCCCGCCGAACTGGCCGACATGGCCGCCGCACTCGCCGGCTTCGAACGCATCGGCCCGGTCGTGCTGAGTCTCAACGGCAACGAAGCCAACCGACTCGCCGCCGCGCTCGGTCTCCGTCCGTCGTCCGCCGACACCACCGACGAACTCGGTGCATTGGCCGTCTCGCTCCGCGAACGTCTCGCGATCACCGAGGTCGGCATTCACCGCGTCCGCGACGCCGTCTCCGCGACAGCCCGTGGAGTTGCCCACATCGTCGGACCCTATTGCGCTCGCCCTCGTCAAAGCGTCGGCGCCGGCGACCGCTTCAACGCCGGCATGCTGGCCGGGATCCTGCTCGGACTCACCCCCGTCGAATACCTCGCCACCGGCGCGGCCACCTCGGGTTTCTTCGTGCGCGAAGCCCGCAGCCCTTCGCTCGTCGAACTCGCCGCGTTCTTCCAAGCGTGGGCCGCCGGCACCTTCGCTGAGTTCACCGTTTAAAACCTCACGCACCGACCTCCTTTCCACTCATGGCCATACCCGCAAAGACCCTCGACCAGAAACTCGCCTCGCTCCGCGCCGACTCGCGCGCCAAGGACTTCATCCTGGCCGATGCCAAGGACGCCGATATGGCCTGGGGCATCGCCTCGCCCGGCGTCACCTACCCGCCCAAGTCCGGCCAGCGGGCCAACCAGGGCATGGCGCCCTTCATCGAGCAGATGCGCGAACTCACCCGCTCCGGTTTGCTCGACATAATGCTCGCCTCGACGTCGACGATGAGCGTGCTGGCACATCGCGAAAACATCTTTGTCGATTCGCCCGTCACGCCCGCCATACGCGCCAACGACACCACCGACGTCTGGGTCGGACGCGGCGCGAGATACCGCGAAAAACCCTCCCGCCCGTTTCGCACCACCTCGCTTCAGGAAGCCCAATACGGCAGCGTCACCGCCCCGCGGACCGGTACGCCCAAGGTCAACCTCGGCCTCTACTCCATCACGTTTAACAACGACCTCGACGCCGACCTCGACGCCCACGAAGCCTTCCGCGCCTTCCGCGCCGAGGCCGCCGCCGCGGGTTTCGATTATTTCCTCGAAGTCTTTGCCCCAAACATCGCCGACGCTGGCATGCCGCCCGACCAAATTCCGGGCTACGTAAACGACATGCTCACCCGTTGCCTCGCCGGAATAAGTCGTGCGCACTGGCCCAGGTTTCTCAAGATCCCCTTCTTCAGCCCAACGGCGATGGAGGAACTCGCCGGCTACGATCCCGAACTTGTCGTAGGCATTCTCGGCGGAAGCTCAGGCACGACCTACGATGCCTTCAAGCTCCTCACCGAGGCCAAAAAATACGGAGCCCGCGTCGCCCTCTTCGGCCGCAAGATCAAAGACGCCGAGCATCCGCTGACGTTCGTCCGCTACCTTCGTCTGCTCGCCGACGATCAGATTTCCGCCGAGGAAGCGGTCAAGGCCTACCACGGAGACCTGCAAAAACTCGGCATCCCGTCCCGTCGTTCCCTGGCCAACGACATGACGCTCACCGCCTCCGAAATGAGCTACGCCCGCACGTGACCGACACGTAGCGCGGAGCTTTAGTCCGCGTCCGTCGCCTCCCGCACGCGGGCTAAAGCTCCGCACTACGCCAAACCGCCGCTTCCTCCTTCAACCCCACCACGTCATGCCACTCGTCACCCTCCTTGATCCCGCCACCGCCTTCCTCTCCCAAAATCCGATTCCGATGACCATCGCCGGCCGGGCCCATACAGGCGCCGCCGGCATCGGTGATGTATTCGATCCGGCCACCGGTGAAGTCATCGCCAGGGTGTCGCTCGCCAACGCCACCGATGTCGATACCGCCGTGAAAGCCGCCCACGCCGCATTCCCCGCCTGGGCCGCATTGCCCGTGCGCGAACGCGCGGTGAAGATCCAGCGCTTCGCCGATCTGCTCCAAAAAAACTTCGAGGTGCTCGCCCAACTCGAGTCGCTCGACGTCGGCAAAGCCATCGCCGCCGCGCGCGGTTTTGACGTGCCGTTCGGCATCGCCTGCTTTCGCTATTTCGCCGACCTCTCCGTCAACATCGCCCGCGATGTGCCGCTGCCCATCGCCGGAATCGAAGCCCGTCAACACCGCGCGCCCTACGGGGTCTGCGGCTTCATCTTCCCGTGGAATTTTCCGCTCACGCTTCTCTGCTGGGGCATCGGTCCCGCCCTCGCCGCGGGCAACACCGTTGTCATCAAGGTCTCCGAGGTCACCCCGCTCGCCAGCCTTTACCTTGCCAAGCTCGCGCACGAGGCCGGCCTTCCCCCCGGCGTGCTCAACGTCCTCGTCGGCACAGGCGCCGCCTGCGGACAACCGATCGCCGAACACCCGCTCGTAAAGCGCATGTCGTTCACCGGCTCCACAACCGTCGGCAAATTGATCGGTGAGATCTGTGGACGCCGCTTGATTCCAGCCAAGCTCGAACTCGGTGGCAAAGGCGCCGCCGTCATCTTCGACGATGTGGACGTTGGCGCCACCGCCGCCAAACTCGCCTCCGCCCTCTCGCTCAACACCGGTCAGAATTGTTGCATGGCGACGCGCTGGTTCGTGCAGGAAAACATCCACGATGCGTTTGTGTCCGCCGTCTCCGCCGAGCTCGCCAGAATCAAAATCGGCCCCGGCCTCGACGAGAGCACGCAAATGGGCCCGCTCGCCAGCGCCGAACACCGCGAACGCGTGCGCGGCTACTACCGGAAAGGCCTGGACGGCGGTGCCCGCGCCATTCCCGCCGAAAACCCCTTCATTTCCGGCAACGGCTACTTCGTGCGCCCGCATCTCCTCTCCGGCACCGACGACAACATCTGCTTCCGCGAGGAGGTCTTCGGCCCCACCGCGTTTGTCGTGAAGTTCAGAGACGAGGACGAAGCCGTCCGTCGCGTCAACGCCGTGCCCTACGGACTCGCCAATTCCATCTGGACGTCCGACCTTGTCCGCGCCGACCGCGTCGCCACGCAACTCGTGGCCGGCAACAACTGGATCAACGCACACAACGTCTTCAGCTACGGCCTCCCCTACGGCGGCGTGAACCTCAGCGGCGTGGGCGGCGGCGTAAACAGCCCCGAAGCCTACCTCGACTACCTCCGCCCCACCACCATCGCCCGTCCGCTCTGACCCGAAATGCCCGACGATCCCGAAGCTTTCCGCCGCCTCCTGCTCGAACGCGGCGTGTTGCGTTCACCCACCGCGACGCTCTCGCCGCTCACCGGCGGCGTGTCCTCGGAGATCTACCGGGCCGACGACGGCGACCGCGTCTTCGTGGTGAAGCGCGCCCTCGCCAAGCTCAAGGTCGCCGCCGACTGGTTCGCCGACACCGCGCGCAACGCCCACGAACAGGCATACATCGCCTATGTCGCGCGATTCCGGCCCGACGCCGTGCCCGCCATCGTGGCCGGCGGCGAGGCGGACGGTTTCTTCGCGATGGAATTCCTCGACGGCTTCGACAACTGGAAAACCGAACTCCTGGCCGGACGCACCGATCCCGCGGTCGCCGCTCGCGCCGGGGCCATCTTGGGCGATATCCACGCCCGCTCGCACAACGACACCGTGGCCGCCGAGCGCTTCGACACCCTCAAGAATTTCCGCGAGCTCCGCATCGATCCGTATCTCGTCAGCACCGCCGAGAAGAATCCCGACCTGAAGTCCGCCATTCTCGCCGACGCCGCGGCGCTCGCCGACACCGCCGAGGCACTCGTGCACGGCGACTACAGCCCAAAGAACCTGCTTGTGCGTCCCGACCGACTCGTCGCCCTCGATTGCGAGGTCGCCTGGTTCGGCGACCCCGCCTTCGACGTCGCCTTTCTCCTCAATCATCTCCTCTTAAAAGGTCTTTACCACGCGCCGACCCCGGTCGAACTGCGTCCGCTCTACGACGCCGTCGTCGCGGCCTACGTATCAGCACATCCGATACATGGACCGGCCGTCCTCGCCCGCACCCCGCGCCTGCTGCGCTGGCTGCTCCTCGCCCGCGTCGACGGCAAGAGCCCCGTCGAATATCTCACGTCCGCGAAACAGGACTTCGTCCGCCGCTTCGTGCGCACCCATACCCTCGACGCTCCCGCTCTCCCGCTCTTCGCCGACCGCTGGTTCAGCGCGCTCGGACAGCGTCCCAATCCAGCATGATCGAAAGGTAGGGACGGACCGCCGGGCCGTCCGGTGGGATCCACATACCTCGAACCACGGCATCGGCGGGCCCAGCGGTCCCGCCCTACCCTCCAAACCAGCATTTCCCTCCTTCATGAAAATCACCTCCATCGACGCCTTCCAGATCTACGACTCCCGCGGCAATCCCACGGTCGAAGTCGAAGTCACGCTCGCCGACGGTTCACTCGGCCGCGGTCTCGTGCCCTCGGGCGCGTCGACCGGCCAGTTTGAAGCCCTCGAACTGCGTGATGGCGACCCGACTTACCTGCGCGGAAAATCCGTCCGCCAAGCCGTGGACAACGTTCGTCGCGAACTCGCGCCCGCCCTCATCGGCTTCGACGCGCTCGACCAAGAAGCCCTTGACCGCCGCATGATTGCCCTCGACGGCACGCCGAACAAAGGCCGGCTCGGCGCCAACGCCATTCTCGGCATTTCGATGGCGACAGCCAACGCCGCCGCACTCTCGCAAAAACAACCGCTCCACCAATGGCTCGGCGGAGGTCAAGGCACGCTGCTCCCGCTGCCCGAGATCCAGATCATCGGCGGAGGCGCACACGCAGGCTGGCGCACCGACATCCAGGATTTCCTCGTCATCGCCAATGGCGCGAAAACCTACGCCGAGACGCTCGAAATGACCTTCAACGTTTATCACTGCGCCGGCGACATCATGAAGGCGCGCGGCAAGAATTACGGACTCGCCGATGAAGGCGGCTACTGGCCTGAGTTCGCCCGCAACGAGGAGGCGTTTGAGATCATCATCGAGGCGATCGAGAAGGCCGGCTACACGCCCGGTCGTGATGTTTCGCTCTCGCTCGATATCGCCGCCAGCGATCTCTACGACGAACACGCGAACGTCTATCGGTTGAAGCTGGAGAACCGCACCTTCACGCCGGCCGAGTGGAGCGATCTGATGATCACGTGGTGCAAAAAGTATCACGTCATCTCGATCGAAGACCCGGCGGCGGACACCGATTGGGCGAGTTGGAAGAAAGTCCGCGCCGCGCTGGGCAACTCGGTGCAGCTCATCGGCGACGATCTCTTCACGACCAACGTTGCACGCATCCGTGAAGGCATCGCACAAGGCGCCGCGAATTCTGTTCTCATCAAGTTGAACCAGATCGGCACGGTGACGGAGACGATCGAGGCGATCCGACTGACCCAATCGGTCGGCTGGTTGCCGGTGGTATCCGCGCGTTCAGGCGAGACCGAAGACGCCTTCATCAGCCACCTCGCGGTGGCGACAAATGCCGGACAGTTAAAGGTCGGCTCCTTCGCCCGCAGCGAACGCATGGCCAAGTGGAACGAAGTGCTCCGCATCGAACGCCAGCTCGGCGCCAGCGCCACGTTCCTCGGCGGCCGCATCTACGAGCGGCTGGGCAGGTAACCGCATAGAGCATTTCAAACAAACCTATAGCCGTTTCCTGTTTGAAAGTAGGGCGGGACCGCTGGGACAGCCGCGAATCCACGCTGGGGGAACGGCTTCCAATCCGGCGCGCCCGGCGGTCACGCCCTACCCTGGAGTTCAATTTGAAATGCTCTAGCTCAACCCTCGGGTGTCACATGCGGGCCCCCGCATCTGATGGTTCGAGTGGGAGCGGGCGTTGTCGCGCTGTTTGATACAAGCGAGCAAGCTCGCACCCACAAAGGGGCCACACAAGATAAAA
>JANJTQ010000109.1 GCA_024711005.1 Opitutaceae bacterium | reverse complement strand
CCGTCGCCTGAATTTTCGGATGAGAAGCTGAGTCCTTGTAGGACTTTAAAGGGAGATGCTCGTGCAACTGGTCGAGATACCACTGGGCACGGCTTTTAGAAACATCATCTGGTGTTGCGCTGAGATCATCCTCGTCCAATGCCTCCCCAACCTGCTCGCGGGTATGGAGAAAAGCTTCGTAAGAAGATGCCAAACCTTCGGCAAAAACCGGCCGCGCTTCGGGCCGGCAAAGCGTGGCACGGGCCGCGAGAAGAAAAGGCAATAGCGAAGCTCCGTCCACCGGTAGTCCTTTGGTGTATTGAGAATCGTCATTGGTGATAGCTGCACCCACGAAAGGCTTTCGCCTCGGAATCTCGCCGGTTTCCGCCGCCAGTTTCTTCGCGCGCAAGTGCCGGATAACCCACGGTCTCAGCGCCGTCTCGGCGGTTTTGAAATCAACCTTCGTCCGCCGCACGCTCTCCACCACTTGCTGACCGAGTCCGGACAGCCCTGACGACGTCGCCGCTTTTTCCCACCAAGCGTCGGGATCGTCAACGACCACGCCGTCGAGCGTGAGGTCCGCCGCAGTCAATTGCCCCCAGGTTTGGTTTAATGTCAGCGCCATTGCTTGAGCACGGTCGAGCTTCGCGCGCAGTGTCTGTAACTCCTCTTGGTAGGCGGCGCGCCCGATGCTCGGCGGCTGAGCGGAACTCCAGTTTATGCCGTCGAAGCGCTCGATGACGGAGCAGAGTTCATGATGACCCAACTGGAACGGGGTCGCGGTCAAAAATAGCATCCGGTCGAACACGCCTCCCAAGCTGCCTTTTGGGCGGAGTGAATCTGAATCTGAGGCCGCTTCGCCTGAGTGGAACAGAGACGCCAACTGGGTGCGCGCATTTTTCAGGTGATGCGCTTCATCCAATATCAAAAGGGGCAATCGCAGGTTCATGCTGCGCAAGCACTCGGCCCAAAGGCGGCTTATCGCGGTCGTGACCTTACCCCGTGTCGCGCTGACGCGTTCGTCATACGTGACACTATCGCGCATCGGAATGGATTGGAGCGCCTCATAAACCTCATCCGTGCTGATCTTCTCCAACGCCGTGACCAAATGTTCCGGGACAGGTGCGTCATCATCGGGTAGCGCAATTCCCGCATTTTGCAGAATCTGAGCCCACTGGCTTGGATGAGAGGACAGGAGTGGCTGCCACACTTCGCCACTTCGCCGGTCCACCTGGCCCAGCCCTCGGACCAGTTGCCCCAGGCAGCGCCCCAGCGAGCGCTTAAGATCGTCGGTTCCATGACGGCGGTAAAGGGCCATGCGGATGACTGCGAGTCGCACCCATTGGTCGGTCAATGCCCGCTGCATGGCCCCATGGGTGAGAAAGATAATGTGGCAGCGTCGCTCCACTGGAGCACCGAGGAATTTCAGGAACTCCACGCCGGTTTCGGCTGAGCCGCATCTTAGCTTTTTTGCAGTGGTCGCATCGAGGCAGCGCTCGGCGAACATCGCGAAATCACGGGGCCACTTTTCCTTTAGGCTGGAAGGCACCATTACGACAACCGGACGACGACGTTTGTCACTCAAGGCGACCGAGGCGGCGACCGCCAGAGAGACGAAGGTTTTTCCCATGCCCACTTCATCCGCGAGGATGACTCCGGGACGGAGGGCCAATCGGCGCAGGATCTCCGCCGCGCTCGTGTTCTGCCGGTCTGCATCTTCCTGGGTTATGCGCCCGGGCACATGAAGGTTAATCCCCGAGTGAAATGGATGCCATTCGCTCATGAGCGGGCCTTTCGTAGCGCGCTGCCCACATATTTTTTCAGTCCGTCCTCCGTGCCTATCAGCAGAGGCGCGGCTTGTTTTTCAAAGTCTGCCACGATGTCGCGAATGGCATTACGCACCCGGCTGGGCGCCACGCAGGCCGGATCGCTTACCGGCTGCACCTGGGAAAGTTCGAGGGCGAGTTCACCGAGCAGAAACGCCTTTTCTCCGTCGGCTCCGGCCTCCTTCAGAATCGCTGCCGCCACCTTTGTCACGCCGACAGGGCCCAAGAGCCGCCATTGCAGATACTCCTCCGACGGGATTGGTGTCTCCAAGCGCTGCCGCATACCGGCCATCGCAAGGGAGAACCGTCTGGTGCGTTCGAGCAGGTGCTTTTCTTTCTCGTGGGCGAAGCGCTTGAGGGCATCGAGCACGGCTGTCGCCTCGGCTGTCGCCTCGGCTGGTGCCGGCTCATCGCTGTTGAGCCGTAGCAGTTTTTGCAGGATGCGATGAAGGGGCAGAGCCGAGGTGAGAATCGCCATCAATTGCTCAAGCGAAAGGTCGCGCAGCTCTTGAGGTGGCGGTAGGTCGCTAAACGCCCGCACTTCCACCGGCCAGCGACATTCCCCTGGCTGCCCGGAAACATGGACCAGCAGTTCGGTCGGGGGGCGCGCATCGGGCCACGGTATCTGTATCTGGCCCTTCGCCGATCCAGCGGTCCACGTTTCTGGCGTCAGCAGGGTGCGCGTGCCGGTTTCATCGAAAATCGTCCATGCCGGCGGCGGAGTTTCAGCCATGCTTAACTCAAGTGTGGCTTGGCCGCCCTCCTTCATCAGGTAGATCGCCGAGCCGCACCAGTCCGGCAAAAGAGGAGTGAGGAGGTCCGCCTGGTCTTCCATGTCGGGGGCCGGACTCCAGCTTACGTTTTCGGTATCGATCCGCTGTTTTTCCAGTTCCGGCCACGCAGCACTGCGGGCGCGGAATTCGTCTCGATTGTCCACGCGCGCCCATGACGCAACATTCAGTTCTCAGTTGCGGACGCCCCCGATTCCGAGGCCGGCGCTGGTGAAATTACTGGAGCCGATGCAATGGAGGAAATAGTCGCTGTTCTCGATCCATAGCGATTTGGCGTGGAGCGCCCTGCCGACGGGCATTTTGATTTGCTTAAAGAGAATGCGAGCCTCGCGTTCTTTGTCGGGCAGGCTTTCGACCAAAGTGGCCGGAGCGTGAACCATGAGTTTGCCTGACACCGGGACGGGCTCCGCCACGACCGAGAACAGTATCTCGGCTCCTTTCCCGCGTTGGCGGAGGAGATCCCATGCGGCTTTGGCAGGCTTATTGACTGGGCCTTGATCAAAGAAGGGGCTGAGGATGGAGAGCGTGTCCGCGGGCGATCCACGCGGCCAAAGTTCTCTCAACTGCTCAAAGACCGACGCACTTTTCGGCGTCAGGGGCACGAGTGTGGTCTTCAGTTTTGGAGTCGTGCCCGAGTCCGGTAGCCACTCGCGCACGCGTCGGCGTGCCTCTGCGATAAAATTCCCGCTCCGTTCGAGCGCGGGCGAGCCACCGGGGACTTTTTCCCGGCAATGGTTGAGGACGTCGGCGGCGAAGTCTGCCGCCGCACTGAACAGCTCCGATGGAACCACGCCCTCGGCGTGAAAATCCCACACGGTGAACACCTCCAGGTTCTGCCGGTAGCCGTGTTCGGTCAGGTTGGCGGAGGCCACGATCACCCGCGCGCAATTCTGCCACAGGAGGATCGAAAGCTTGGCGTGCAGGATACCTGTCTTGGTTCGGAAGGGAACCAGATCCCACCGAAGGCTTCTTTGCCCCCGGGCGTGCGTGCGATATACAACCACACACGCGCTCATGAGGCGAGCCATTTTCTCTTCGCGTTCGATCAGGTAGGAGGCGCCGCTCGTGTCGGGATCGCATTCGAGCTGAAGCATCCGCCCGAGGCATTCGGTCTCGAAGAATTTTGACTGAAACGTGAAGGTCGTTGCGAAGCAGCCCAGCGCCTCACCCGCTTTGGCCGGAGGAATCCAGGCATCAAGCAAGCGGCCATGGCCCAAGGGATCGGCGTTCTTTTTCGGGCGCATGGGCTAGACTTGGCCGAGGTCGCGGGCGAAGTTCCACAGCGGCTGTAGCCGATAGGGATTCACGAACTCGGCGCTCGGTTTGGGTGCTTTCTCGAGTTGATACTCTGGACGGATGAGCAGCGAACCGTCATAGTGCCGTTCCAGCCACGGGGCTTTGCCCTCCGGTGGCTTGGCCTTTTGGATACGCAGGTGGTGTTCGTATAGCGCCACCACCAGATCGGTCGCCGACCGTTGCTGCGCCACCGTCTCAAAGACGCTTTCGAAGCGAGTGCGCCGAGAAAAATCACACGGGCTTTCCGTCACTGCCACGTAGGCCTCGGGCAGCGCTTGGGCGGCCTTTGCGACCGGCCGCAGTTGGGCCAGCACCGCTGGTTGCACACCACGACGGGTCTGGGTGATTTCGTAGCGGCAGGTCTCGAAAGCATCGTGCAGCAGGCGGGCAAAACGCTCGTAGCACTGGATCGTTCCGATACGTGCTCGTAGCTCGGGCGACGCCACTTTCTTGAGGGCAGCGTAGAGCATCCGCTCGGTGGTGTCCGGATCATGGAAGAGGGAGCGGCCTTCCCCCGAAATGATAAAATCCAGCACCTCGCGGCAAAAGCCCGTCTGGCCCGTGCGGAGCTGGTGCCAGATCAACTTTGCCTCCTTCAGTCCGGCCTTGGTCGGCTCCAGATGGTCGAAGAAAAACTTCCAGCCAAACCATCCCGTGGAGATGCGTGCGGTCGCGCCGGCTTTTAGCCCGTCCTTCACTGCTTCGGTCAGGCTCTGCCGGATGGCTCTCCCGGTGCCCTCGGCGGAGCCGGTGAAGCCAGGCAGGCCTCGCTCTTGTTGCCAGACGTTCAGCAACTCGTTGCCGAAGTCCGCCAAGTAGTTTGCCTCTTCGACGCGTAAGGTGCGGGAGAGCAGCCGATAGACACCGTGAAACCCGAAAATCGTCGGGGTTTTGAGGTAACGGGCGGCGTTGAGCGGCAGACCCTGCGCGATGGCTTTCTTCGTTTTCAGGGAGCCGGGCACCTTGGCGTCCGAGTCTGCACTCGCGCAGCGCACGAGGCCCTCGACGACATACCACTCGAAAACTTGCCATGGTTCGCTGACGCCGTCGGCCGCCACAGTATCGGCTGGAAAATTCTGGCAGACCGCGTGGGCGACGGCGATGGCGGTGAGGTAGCGGGGATGGGATTGGCGCTCGCGCACGCCGGGGATGAGTTCTACGGCAAGCTGCTCGCCGAGAGGAGTGAGCCCGAGAGGGTCCAGACTCGTGCTGGCCGCGCCATCGGGATCGTGAAGGCTGAGGAGGGGGAAATTGAGAAACCGTGTCTCCATTCTAGGCGTGCGTCCTTACGTTCATCTTACAGCAACGCATGCTTCGGATTTCAGCGTTCATTCCTTTGCTCTGCGGATCGCTTCTTTCAATTTGGCCAGATGGTTGCGCACCTGTCTCTTGATCTCTGGGGCATTCATGGTCGCAGCCGCTCGGTGAGCGTAGGTGATAAAGTTTTCTCCCTGACGTTCATGACCGTCTGGTTTGCTCCTGAATCGACGGCGGATGAGGTAGGAGTATCGAAGATAAAGCTGCTTCGTCTTCATGCCGCTCAATGGGCTTCCGTCCAACGCCTCTTGACGATTCTGCTTACGCCAAGTTTGTCGCGCCAAGTTCACCCCGCGCCGCATCTTACCGTAGTAGCGAGTCAGTGAGGAGGCGCGGATCAACCTGCGGACACCGTCGAAGTCGAAGCCTAGAAATTGAGTTTTTTTGCCGCCGCTCGCTGGCATCCCGATACCCGAGGGAAACTCCGCCTTAGTCGTTTTGTCCGGATTGATATTCAGGCCAAGTGCCTCGATTTGAGTGGTCGCCAACTGATCGATTATAGCTTCGGCATGAGGCGGCACCACGACCACGATGTCGTCGCAATAGCGCCGGTAGAGGCCGCCATGCGCCGAAACGGCCCCCTGCATCGCGGTATCGAAATCCAGCATGTAGATGTTGGAGAGCAAAGCACTGATGGGCGCCCCTTGTGGAATTCCTCGATGGTTCGCTCGTTCGGGATTACCCCAAATCAAGCCTCCCTCACGGATACGCTCGCGGAACATCTGCGGTGAGCAGATGCGAGTGCGCCATTGGTTTGGGCTTGCCTCGAAAAAGTGGACACCAAATCAGACGGCTTTGGTGTTTAATTTTTGATGTTTCAGTTCGAAAGCCACAGGGGAGATTTGGCCGAGAGAGCTGTGGCGCCTCCTCGGGTTGTAGAACGTCTCGATGTAATC